>JBHENQ010000176.1:0-65321 GCA_046261975.1 Gemmatimonadaceae bacterium | reverse complement strand
ACTGCACATAAGATGGACCCAATTCCGCCAGATCTCGAACGGAAGGTTCGGGCTGCCATTCGAGACGAGCAGTGAACTCGCGGAGGTGTGATGCCACCTAACAGGCGATGAAGCCGTCGCCGGGTGACAGCAACAGCCGGCCCGGCTTATCGCCAAGCCGTTGGGCGAGGACGACGGTGCAGATTCACTATCCTACACATCGCGGAGGGTTGAAAAATGGAACGAAAAACTGTGGCGATGCTCCGCCTTTCTGTCTTGATTGCGCTCCTGGGTGGAATCTCCGCGTCGACCTCTGCGCAAACTCCGGGAACCATGTATGGCGACTTGCAGTCGGCGCTGGAAAAGGCGCAGGCCGGGGCGCATCGGCCGGGCGACGAGTCGTTGAGCTGCGAGGCACTCGAAAGCGAGTTGGTCGCAGCCGCGAAAGACCCCGCCCTTCAATCGTACGTCGCGAAAATGGGTGCGGTAGCGCAGGAGAAACTCGGCGCGTTGAACGCCGCGTCGAAGGTTATGGCCGCCCAAAGCGCCGTGACGGTCTTCAGCTCCATCGTTCCGGGAGGCGCTTGGGCCGGACAGGCCGCTGCCGCCGCGCAGTTGCCGGCCCAGCAGGCGCAAGCCGCGCGCAATATCCAGGAAGCCATGCAGCAGGCGCAAGAGATGATGCCCGTCATGCCGCAGTTGATGCGCGGGCAGCGCGTCATCGAGTTGGCTCAAGCGCGTGATTGCGCGTGGCTACGAGAAGGCTTAGCCCGGTAACGAAAAACTGCTATGCGCCGCCGAGAGACGTGACGCCCAACCAGCACCTGCAGCCGACCGCCGCAAGCGTCGCTTGCGGTTCCCTCGGGCTGCTGGCCCTCGGCGGCGGCTGAAGTGCAGCGTTAGACATCGAAAACGCCGCTCGCTATCTTCGTTTCGGCAAGTCGAGCGCGTTTGCAACTGAGGATTCGTCGTATGCGCAATGAGTTCACCGCGGTATTCAAGCGCGATGGAGAGTGGATCATCGCGCACTGTCCCGAGGTGCCTGGCGCGAATGGTCAAGGAAAGGATAAGGACGAGGCACGCGCTAGCTTGGCAGAAGCAATCGTCCTAATCCTGGAGGATCGCCGGGAAGACGGGTTGCGTGGCGTACCGAGTGATGCCGAGCGCGAAACAATCACAGTGCACGTCCGGGATGCCGCATAACCCGCGGTGAAACGTGGCGCTCTTCTCCGGCACCTTAGGCTCCACGGTTGTACCCTGAAACGAGAAGGCGGATCACATTCCCTCTGGCTCAAATCCCGCGACCGGTTCAGTCGAAGCTGTTCCACGGCACACCGAAATCTCCAATCTTCTCGCGCGAAAGATTTGCCGCGGGCTTGGAATCCCTGAGATCGGCTAGGGCTCGGTTCAGTTCGTCGCAGCATCTCTAGATTCCCCCCTCGCTCATAGCCAAGTGCATCGACCAAGTCAGCATCCCCTCGGGATCCTGGGCCCGATCTCTACCAGAGCGGTGAAGCTGACGCGGATGGCATTTGGGTTTGACCTCAGCGCGAGGGCCGCGTGCAGCTTACCCGCCATTGCGTTAGGCGGCACTGGACGCCCCGGCGATCGCCCTTACACTTACACAATGCGACCTCTTCGATATTCCATCAACGTCACATTGGACGGGTGCTGCGATCACCGTGAAATGTTCGCGGACGAAGACTTGCATCGTCACGCAGTCGAGAACCTCAACCGGGCCGATGCCCTCCTCTTTGGCCGGGTGACTTATGAAATGATGGAGGCAGCGTTTCGGTCGCCGGGGCGAACGGAGGCGAGGCCTGACTGGATGGAACCCTTCGCCCGGACGATCGACGCGGCAAAGAAGTACGTCGTGTCGAGCACCCTGGACCGGGTCGATTGGAACGCGGAGCTCGTGCGCGGGGATCTGGCGAAGGCCGTTCAGCAGCTCAAGCGGGAGTCGGGTAAGGGACTGTTCGTGGGAGGCGTGAAGCTCCCGCTGGCGTTGGCGGAGCTGGAATTGATCGATGAGTACGAGTTCGTGGTGCAGCCCAGGCTAGTGGGCCATGGGCCGACGTTGTTCGCCGGGCTATCGAAGCGTCTCGACTTGAAGCTCGTAAGCCGGCTGGAGTTCGGCTCGGGGGCGGTGGCGATGCGGTATGAGCCGAGAAGGTAGCCATTCCTTATATGGGGTCGCTAGCGGTGACTGAACTGCCGGGCCTTAGAGGTCGCTCGGTCATCGGAGTCGGATGACCCAGATTAGGCATGTGAGATGATTGCACCCTTGAAACGGACCATCATACCGCGGGTGTCTGAAGAGCGTACGCTCCTTCCGGACTGTCCACCATGCCGTCTCACCGCCCAGGGGGGCGTGACTCGTCAACCAGTCGCTGAAAGCGTGGGTCCGTGCGCAGCGGGTCGAGATCCGCGGACTGTAGGTCGTTGAACAGGTGAGCGCCGCGCGGGCGCACCCGCTCCAGCACCCGGAGCGCGCGGTCGCGATCGCCGGTCGCCGCCAGCGCTGCGGCCAAGAAGACTCCCTCCTCGACGGGCAGCGTTTCGCGCCGCAGGGCGATCGTCGTCAGCCCCGCGATCCGGGCCCGCGCGCCGGCGGTGTCGCCGAGCCGCGCCTGCACCACGGCGAGGGCCGTCTCCGCATACACCGGATCGCTGTGCCGCTGGGCAGCCTCCGCATCGGCCCGCGCCCCGGCCCCGTCGCCCGCCTGGAGCTTCGCCAGCGCGCTGAAGGCGTACGCGAAGCCGAACGACGGGTCGATCACCAGCGCGCTGTCCAGCCACCGCACGGCTGCGGCGGGCCGTCGTGCATAGAAGTCCACCGCCGCGATCGAAAGCAGCGTGAACGGACGCTGCGGCTCGATGCGGAGGGCCTCATGGAACGCCGCCACCGCGCTGGAATCCGCACCGCCGAGGTAGTAGAGCAACCAGCCGTACTGGTGCCACGCCTCGGCGTTATCGCGGTCGAGCGAGAGGGCGCGCTCGAACGCCTCCCGAGACCCATCGAGGGTCCTGGGGTAGCGCTGCGCCAGCATATACGCCCGCCCCATCCAGGCGTCGGCTGCGGTCGAATCCCGGGCCAGCGCGCGCTCTGCGGCCGCGAATCCGCGCGCCAAGAGGGAGTCGGGCGGTAGGCCGGGATGCACCCACCCCCAGTCCACGTAGAGTGCGTACGCGTACGCAGCGCGGGCGAGGGCGTCCGTGAACGACGAGTCGAGGCGGACAGCGGTCTCGAACTCTGTGATCGCTCGGCCCACGGCGGCGGGGGTTCGCTGGGTGAGGTAGTAGTTGCCCCGGAGAAAGTGGTCGTAGGCCTGCGGATGTTCCGTCGGCCGCGTCGCGAGCGCTACCTCCTCCGCGGGCAACAAGCGTCCCGAGATCTGAATGGCGACCTCTCGCGCGATGTGCTCCTGAAGTGAGAGCATGTCGTGGCTGGCCCTGTCGTAGCTCTCACCCCAGACCCGAAAGCCGGTCTGCGCGTCGACCAATTGGACCGACGTGCGCACGCGCTCACCCGCGCGCCGCACGCTTCCCTCGACCAAGTAGCGCACCCCGAGCTCCCGGGCCGCGCCGAACGGATCGGAGACCGATGTTCCGCGGAAGTGGCGTACCGCGCTCCGGCTCTTGACTTGGAGGCGCCCGATGCCCGCGAGCCGGGATGAAATCTCCTCCGTCAGCCCATCAGCCAAGTAGGCGTCCACTGTATCGGTCGACAGGTTGTCGAAGTATAGTACGGCCAAAGTGCGTGGCGGCGGTGTGTCACGCCACAACCATAAGCCGACCGAGAAGCCGACGATCGCGAGGGCGGCCGCGCCAGCCAGCCACACCGGCCAGCGGCGGGAGTGGGCGGTGCGGTGCGGGGCCGCAGCGCGTAACGAATCGGCGAAGTCCTTCGCGGTCGCGAACCGATCAGCTGGGACTCTGGCCAGGGCGCGGTGGATGGCACGCTGTACATTCTCCGGGACTGCGTCGCGTACGACAGACAGCGGCGGATAGTCGCCTACCAATTTTCGCGCCAGGATCGCTTGAGCCGTCGCTCCGGTGAACGGCGGCTGGCCCGCTAGCAACTCGTACAGCAAGCAGCCGAGCGCGTACACGTCGCTGCGGGCATCCACTGGTCCGTCCCCTGTCGCCTGCTCGGGACTCATGTAAGCGGGTGTGCCGAGCGCGATCCCGGTCTCGGTGAGGCTCGACCCACCCGCCGCCGTGATCGCCCGTGCGATGCCAAAGTCGCTCACAACTGCGTGGCCGGCTTCGAGCAGCACGTTCTCGGGCTTGAGGTCACGATGCACGATGCCCAAGCCGTGCGCGTACCCCACGGCATCAGCGACTTCGGAGGCAATGTGGAGCGACTCGTCGAGGCCGAGCTGTTTCTCGCGATCGAGGTGGTGGCGGAGAGTTTCCCCCTCGACGTACGGCATGACGTAGTACACGATGTCGCCGGCCTGCCCGGAATCGTACAGTGGCAGGACGTGTGGATGCGTGATGTTTGCGGCGATCTCAATCTCCCGCACGAAGCGGTCAGCGCCGATGTGGTGGGCGACCTCGGTGCGGAGGACCTTGATGGCCACGCGGCGATGATGCTTGCGATCGTGGGCGAGAAACACCACAGCCATGCCGCCGCGGCCTACTTCACGATCGACGACGTACCGCTCGCCCAGCGCCGATTTGACTTGCTCGAGAAGATCCATCGCGCCCAACATGGGCACCGCCGCAAGCGGGCGCGAGACTCGCATTGCAAATCGGCGCTGGATCGCTGCGCATTCGGCGACGAGGTGCTGGTGTTAGATGCCCGATCAGTGATGCTCAGACTCGCGGTCAGTCGCGAATGCCTTCTCCAGCCGGTTGCCTTTGAACGGCGGGCAGCGTAAACCATGAGTGTCAACGAAAGTGATACAAGATCCCGAGCGATCGTCGGATTGCGCCGCTTGCGGCGGCCCGCCTTATTTGGTCTGCTCGCAGCTGAACTCTGGCGTTACACCTCAACAGGCATCCTTTGCATCAGGCGACTCACCCTGCACTCAGGGATCTTCAGGGCGGCCCGTCTCGTGCGTCTCGGCCGTGCCGGCGATCTTCCTGACCGAGGTAGAAACATGAAGAACGTTGCGAACTCCCGGTTCTCCATCAAGAGCTGGGACGAGAGGCCTTATAGCGAGGGCCAGGACCTACCAAAGCTGACTCGGGCCGCCGTCACAAAGACGTTCACCGGCGATATCGCGGGCGAGGGGCATGTCGAATACTTGATGATGTACCGCAGCGATGGCTCGGCCACGTTCGTCGGCCTCGAGCGGTTCGTCGGCCACGTTGCAGGGAAAGCGGGCGGCTTCGTGCTCCAACGCACGGGAGTATTCGAGAACGGCGTGGCGAAGGAGGCCTATTTCGTCATTCCTGGCTCCGGCACGGGAGAGCTTCGGAGCCTGCGCGGCGAGGGCACGTCGGCTGTTGGACACGGGACTGAACATCCTCTAACGCTGAACTATGAGTTGGGCTAGCATGGCGCCATTCAGATCCTTCAAGGCGCTGCCTAACGTTGCGTTGGAGCTGCCAAGCGGACGGTCGGATGGTGGCGGCTCGCTCCGCTCGCTGCCACTGTGGCATTCGCTCGCAGCTCAACTTCGGCGTAGGCGTCGAAAGAAACCGTTCGGAGGCGCATGTGTCGGTACCCAAGACCAAACCCACAGAAGTCAGCGCCGAGAGTCATATCGCTGCCATTGCGAACGAGGAGCAACGGAATGACGCCCAGACTCTGGTTGCTCTAATGCGAAGAGTTACCAAGCAAGAACCAAGGATGTGGGGGCCAAGCATCGTCGGATTCGGGAGCTACCATTACAAGTACGCCAGTGGTCACGAAGGCGATTCCGCTCTCACTGCGTTTGCCGTGCGGGGAAGTGAGTTGGTTGTTTACATCGCGCCGGGCTTCGAAGGTCGTGACGTCTTATTGGCCAAGCTTGGAAAGCACAAGACTGGGAAGGTATGTGTCTACATCAGGCGCCTAGCGAACGTCGATCTGAAGGTCCTAGAGACGTTGGTAGCCCGATCGGTAGCAGAGACGAAGCGTCTCTATCCGCAAGCCAATGAAGACGACGGCTAACGCTGTCTTGCACCGGACGCGCCTTTGGCGAGCCGGTGAAGTCCACGTTAGGCGTCAATCCAAACGGAGGCATGAAAATGACGCGAGTCCGCGTTGAGAGCTTTACCATCTCGCTTGACGGCTACGGAGCGGGTGCGGATCAAAGCGTTGAGAATCCGCTCGGCGTGGGCGGCGAGGCCCTGCACGACTGGATTGTTTCCACTCGCAGTTGGCGGCAGATGCATGGCAAGAAAGGTGGCGCGAGAGGGATCGATGACGATTTCGCTGCGCGCAACTCTAAGAATATTGGTGCCTGGATCCTCGGGAGGAACATGTTCGGACCGATTCGTGGCTCCTGGCCGGACATGAACTGGAAGGGCTGGTGGGGGAACAACCCGCCCTATCACGTTCCAGTGTTCATCCTGACCCATCACGCGCGCCCGCCCATACAGATGGAAGGCAACACGACATTCCATTTCGTCACAGGCGGCATTCACGAGGCGCTGGACCAGGCGCGCAAGGCAGCGGACGGGATGGACGTGCGAATTGGTGGTGGGCCCAACACCATACAGCAGTATCTTCGTGCGGGCCTGATCGATGAGCTGCACGTTGCAATCGCGCCGGTCCTGCTCGGTGGAGGAGAGCGACTGTTCGAGGGGGTTGACCTGCGAGCCTTGGGATACGAATGCCTGCAGTTCGTGGCGTCGGAGAAGGCCACCCATGGTGTACTCCGGCGCCAGACGTAGTGGCGGAGCTCTAGCCCCCCAAACGAGGGCGTCACCCCGGAATCCCGTCGAGGTCCATTCTGGTGCGAATGAGATGCTGAGTCAGCTCGCCGCCGCCCTTGTCGAGCGCTACCGGATCGAGCGAGAGCTCGGCCAAGGCGGTATGGCGACGGTGTACCTCGCCCATGATCTCAAGCACGACCGGAAGGTGGCCGTGAAGGTGCTGCGCCCCGAGCTTGCGGCGGCGCTCGGCGCAGACCGCTTCCTGCGCGAGATCCAGATCACTGCGCAGCTGCAGCACCCGAACATTCTCACTCTGATCGATTCCGGTGCCATCGCCGGCGCGGCCGGGGCGTCAGGCTCCCTGTACTATGTGATGCCGTACGTCGAGGGCGAGACCCTGCGCCAGATGCTCGTGCGCGCGGGAGAGCTTCCGGTCACGAATGCCGTCCGGATCCTGGGCGACATCGCCGACGCGCTGGACTACGCCCATGCGCGCGGCCTGGTCCATCGCGACGTGAAGCCCGAGAATGTCATGCTGTCCGGCCGCCACGCGATGGTGATGGACTTCGGCGTCGCCAAGGCGGTGAATGAGGCGACCGGTCACCATACCAAGACGTCAGTCGGCATTGCCTTGGGCACCCCGTCCTACATGGCCCCGGAACAGGCAGCCGGCGATCACGTCGACCATCGGGCGGATATCTACGCGCTGGGCGTCATGGCGTACGAGATGCTCGCCGGCCGTCCGGCGTTTGTCGGCGCCAGCGCCCAGCAGCTGCTCGCGGCCCACATCACGGCAACGGCTGACCCGCTCTCGAAACATCGCCCCGGCGTCCCGCCGGCTCTTGCCGAGCTCGTTAGGCGCTGCCTCGAGAAGAAACCGGCCGACCGGCCGCAGAGCGCCCGGGAAGTGGTGGATACTCTGGAGGGAGTAGCCACGCCGGGCAGCGGAGTGACTGCCGCGCCTAACGCTAGGAGGGTGTTCCTACCATCCTTGTGGACTCTTATCGCGGCCACCAGCGGAGTCATGGCGGTGGTCCTGGCCGGCTGGTGGGCGTCCCGACGGGATTCCTCGGCGGGCCCGGCACGGCTCGCGGTGCTGCCGTTCGAGAGCCGCGGCCCATCGCAACAGTCCTACTTCACCGACGGTGTGGTGGACGAAGTGCGCGGACAGCTCACAGGCCTCGCGGGACTTCGCGTTATCGCCCGAACCAGCTCTGAGGCGTACCGAAACACGCGCACGACACCGCAGCAGATCGGTCGAGAGCTGCGGGTGCAGTACCTGCTCACCGGCACGGTGCAATGGCAGGGAGCAGATTCGGAGACGACGGCGCACTGCGATTGGTCCAAAACCACGACGATATCGTGCACCGCAATGTGGCAAAGCATGATGGACGCGAAGTGAAGCACACAGGCGACGGCGCGATGCTCAGCTTCGCGTCCGCTTCGGGCGCCATACAATGCGCCTTGGACATACAGCGGGAGTGTGGCGAAAAGGTTGATGACGCAGAGCTGCCGTGCCCTTCGTTGAGGATCGGCATTGCCGCCGGAGAACCTGTGGCTCGTCATCAGAGTCTCTTCGGCGTCGCGGTCGATCAGGCGCGCGCGATCTGCGCCGCGGCGCGTCCCGGCGAGATTCTCGTCGCGTCGGCTGTAAGGGAGTTGTGCGCTGGCAAGGGTTTGCACTTTGCACCCCTGACGACAGTCCGACTCACGGGAGTGGAGGAGCCCGTTGCTGTCGCTGCAGTCGCGGCAACGGCTGGCCAGATCAAGGGGCGAAGCGCGGACGGCGGAGCGACGCTTGTCAATGAAGGCCCGCGGTTGGAAGATGCGCTCGGCTCGCGATACGTCGTCGAGCGTGAGCTCGGTCGCGGCGGCGGCGGGACAGTCTACTGCGCAAAGGACGTTCGCTACGATCGCAAGGTCGCAATCAAGGTGCTTCGCGCGGAGGTGGCGACGGTGCTTGGCGCCGACCGGTTCCTTCAGGAGATTCGAGTGTCGGCCAACCTCACGCACCCGAACATCGTGGCGCTGTACGACTCCGGTGAGGCGGACGACGTTCTCTACTACGTCATGCCGCTGCTGCAAGGCGAGACGCTTCGCGAAGTAATCACGCGCGAGCGGCAGCTGCCAGTCGACCGAGCAATCGCAATTGCTCAGAACGTCGCCAGGGGGCTCGAGTATGCGCATCGACAAGGCGTCATCCACCGCGACATCAAGCCAGAGAATGTTTTCCTGCACGAGGGCCAACCCATCATCCTGGATTTCGGGATTGCGCTCGCGCTGGCCACGGCAGGTGCGGATCGATTGACACATCCGGGATCCTTCCTCGGCACGCTGTCGTACATGTCTCCGGAGCAGGCGGCCGGTGACCGAGAGCTCGACGCGCGAGCCGACGTGTACGCCCTCGGTTGCGTTCTCTACGAGATGCTCGCTGGTGACTCTCCGTTCACTGGCTCCAACGCGCAGTCAGTCATTGCAAAGATCCTGCATGAAACACCATCACGGCTTGTACGGTTGCGGCCAAGCGTTCCCGCGAACGTGGATGACGCAGTGCAACGGGCTATTGCGAAGGTACCCGCCGATCGGTTCAGTTCCGCCGGTGAATTCGCGGCAGCACTCACGAGGTAGGCGCGCAGTACATACGACACGCATCGGTCTTGTCCTCGAAGAGAGGCTTGCCGGCACCTCCCCTCGAGGCGTGACCGAGCGATTATAGTTGTATCGCGGCCCTGCAGTCTAGATCACGAGTGCCAAAGTCAGAAACGCAATTGCGCTGACGCTGACAGCCCACGACCGCTTGCGTCCAGGCGAAAGCTTGACCTCGGCGATGCCAGTTTGACTGTTTGCCAGCGCTCTCCGGCCATTGCGGCGCCGATCAGGGTGCCGACAAGTGCGCCTCCGAGTCCCCCAACCAAAGCACCGCCCATCGGCGCGAAGTCCTCCTCAAAACAGATGCTATTCTCGTCACAGCTCGACCCCTTGCTCGCCGTGGCTACGCCGATTGCCGCGCCGACGGCGAAGCCGAGCAGCGCGCCGGCAACCATGTTTCGACCGTTCATACCCCGGCCGCGGCTCATCTCGAGTCTTGCGACCGAATCGATGGGTATGGTGTGCAATGCGCCGTCTTTACCTTCTCTGATCACCAGCGTATCCGCGCTGATTGATGCAATGGTACCGATGCGCACATTTGTGTCGCTCGGTTTGTGCGAAGGGTAGCTCATTCGGGAAGCGCCATCCGCCGCGGCTAGCGAGACGCGGACGCGTGAGCCCAAACCCACCGGCAACACCTCTTGTGCTTCGGAAGTGGCCGCGGTCAGCGTGAGAACACCGAAAGCCAGGGCGAGCGAGAGTGATTTCATACGAACCTCCTGAGGGTGATGCTCACAGCGAAGTAAAGCCTCTGTGAGACTCCCGGAAGTTGCGTAGTGCCACCCTTCTACGATCTACGTCAGAGGACGTAGAAGCCGTGAAAGTATGACGTACGGATGGGCCTAGATCACCAACGCCAGGCCCAGGCGAGTGATTGAGCTCTGAATCGGTACGTTCAACTTCTGGCCGTCAATGTTTGTCCGACGATCCAGACGCTGAAACCCGAAGTCCCCTGTGAATCGAATGCGACCTGAGCCCGGTCCGTATGATGCTCCCAATCCAAGCGCGACACCGAACGGCGCGGAACCACCGCCCGAGAACTTCGCACCCGCCAGGTAGTTGGCGCGCACGGACATGCTGGCTCCCGGCGCCAGCGCATGCACGGAGTAAGCACCGAGCCGCAAAACACCCACCGCCTGCGCCGCGTGCCGCGGCTCGGCTTCGCTAGAGGTCACACCTGCCTCCAAGCCAACCGTGCGAGCCACTCGAACGCGGATCGCCACTCCCACCTGCGTCATATCGAATGCTTCGGCGCTGCCCGCGTTGCTTCCCGTGGTTTCCATACGAAGACGTGCGGCATCGGCGTGCAGCCCAAGGCGCCGGTAGCGCGCGTCTATCGAAACGCCCGCGCCGCCACCCTGAAAGCGAAGACTTGCGTTCTGCTCGCGGTAGTCGGCAATCGCGACATGAACACCGACCGCTGCGCGCTGCGCCTCCAGCCTACCCGCCGGAACGGCGGCAATCGAGACCGCCAGCGGAACAATCCAGCTGATTCGATTGGTCATTGTGCGCCTTCTGCTCTCGCTGCGATTGCGCGCCGCGGTTCCGGCATCACCCTTAGTTTCACCTGCTGCCGCCGCTGTACGTTCTCGACTGCGATCTCGGAGTTTCGTCTGGCGAGCTGCTCTCGTACGAGGGTGTTGTAACGGATGTTCGCGGTTGCAGGCACGGGCGCTGGCCGCTTTGCGCTCGCCAGAAGTCCCACCACCATGGTTCCGAGCCCGATGGTCGTGATCTCGCGGCGCGCGCCTGGGCCGAGCTGGGAGTTCTCCAGCGCCAGACTGCCGCCCGCTATTGCCGCAGCCGCCAGAAAGGCGACGCCGAAGGGACGCCAGTTGCGCGGCGGCACCATGGTTTCGGGCAACAGCTGGTAGCCGGGTAGTGATGTGAGATGGTCTGCTGTGTCGACGGCACCTGCCACTATTCGTATTGGCACACTGGCGGCGTAGCTGTCCCGGCCGGCCGAAGCCTCCACGATGACACGATAGTTCCCGCTCGCCGGAGGCGCGTTGTGCGTCATCAACCCGTTCCACGACAACCGCGTGACGCCTTCCCCCAGCGAAGAATCCACGAGCGCTTCGCTCCCTCCGCCAACAATTCGGGTCCGGACACGCGCGGTGCGCGTAACCGTGAAGCGAATCGGCAGCGAAGCAGTTCCAGCTACAAACTCTGAAGTGTCAACCTCGAAACGCCGGATCACGAGCACCTGGCCGAGCGCAAGAGCAAACATGCTCGTGATCTTCGGCGAGATACGTCCCAGGTCGAGCTCGCGGTCAGGATTGAGAAGTATGACTTGCTTGAAGGCCTCCGTGGCCTGCCGTGCGCTGTCGAGCGAGGCGTAGGCAAACCCAAGAAGCTCGTAAGTACGTGCGCGCTCAGCAGCGGTCAGCTTCTCTTTGAGAGCTCGGCGCGAAAGCACGATGGCATCGGCGTACGAGAGCGCGTCATACGCCTCGACTGCCCGTCTCAAGCTCATACTTCCGCTCGTCTGCGCAGTGAGACAGGGAAGGGGAGCGACCGTGAGCAACGCTACCGCGGCTGCACTGAAGATCTCGCGCCTTCTCATTCGGGGCCTCCTGGCTCCAGGATGTAGCGACGGCGAATCGCGTTGGGGCCGCTGACGGTGATCAGCTCGCGCCTGGTCTTGAAGCCCTCGTGCTCCACGCGAATCTCGTACTTTCTACCCACCACGAGCGCATGATCGACTATCGGGCTTGGTCCGATCTCGACGCCATCCACATAGACAGTTCCCCACGGATCAGCCTGCACAGTGAGCATGGCCACCTGGCGGACTTCGTCTTCAACGGTCCTGAGGACTGGGACGGCCCGCTTGCGGTTGGCAGGCTTTGGCTTCGCCGGAGTGGGAATCGGACGTTCAATTTCCGCGGTTCCGGCCGCCGAATCCCCTGCGATCGAAGTGGTATCCGGCTGAGTAGTCGGCAAAGGAGCGACTGGATTAGCGTTCTCGGAAGATGCCACGCCCAGGAGAGAGCTACTGTCAGCCGTCGCCTGCGGTGCGGCAACGACATCAGGTACGGCAGTCTCGCCCGAGTTCCTCCGCATCGACATCGCGGCCGCAGCCGAGACCGCAAGAACGCTCAGTCCACCGAGCAGCGCTATCTTGAGCGGCCTCCGCGTTCCGTAGATTGCGCTCGCATCGGAAGTACGCCGGGCTTTGCCCGTTATGGGTTCCGTTGTGTCCCGTGAAAGTGCCGCCGTCCTGCGGGTTGGCGGCGAGGTGCTGGCAGTGGCTGCGGAATGCGTGGCTGCGGAGCGTCCGACTGAAGACAGAAGGCGAGGCGAGGCGGTGCCATTGAGCACAGTCAGCAAGTCTTCCATGGTTGCGAAACGTTCTGCTGCGGCCTTGGAAAGCGACTTTGCGAGTGCGGCGTCAATGTGAGCTGGTACGTCGTGGCGCTTCAGCGTGATGCGCGGCGCCTCGTCGTAGATATGCTTGAAGAGGATGGTGTGAGCGGATTCGCCGGTGAAGAGCAACTCGCCAGTGAGAAGCTGATACGCAACCACTGCGAGCGAGTATTGGTCAGCGCGTCCGTCAACGGGTAAACCCATCGCCTGTTCGGGCGACATGTAATACGGGGTCCCTACGATCGTGCCGGTATGTGTGAGCTGTGACGCTGATTCGGACGCTTTGGAGATTCCGAAGTCAGTGAGAATCGAGCGAATCCTGCGCGTCGAGCATGATGTTGGCGGGCTTGACGTCGCGATGTACGACCCCGCGCTGATGCGCGTGTCCAAGCGCGGATGCCGCCTCGCAGAGGATTCGCAGAGCGAAATCCATGGGCACAACCGCACCGGCCGCCATCAACGATTCCAGCGTGCGGCCTGGCACGTACTTCATGACGAAGTAGTTGAGCCCGCCCTCGCTCTCTACGCGATGAATCGGAATGATGTGAGGGTGGTCGAGCTTGGCGGCTGTCTTCGCCTCTCGCTGAAACCGCTCGACGACGCGATCATCTCGAGCCAGGTCTGGCGGCAACACCTTGATCGCGACTGCCCGCTCCAGAGTGAGATCGTCGGCCAGAAAGACGGCTGCCATGCCGCCCGCACCGAGCAACTCTCTCACTACATACCGGCCTGCCAAGGTGCGCGCGAGACGTAGCCTGAGCTCGGAGAGCTGATCGTGCTCATCATGGGCATTGCCACCCCGGCCTGATGGGCCAAGCGTGACGTCCGAGCCACAGCTATGGCAGAACCGGGCTTCCGCAGGCAGTGGTATGTGGCAGGTTACGCAGTCCATCACGGGATTACTCTGCGACCTTCACCCCTGCCATGCCGTCTCGTCTTGCCTGGGGCCGAGCCTGCAGCACGTTTCTCAGCAGGCATTGGAGAGGGTGGGGCCAGCACCGGCATATTCACGCGCGACGTCGTACTGGGATTGGTGATCGCCGGCGCGGGTGGCAAGGTACAATCCGACCCGGCCACGATGCACAGCCCATAGTGCGTCGCGAAGCCGGCCGAATCCGCGACCACGAGATAGTAGTCGCCCGGATTGAGCAACCTGCTGATCGCCGACGTCGAGCCTCGGTTGACATCGCGCGCCTTCTCGACGAGTCCGGTCGAGCCTCCGGGAACCGTCAGTAAGTACAAGTCTATGTCGCTGCGGTCCACGCCAGGGAACGAACCAGCGCGCGCTGCCTTTACTGTTACCACAATCGGCAATGGGCCAGGAACCTTGAATCGGATCCAGTCGATGTCGTGTGGATTGTCGATCGTGAGATTCTCCGCGAACTCTGTGGACGTCACGTCGATTCGCGTGGTTGCGCTCGCGTAATTGTCGTCGGCGAAGTCGCAAATGTCGTTCTCTTCGAATCGGTCCGGCTGGATCGAAGGCCTGGCTGTCACATAACCCTCGATCACGGCAAGAACGTAGCGGCCCTCCTGGGCGAATATGGAAACCAGGTCGACGCCGCTGGCTGGCAGTCGCTGAAGTGCAATGACTACCGAATCGCTGGGCGCCTCCTCGGGGGTAAAGTCGAAGCCCTTGCAGCGGTAAAACCCCGATCCGATGGTCCACCTGAATGGCGATGCTGGTCCAAGCGACGGCTGTGGTTCCGCCAGGAACGTGGTATTTGTGCCCGCCAGCGCCGGTGCGTTGAAAACGAACGTGTAAGGAGTTGATGTTGACGCAGTGCGGAATCGGTACCAGTCGGCGTTGACCTGCTGTCGAATGTCCTCGAACGCGAGGCCCGGATTGAAGAACCGGATCTCGGGAATCGCAGGGAAGGGCGGCGGTTCTGTCAGGTCGAGCAGAGTCGGAGATGCCTCATTGGGCTCATATAAATCGTACGGAAGGACAACCGTGGAATCGCTCGCGAAGATGAGCTGGCCAGATCCCGCGGCGAATATGCTTCCCGTCCTCGATGGGTAGAGCACCCAGAAGCTCTGTTGGCTCAAGCCATCCCCGATTCCGGCAATGGAGAAGCTGTCGGGTGCCAGAAAACCATCGCCGAGCCCGGCGAAAAACAGCGAGCCGACTCCCACGCCGTACATGGTGAGCTTCTCACCGTATTTTACGGTGTCGGGGCCAACGCTATCTATCTCCAGCGGGTTCGCGACGCGCAGCACGAATGCTGCCTGGCTTCCGCTTTCGAGTCCTGGAGCGACCGCGCGGATCTGAACGATGCCCGGATTGACGCCGGTCACCACACCAATGCCGCCTGGCGCCGAAACAACGGTAGCGATGCGGGTGTCGGTGCTGCTCCAGCGAAGGTCCACGTTCTTCAACTCGAGAGAGTCGCCCGTGATGCCTCCCCCACCTCCCCCACGTTGCCAGGCTTGCGCTGTCAACTGCGCCTCGTCGCCGCGGATGAGCACCGCCGACGCTGCCGAGATTGTCACATAGGCTCCCTCACTCTCGTCCGTCGGAAAAGAGCAGGTAATGGTGGCCAGAGCGACGCCTAAAGTGGTCGCGCAGACCCTGGAGTTGACGGATCGCATTGGTGGGCTTTAGCCGCGATTATTGGGTGGTGTCGTGATCAGTGCGCGCAGGGCCATCAAGCACGAGGCGGTCGTTCTGCCCCATGAAAAAGACGCATGGGCGGGGCACTGGAAACAAAGGCAGCAGTGTCCAGCGTGCATGACAAAGACTCCGGACGCATGCGTTTATGTAGAGGGACAGTTTGGGAGCGGAAGGTCAACCAAGAACGACGCAGACGCGAGACGCCAGAAGTGTAGACCTTAGGGCCGAGGATAAAACCAACCCTTAGGCTGTTTCGTGTCCTTTTGACTGAGAAGCCAGTGCCTTCTGCCAGACCAGGAGTTTCTTGAAGTCTCCCATGCCACACGATTTAGTGAAGCTCCTCTCGCAACTAACCGTCCTGTGGCGCGGATGTTCTGAATCACGCGGGCTCGGGTAGCGCCGAGTGCCTCATTCTCGCAACTCGCAGACTTTGCTTCTGGCGTCTCGCGTCTGGGTATGTCTTGGTGGCAGTCCTCGAACTCGGACTGACCCACTACCTGCGTTTATCGCGCATTGCCGCGCCTCGCCAAACCCGCTAGCTTTCCCGCTACTCGTCCTTAGTCCTCAACAACCATGGCAGGTTAGATGATCGAGATTCAGCTGGAAGAAGGCGACCGTCTGGATTGGGCGCTCAAGGCGTTCAAACGCAAGATGCTTAGATCGGGAATACTTAAGGACCTCCGAAAGAAGCGTTTCTACATGAAGCCGAGTCAGGCGCGCCAGCTCAAGGCTGCCGCGGCGAGACGTCGCCAGCGCGAGGAAAGAGATCGGGGTTAGCAGAAGTACCGTCCACGAGTCAGACTAACTTGCGCTCGACTATTCTCTTAGCCGCCACCGTACTCGCGGCCTGCAGCTCCGGAAAGGCTGTGGACGTCCCCACAAGCACACCCGCTGTCAGCGGCACGGTAACTCGTATAACCGCCGGCGGCACGAGCAGATTGGGCACTATCCTGATTGAGGAGGTGCCGTCCGACAGCAGCGGGTCTGCCAAGTTCAGCGTTACCATCGTGAAGGAAACCGGCCTTTTCACGGAAGATCGCGAGATTCCGCGGCCGGTTGTTTTCGACTCGCTCAAGGTGGGTCAGAAGGTTAAGGCCTGGTTCACCGGGCCGGTGATGGAGTCTTACCCGGCTCAGGCCAGGGCGCAGGCGATCGTCATAGTTCGGCGTTAGGAACTCGAACCCCACTCGCACCGGCAATGGGATACGAAACGAAGTGCCGGGTCGTGGTCGGAGATTCCGGCGCGGACGCGAAGGTGCTTCTGGAGACGGATGACCTGGTCGTCCGCGGCCCAATACGGCTGAGCATCCCGCGCAACTCCATCTCGAGCGTCAGCGCCGCAGGCGGACGAGTAACCGTCACGCATGATCGAGGAATTGCGGTCCTGGAGTTGGGCGACGCTGCCGCCGGCTGGGTTGAACGGCTGAGCGCTCCACCAAAACCCCTCCTCGACAAGCTCGGCGTTACTGCGAAATCTGTCGTTTCGGTCATGGGTGTTGACGACGCCGAGTTTCTGGAGTCGCTCTCGGGACGAGTTTCCGACATCGCCCATGACATGCCGCGTAAGAACAGTGACCTGATCTTTTTCGGCGTCGAGAACGAACGCGATCTCGCGAGAATCCCGCGTCTCGCCAAGCAGTTGAGACCGGATGGGGCGCTCTGGGTGATCCACCGCAAGGGGCCAACCGGTGTGAGCGACGCCCGTATCTTCGCGGTCGCGAGGGATAGCGGCCTTGCATACACCAAGGTCGCGCGCTTTTCCACAACACACACTGCCGAGAAGCTTGTAGTACCGAAATCGCGCCGCTGATACGCCCCGCCTGCCCCGATTTCCTCAGTGCCGGCCGCAATGGAGCTGAAAAGCTACTGGAGCGCAAGTCGCTCGCATCGCTACAGCCTGCTTTTCGCACTCCCTCTGCTCATTCTCTACGAGGTGCTGGCGGCCTCGCTCCACAGCGACCTCAGCAGAGGTGGGGAAGTGCGAAACGGCGCAGACGTGATACTGAAGACGCTGTTTTCCGCTATTGCGGGACCTTACGGTCCCATCCTGCTCGGCGCGATCCTCATCGGCGGAAGTCTCTGGCTGGTGATCCGCGACGTTCGCCGAAATGGCGGCCGCTGGGGGGTTGCGGGGAGCGATGCAAGACTTCCCGTTTTTCTCGCCATGTTTGCGGAGTCGGTTCTGCTGGCGCTCGCGTTCGGTGTCGTCGTCGGTGGAATTACACAGCGGCTGTTGCGGCCCTTCCTGTCCATGGCGCTCGGACCAGTAGCTGAAATGGACTGGTGGACGAGGGTGATGATCTCGCTGGGCGCAGGGCTATATGAAGAGCTACTCTTCAGAGTGTTGCTCGTGTCCGCGCTGGCGCTAGTGGCGAAGCGACTGTTTGGCCTACGCGTTAGAGCTGCGGGTGTAGTGGCGGCAGTGTCCGCGGCGTTTATTTTCTCGAGCTTTCACTACGTCGGGCCGTTTGGCGACGCACTGGAGCTGACGTCATTCACGTTTCGGTTCATTGGCGGTTTGTTTTTCAGTGGCCTATTTCTGCTGCGCGGATTCGGCATCACCGCCTGGACTCACGCCCTGTACGACCTCTTCCTGTTGGCGCTTTGAAGCGAAGCATGGGAAAGAAAACAGGGTGTGGGGTGTCGGGTGTAGGGTGTGGTGTGGGGAGACCCACGTCCATACCCCACACCCCACACGCCACACCCTACACCCCACACCCGTTTTAACCGATGCATGAAGCGCGGATCACGGTGCCGCGTTCCGCGCGGTACTTCATTCTAGGTGACGAGAAACTCACTCGCCTCCCACGCCAGGTGTGGTTCGTTCTGCATGGTTATGCGCAGATCGCGCCCCGGTTCATTCGTCACTTTGAAGTGTTGGATGACGGAAAGCACGTCGTGTTGGCGCCGGAAGGACTTTCGCGATTCTACCTCCCGGGTACGTCGGGCCATTCGGACAGGGTGGGCGCAAGCTGGATGACACGGGAAGACCGCCTGAGCGAGATCGGTGACTACGTGCGCTACCTGGATTTGGTTTATGACGCAATCTTCACGAGAATCGATCGGGCTTCCACGGATCTCGTGGTCCTCGGATTTTCGCAGGGAGTCGCCACGGCCTGTCGCTGGATCACGATGAGCACGAAAGGCGTACGCCCGGATCACGTAATCCTGTGGTCCGCGGAAATCCCTCCGGAGCTGGACCTCGATGCTGCGCACACGGCGCTCGACGGCCGTGTGACCCTTGTTCGCGGCAGCGGCGATGAGCTGGTCACCGCTCAGCTGATGACGGAACAGGGCGAGCGTCTTCGACGTCACGGAATCGCACATCGGTTCGAGACGTTCGATGGTGGCCATCATCTGGATCCGGCGGTAATAAAGCGCCTCTCTGAAACGACGCCGTTGCTTGCTCCGTAGTGGTCAACGCCTCAAGTTGTGCGGCTCGCGCCTGACCCGTCGAGCGGGCTATTCATCATTTTCATCTATCGAGGATTACATGAAGCGAACTTCTTTGCTCATGGCTTGCATGCTCGTGGCCGCCTGCGCGCAGTCGCCGCAGCAAGTCGAGACACCCTCACCGGCGCCTGCCGTTACTCCCGCCGCGGTGACCGCGATCGATCCGGTAGGCGTGTACGATTTCACGACCATGGTGGATGGGCAGGAGCTGTCCGCCACGATGTACATCACCGGCTCGCCCGGCGCCTACGCCGGCAGAATAGAGACGCCCGACCAGCCCCACATCGAGCTCACTTCTGTCACGGTTTCCGGCAACACGATGACCGTTCTCGGGCAGGGTGGTGAGAACAGGCTGATTTCAACCTGGGTGCTGCAGGGAGACGTTCTCAGCGGCACATGGACGTTTGGCGACCTGTCCGGTGAGGCTCGCGGCAAAAAACGCGGGAGCTAGGAAAACTGCAGCCGCGGAAGGCGCTGATTCCGTATCCGCGCTCTCCGCGTAATCAGTGGCGCTGTTGTGGTTGATCTGTGTTCATCACTTCCTCCGGCGCGAGAAACGCCACGCGTAGTAAGCGGGTAATCCGAGCAACACGAAGCCGATTCCGACCGCCGCACGGGCGGGTTGTGTCAGGATCGTGTTCACGACAATCGCCGCAGCGGACGCCACGAACAGAATCGGGGTGATTGGATAGGCCGGCACCTTGAAGGGACGCGCCGCGTTCGGTTCGCGACGGCGGTAAGTGAAGATCGCCATCGCGCCAAGACCGTAGAATATGAACCCGACAAAGACGACGTACGTGAGCAACTGCTCGAACGTCCCGCTTGCTGCGAGAACCATCGCCCACAGCGAGCTGACAATGATCGCGAATGCGGGCGTACCAAATCTCGGGTGCACTTCCGCGAGCTTCGCGAAGAAGACACCGTCGCGCGCCATCGAGTAATAGAGACGTGGTACGGTGAGTGTTACGCCGTTGGCCGAGCTGAACATCGATACGAGAATTACAGCCGCAATGGCCTTGCCTGCGCCGGCACCGAGCAGCGCGCTGACGGCGTCAGCCGCAACTCGCTCGCTTGCCGCTGCGCGCGTGGCCCCCAGCGCGGCCACGTAAGCCACGTTGGCCAACAGATAGATCGCGATCACAATTGCCGTCCCGAGGATTATCCCACGCGGGAAAATCCTTTGCGCATCATGAGTCTCGCCAGCCGAGAACGTGACGTAGTGCCATCCCTCGTAGGCCCATAAGACCGCGATCATCGCGAGTCCCAATCCAGCTATCAGTGAAGGTCCGGCCTCTGCCGGCCAGGCATGTGTCTCGGGAAGGGAGAATCCGCGTCCCATCGCGAGGAGAAGGATGCTCATTACGACGATGGCGCCGGTCTTCAGTCCCGTAGACCAGTTCTGAACGTTCGCCCCCTGCCGCGTGCCGCGCACGTTTATGACCATCACCACGAATATCATCAATACCGCGGCGATCTTTGCACCCAACGGCGAGACTGAAATGAATTGGCGAAGGTACTGCGTGAAGGCAACCGCAAGGGCTGCCACGGCTCCGCTGCCCAGCACGAAGAAGCTCGTCCATCCGTAGAGAAATGCTGGCAACGCGCCGAACGCATCACGAATGAATACGTAGAGTCCGCCAGCATCCGGCTTTGAGGCGCCAAGCTCTCCGTACGTCAGGGCGCCAAGCAGCGACAGAACTCCTGCCACGAGCCATACCAGCAGCGACAGCGCGATCGCGCCGTCCGTTTGCCTCAAAACCGTTGCCGGAACGATGAAGATGCCCGAGCCGATCACGGTGCCCACGACGATCAGAATTAGATCCCGGAGCCCCAGCGTGCGACGCAGCGAGCCTGTCACGGCTTTATCGTCCTCCTGAGCACGCGGCCGGGGTAAGCTTCAGTAGTCTTTCCGTCGGCGTAGACCCGCACGCCGTTGACCCACACGGCAGATATTCCGCTGGACACGGCGCGGGGATTCTGGGGCGTGGCGTGGTCGATAACAGACTGCGGATCGAACAGCACGACATCCGCGCGCAGTCCCGGCGCGATGATGCCGCGATCGCCTATTCCCATGTTGCGCGCCGGTAGTGACGTCATCTTGCGGATCGCCTCCTCCCAGCTCATGAGCTTCTGCTCGCGAACGTACCTACCGAGCACCCTCGGGAACGAGCCAAAGCCCCGGGGATGCCTGCCGGCGAGCTGGCCGTCGGTACAGATGTTCGCAAACTTCCAGAGCATCAACCGCTGCACGTCCGTCTCGGCCATGCTGGTGCCGATCACGCTTTCCGAGGAACGGCCTGTCCGTTTCTCCATGGACTCAGCCTCCCGGATCATATCGATGAGCGTCGATACAGCATCGGTGTTTCGCATAACGGAGATCTCGGCCAGCGTCTTCCCGATGTACGTCGTATCCGGAGTGAAATTGGACATGAGCAGTCCCTCGGGCTCGGAGATCTCGCGCAGAACGAATGCTGCCGTTTCACGATTCTCGAAATCCCGATCCGGGAAGAGCACCGTCAGAGTGGACTGCCAGTAAGTGTAAGGGTATATGTCCGCTGTCACGTCCACCCCTGACGCGCGCGCCGCGTCCAGGACTTTCACAAGGCTATCTGTCTGTCCCCAGAGGCTTCGCATCGCGAGCTTTATGTGCGATATCTGAACGGGAATGCGGGCCTCGCGGCCGATGTTGATCAGCTCATCCACTGCCTTCCAGAACCAGCGATCCTCGCTTCTGATGTGGCTTATGTAACGGCCGCCGTGCGCGGATGCCACGCGCGCCAGCGCGATTACTTCGGATGGTTCCGAGTATATACCGGGGTCGTACTCCAGTCCCGTGGAAAGCCCGATCCCCCCCGCACCCATCTCGCGCGAGAGAAGCTTCTGCATGCTGTCCAGCTCCACCTGCGTGGCCGCGCGCCGGTAGTCCTCGCCCATGACATGCGAGCGAATGGTGCCGTGCCCCGCGTATGACGCCACGTTAACGGCGGCGGGCTGGTTCTCGAGCCGCTTGAAGAAGCTGTCGAGTGGAAAGTACGACCCACCATCCTGGCCGGAGACGATCGTGGTGATGCCCTGGCTTACTAGTCCGAGGGCGTCACGATTTTCGGTAAGATCGGAGGCAGCATGGCTGTGAGTGTCGATGAATCCAGGGGCGAGCATCAGGCCGGACGCGTCCACAACATCGTCGCGGGCGCTCGCGCGCAGATCTCCCACCTCGGTGATACGATCTGCCGCCAGACGGACGCTCACGCGGCGGCCCGATGAGCCAGTGCCGTCCAACACCAGCGCGTTCGCGATAAGCGTGGTCCGCTGCGCTGGTTGTCGCTGTCCTGCCGGGCTGCAGGCGCAGAGTATGGTGCAGAGAGCCAGGAATCCGGCCCACTGGCGGCGCTGGCGGAAAGCGTCGGCCAGTCGATAGAATGAACGCCGGTGTGTCCGCGAATGACGCACTGGAATCGCCATGTGCATTACGCTTCTCTCCCAATGACTGAACCTTTCATGCGTCCTATCATCCTCGCTCTCGCTACGCTCTTCCTGGCCGGGCGCGGGTCCTGGCTTTCCGCTCAGTCGCCGCAGCCTCGCACTGATACTCTGCATCTTCAGGTCGACAAGATCTTCGCCGAGTGGGACAAGCCGGAATCGCCAGGTTGCGCGCTTGGGGTGATTCGCAAAGGCTCGTTCATCTACAAGCGCGGCTATGGGAGCGCTAATCTGGAGCTGGGAGTACCCATCACGCCTACAACCGTCTTCGACCTCGGATCAACCTCCAAGCAGTTCACCGCAGCGAGCGTAGTGCTTCTGGCGCAGCAGGGTAAGCTGGCCCTCGACGATGACATTCGGAAGTACTTGCCCGAGATGCCTGCGTACTCGCTACCGATCACGATCCGCCACCTTCTGCACCACACGAGCGGGCTACGCGATTATCTCACGCTCATGTTCCTCAAGGGAATAGCCACCGAGGACCTCACAGACGATGAGGACGCGCTGGCTCTCATCGCCCGCCAGAAGGAGACAAACTTTGCGGCCGGCGACGAGCACCTGTACAGCAACTCCGGCTACTTTTTGCTTTCGGTGATAGTGAAGCGGGCCAGCGGAAAGTCACTTCGAGAGTATGCCAAGGCGAACATCTTCGAGCCCCTCGGAATGCACAACACGCACTTTCACGACGACCACACGATGATCGTGCCTCGGCGCGCTACCGGACATGCCGTTCGAGACTCCGGCGGCTTCCAGATAGATATGTCGGATTTCGAGCAGACCGGAGATGGCGCGGTGATGACCACCATCGAGGACATGCTTCTCTGGGATCAGAACTTCTACCGGCCGGCAGTCGGTGGTGCGGCCATGCTGGAAGCCCTGCAGACGCCGGGTTCGGTGAGCAGTGGCAAGCCTCTCACGTATGCATTGGGTCTCGGTGTGAGCACTTATCGGGGCGCGCGAATCGTGAGTCATGGCGGCGCGTGGGCCGGCTATCGCGCGGATCTGATTCGCTTTCCCGAGCACGAGCTTTCGGTTATTTGCCTGTGCAATCTCGGCAACATCAATCCCAGTTCACTTGCACGCCGGGTGGCCGATGTCTATCTGGCGCGCCAACTCAAGGCTGTGGTCGCCGCCTCAACTCCACCCTCCACTCCGCCGTCGAAGGTTCCAACCACGGCGTCATCTGCATCTTTAGAACTCTCTGACTTCACGGGCGACTACTACAGCGAGGAGCTCGACGTCTGGTATCGGCTGCACGCCGACAGCGGCAAGATGCGGGTCCGCGCTCGCAACTTTTCCCGCGACCCGCTGCAACCGTCGGGCGTCGATTCGTTCACGGTTTCCGGCCTAACTCTGAAATTCGAGCGAGACTCTCAGCGCCGCGTATCGGCTTTCACTATCGACGCGGGCCGCGTCAAGAACATCCGGTTCGTCAAGCGGCCGGCATGAGCGAGCGACAGCATGGACGGCAGCCGTCTCTTCCGACGCTGCCGCTGGACCAGCTCGTCGAAATCGAGACGCCTGAACAGGTGGCGTTTTCGTACACTGTTGCCGGTGTGGGAACGCGCGCGGCCGCCGCCGTGGTGGATCATCTCATCTGTATCGGTATTGCCGTGGCGCTTTTCCTGGTGGGCGCTTTCGTAATGGGTATCGTCGCCCCCGGCGCCGTGTTGGGCAAAGAGGTCGAAACCGTGGGCGCCTGGGTGCTTGGCATCATGGCCATTGCACAGGTGGCGGTATTCTGGGGCTATTACGTCATTTTCGAGGGCCTCTGGGATGGCCAGACGCCAGGAAAAAGACGCCAGGGCATTCGCGTTGTGCAGGACGGAGGCTACTCGACCTCATTTGCAGCCTCCGCCGTGCGAAATCTTGTTAGAGCCCTGGACATGCAGCCGTTAGGCACGTACGCCGTCGGAATAGTGAGCGCTGCCATCTCGAAATCGGGCAAGCGACTCGGTGACATGGTGGCGGGCACGATGGTGGTTCAAGAGCGAATCGTGACTGTCGCTTCCGATCTTCCCACGGGAAGCGCAGCGGCGTCGCAAGCGCAACCCTCCCTCGCCGCGGTGCTCACCGAAGACGAGTACGCTCTCCTCGATCGCTTCATCGCGCGGAGGAACGTGCTCGATCCCGACCGACGTCGTGCGATCGCCGATGAGCTGAGCCGTAGATTCGAGAGTCATCTGCAGCATGACACTGGGCAACCGTCTGCAAAGCTCGTGCGCCTTTTCGAGAGTGAGAAGGCGGCCCGTGTGCGTGGCGTGGCTGCGCGAGGAGCGACAGGCGCGGCCCGGGAGCGACACGCCATAGTGGCGCAGGGCGCGTCCAGATGGAGTGGCTTCGCGAAGATTCTCGCGCGGGTAAAGATGCACGGCCTGCGAGGGGTATCGGAGCAGGAAGTAAGCGAGTTCGTCTCACAGTACCGTGAGGTAGCCACCGATCTTGCGCGACTGCAAACCGCTTCGCGCGACCGCGACACGGACGCTCTCTTCTACGTGAGCAGGTTGGTCGGAGCTGGCCACAATCTCCTGTACCGTCAGAAGGCGCTGGATCTCGCTGGCGTCTGGCGCTACCTCACCGTGACGGTTCCGAGAGAGATACGGAGCTCGGTGTCGCCCATAGCGTTGTCCGGAGCCCTGTTTTTTCTGCCCCTCTTCCTCGTCTATGGCGCCGTGCGCGCAGATCCCGGCGCCGGCGAGGAAATCCTCGGGTTGGCAATGATCGACAGAATCGAGGAAGGCATCGTGCGCGCCAGATCCGGTACCGGCGGGTACATCAAAATCGAGGACGTCGAGCGGCCCCTGATGGCGGGCAGCATCATAGCCAACAACGTAAGCGCGACCTACACAGTGTTCGCTTCGGGCATCACAGCGGGAATTCTCACCGTGCTGATCCTTGTGATGAACGGCGTATCAATCGGATCCGTTGTGGGCCTCTATGCGAGCAGAGGAGTCACTCACCTGGTGCTCGAGTTCGTGGCTCCTCACGGAGTGCTCGAGCTCACGGCTCTGACCATTGCCGGCGGAGGGGCTCTCCACATCGCGAGCGCGATACTACTTCCCGGAGCGTTGACACGCCGCGAGGCGTTGGTGGTTCGCGGCCGCCGTGCGATACGGCTCATCGCTGCGGCTACAATCTTTCTGCTGGTGGCAGGCGCGATCGAGGGTCTCATCTCGCCACGCGATGATCTGTCGGCGTCATGGAAGTACGGCGTATCGCTGTTCACGGCCGTGCTCGTGCTGCTCTACATCACCCTTGGCCGCGGCATACGCGACGGGGAAGGCAAGGAGGAGTTCGCTTACAGCGACGAACGCGCCTTGACCGCCAGATATTGATTGATGACCGCCGCCGTCATGGTGTGAGGCGAAACGTCGAGCACCGATACTCCCGATCGTCTCATACGCAGGATAGCTTCGTTGCGAGCGGCAAGGAGCTCTTCCGCGGCGGCGCTCTCATATAAATCGCTTGACGAAGCGGTCTCGCCTGGGACTGACAGCGCTACCAGAGCGTCGTTTCGCAGCGCTACTACCACCGCCAGGTGCCGCGCGGCGCTGCGGGACGTGTGCGCGATGAGTGACCGCGAAGCGCGCGGATCGATAACGTCCGTAAACAGCACTATCAACGAGCGTTTGCGGTGGCGGGCGGCCAGCGTGCGGAACGCCATTGCGTAGTCGGGTTCGGTCATCGACGCGGTAAGCGGGGCGATCGCGTTGCGCAGATTGCGCAGTGCTGTCTGGCCTTTTTCCGGAGTGAGGAACGCCCGGACTTCGTGATCGAACACGATCGCTCCTACCCGGTCACCCGACTGGATGGAGACATCTGCCAGCACCATGGCGGACGACAGGACATGTTCGAATCGCGTCATTGGTCCGGCGAGCTGAGTCATCATACGGCCGGCGTCGATGGCGATCATGATCGTCTGCCCTTGCTCCACCGCGTACTCCCTGGTGATGAGCTTCCGTCGCCGAGCTGTTGCCTTCCACTCGATGTGGCGAGGGTCATCGCCGGGAACATACTCCCTCAGGTTCGCGAAGCTTGTTCCTTCGCCGCGTCGGCGAGTGGCGCGTACGCCCACGTCTCGCATGCGATGCTGGAGCGACAACAGGCGATAGCGACGCACTCCGCTCATAGATGGAACCACGGTGATGTGATCGTCCGTGTCGACGCGTATGACGCGCTGCACCAGGCCAAGCGGTCCGCGAACCTGAACGGCGACCGGGCCCAGCTCGAACCTGCCTCGCTCGCGACCCGTGACGGTGAACGGAAGAGAGACTGACCCCCTGGCAGAAACCTCCATCCAGGTGCCCAGTGTCTCGCTCGAAGACACCCCACGGGGCATTGCGTGGTGTAGTGCGAGGCGAATACGAGATGGCCAGCGAGCGAACACTCGCTGACTCAACCAACGCGTGCGCAGTTCGTACTGTCCTGTGGCCGAGTCGCCCATCCCCACCGACGGTGACAGTGAGCGCCGAACGGAAATGTCGCTGGCGGCCGGAGCTAGAATCGCATCGCCGATCGTGGCGAGCGCCAGAGTCACGCCGATAACGCTAGCTATGAATACACCCGTGCGTGTGCCGGACAGCAGCCAGACCGGCGCGGACATGGCAACGACTATTGCCAAACGCCTGGTAGGCAGGAACCAGGGAATGCGACGTCGGGCCACTACTGCGGCGCCGGCACACGTGCAAGCAGCGCTTCCAGCAGGTCGTCACTGCTTCTGCCTTCGACCTCGAGCTCCGGCGCCACGATCACTCGATGTCGCAGCACCGAGATCGCAAAGCTCTTGACGTCGTCTGGTGTCACGAAATCGCGACCCGCCAACAACGCGGCAGCGCGCGAAACCCGGAACAGCGCGACGCTCGCGCGTGGCGAACCGCCCAAGGTGAGAGCCTGATCCTCACGCGTGGCCCGCACGATTGAGGCTATGTATTCGCGTACTTCCACCGCTACGCGCACCGAGTCGCTTGCCAGACGCAGCTCCCGGCAGGAAACCTTGTCGAGCACCGGGTCCGGAACGACGTCGGCCGCTCGCTCGGCGTCGAATCCGTCGGCGTAGTTCGCGAGCATCTGAAGCTCGGCATCCCGCGATGGATACGCCACTCTGATCTTGAGCAGAAACCTGTCGAGCTGGGCTTCTGGTAAAGGGTAGGTGCCCTCGTATTCGACAGGATTCTGGGTTGCGAACACCGTGAAAAGATCGCCAAGCGTTCGCGAGACTCCATCCACCGTTACCTGGCGTTCCTGCATCGCTTCGAGAAGCGCGGCCTGTGTTTTGGCGGGAGCCCGGTTGATCTCATCGGCCAGCAAGACATCCGTGAACACGGGTCCGGGGTGAAACTGCGCCGTTTGCCCGGAGTCCCGGAGCACGTTGATACCAATGATGTCAGACGGCATCAGATCGGGCGTGAACTGAATCCGGCCGAACCCGGCATTCAGCGCGCCCGCTAGCGCCCGTATCAGGAGAGTCTTGGCTGTACCAGGCACTCCTTCAAGGAGTGCGTGTCCACGGGCCAGAAAAGCCACCATCGCCTCATCTATCACCTGATCCTGCCCGACGACTCGCTTGGCTACAGCCTCGCGTACCCGGCGCATCGCGTCGGCGATCTGTTCAGCTGTCGTCACCGTGCTATTGTCCTCTCGATTGATGCGATGGCGCGCGCGATCTGCAGGAACTCATCAGTCTGCCGCTTATTGTTCGAAGCGGCGATCAACAAGTCTACTTCGTTTCTCAATGCTGGATGCCGCTCGGAGAGCGCACGAAGATAAGCCTCATCGTGCGCTGAGTCGTGGGCTACCAGCGGGTGCCGCCGCCGCAAGCCGTGAACGAGCCGGCGTGTAGCGATCGGGGTGGCTTCGATCTGTGCGTAAGCTCGCGCCAGCGCACCCACGTGCTCGATCGGCGATCTTCGTTCTATGCGTGCCCGCGCTCGGGGCGCGATGGGTCGCGCGGACCTGGCTCCAAGCAGAAGCAGCGCGGCTATGATAAGCTGCATTAGAACGCGCCCAGGGGGCGTATCGCCGAGGAGACGCCTGACCACGGCCGTCATGCCGGTATGCTCACCGAACCCATGATGGTACTCGTCGAAAACCAGCCGTGTCGGTGGCGCCCCCAACCACTCCAGCAAACGGACGGTGAGCATCCCCGCCTCGGAATCTCGCAGGGATGAGTTGCTCAGCAAGCGGGGCTCAGCCACGATCACGATGCGGCCCCGCCCGAGTCTCATTGCCATTACGACCGGATGCCGTCCCTCCCTCGACGCCGGCAATGCAGCCAGCAAAGTAAGAGTATCGCCCGAAAGTTTGTCGGCGAGTGAATCCGCAGTGTCGGACTGCCACCACGGGTGTTTCTGCAGGTGATGCCGGACGTCCACCAGATGGTTGCCGCGCACGATCGAGTCCGCCTCAGGTGTCTTGGTGGCGGTATCAGAGTCGAGCGCGTGCGGTGCGCCGAGCGAACGGGCCAGACGCAGCGAATCTGCCATCGGAGTACCTCTTACCGGGAAGACCATCAGGCCCGCGCCACGGCGGACTCCATCCAGAAGCTCGTGCACCTCCACTCCGCTCAACGGGATAGGTGGATCCAGCACGAGATAGATTGCGGTGCTGTCCAGCGATTGGCGGAACGGCACCGTTCGGCGCTCCGTCGCCCAGCCGAGCTGTCTGAGGACGAGAAATAGTCCTCGGGCTCCGCCGTTGTGAGTGGAGTGGGTCGTCAGCTCAGGATCGCTGCCGCCAAGCTCGGACTCAGGTGTGACGAGGTACGCTATTACCGCGAGAGCCACAAGCGCCGCGAGTACTGCGCGGGGCGTTAGCAGGCGCTCGAACCTTGCGTCAGCCATCGGGCTGAATAACGGGCGCGGCCAGGGCGCGGAGTCGGTCGTACCGCTGCCGGTCGCACGACCCTATGCCATATATGACGGTCTCATACGAATGGGCGAACGAGCGGAAGCTCGAGAGAAGGGAAGAGGAGCGGGCGCGCAGCTCTCGGCCGTAGTCACCCACCGTCTTGGACGAGTGCAGCCGGATTTCGCCGCGTCGTGCCGCTGCTTCCAGCAATGCCTGGTAAAGTGCGTGCGCAGCTTCGGTGAAATTTCCTCCTGCCGCGAGCTCCTGAGCCGCGCGCCACGGGTCGGTGCCGTGCCAGGACTGGAGCGAGCCTTCGAACAGCATCCCGCGCGCGGTGCGCGCGGCTCGCTGCGCGTACCAGAGTTGCGCGGCACGAGCGATGATCGCGGCCGCAAGCAGAACGCCAACAACCACGACCAACCAGAACACTACAGGATCACGCTGCGCCATTCCGAGAAGGCCGAGCACGAAATCCCAGGCTCTCTGCGCCATGTCCCGGAGCCAGTTCCAGAAGTCTCGGATCGGCGTGCTGGTATTGAACTCGGGCGCGGCGAAAACGCTGCTTATCGTATCGCGAATTGTGCTATCGGCGATCTGCAGCACTGGAGAGGATCAGGCTATGGTTGCAGGGAGGAAGTGCGCGCAGGTACAATGAGTAGTGGGTCAGTTTGGGGAGCGGAGGGTCAACCAAGAACGACGCAGACGCGAGACGCCAGAAGTATAGGCCTCAGGGTCGAGGATGAAACCAAGACTTAAGCCTGTTTGCTGTCCTTTGACTGAGAAGCCAGATAACGACGGAGACCATAGAGCATTTTCTGACTTCGACGACTTGACTGATAAGAGTCAAACAATCCGGCTGGCGACGCGGTGCGCGTCCAGAGCCATTGCATGTGCCTTCTGCCAGACCAGGAGTTTCTTGAAGTCGCCCATGCCACACGATGGAGTGAAGCTCCCTCTCGCAACTAACCATCCTAGGGCGCGGATGTTCTGAATCACGCGGGCTCGTGTAGCGGCAAGTGCCTCATTCTCGCAACTCGGAGACTTTACTTCTCGCGTCTCGCGTCTGTGTCTTTCTTGGTGGCAGTCCTCGAACTCGGACTGACCCCATTACCGGACAATGTACACTTCGTGCGCCCTCGCGTTAGACCTGTTATTATTCGTGGGGTATCGCCTTATCCACCCCACACCCCACACCCCACACCCCATTTTTTCATGAGAACGACATTCTTTGCGCTTTCCGCTCTTCTTGTGGGCGCATTCCAGTCGACGCTGTCGGCGCAGAAAACCTTTTCCTACACTCCCGGCAAGAACACCTACCGCCACAGCGAAGTGAGAAAGACTACTCAGGAAGTGATGGGACAGAAACAGGAGATCGACATCACGACCTCACAGCAAGTATCGCTCGCGCTCACTCCCAAGACTGGTGATTCGTTAGCGTTCGTGTTCACGGTTGATTCTGCGGTCATGACCGCGTCGAATCCACAGGCTCAGCGGGATCTCAGCAAGCTGGTTGGAACGACCGTCAACGGCGTCATGTCCAAGCTTGGCAAAGCCTACACGGCGGTGTCGTCGCTTACCGATGCGGAGGGCCAGAATCTGGCACAGGGCCTCAAGCACTTCCTGGTTACATTCCCGGAGAATCCAAAGGTGGGTTCGACATGGGTGGATACGGTGACGGTGAAGCCAGTGGTGGAAGGGCTAGACATCACCACGGTGGTGGTCACTACCTCAAAGATTCTCGGCGATACTACTGTAGGGGGCGAGAAGGCCTTGCGCGTGGAACACAATGCGACTCTCACGACAACGGGGAGCGGCAGCCAGGGCGGCCAGGCGCTTGTGTTCGACGGCACCGGCACGACATCGGGGATGACTTACGTTAGCAAGAAGGGCGTGTACCTGGGTTCGTCATCTACACAGAATCAGGCAATGACCATCACAGTTCCAGCAGCTGGGATGACGATCCCGATGACCACGGCGGTGACCAGCAAGGTGGAGAGACTAGGGATTAGGGATTAGGGATTAGGGATTAGGGATTGGGGATTGGGGATTAGGGATTAGGGATTAGGGATTTGGGAGGCTGACGTTCCCGATTCCCGATTCCCGGTTCCCTAATCCCTGGTCCTTCTTTGCACTTTAAGCTTCCCTCGACGTTTCTTTGTTTCGATCCGAGCTTCGTGAGCGCGAGGCGGTGGTTTGGTGCGAACGCGCCTTCTCGGCACGACCAACGCTTTCCGGACCAGCTCGGCCAGGCGACTTTCCGCGGCTTCCCGGTTTCGACGCTGGCTTCGAGTGTCGCTCGCCACCACGCGAATGAAGCCCTGGTCGTCGATACGAGAGGCGAGTTTGTCAATCACGCGCCGGCGTTGGTCCTGGTCAAGCGCCCGAGTCTCTCGAACGTTCCACAGGACCTCGACTCTCGTGGACGATGTGTTCACGTGTTGCCCTCCGGGCCCGCCCGATCGCGTCGCGCGAACAACCAGCTCCGAGCGCGGAATGGTCGTGGCCGCGCTGATATCGAGCCCGTCGCTCACGCGGGCCGGTGAACGCGAACCGCTGCCACACGCCGGCCGTCCATAGCAGTTACCTCGAGCTCGCCGCCCGGAAAGGCCGCCCGGTCACCCATGCGTGGAAGCCGGCCAAGCTTGGAAAAGACGTAACCGCCAAGCGTGTTCCAGCTCCCGTCCGGGATCGCGAGGTTGTGATCGGACCGAACATCGATGAGCGAGAGCGAACCAGCCAACTCGAGCACCCCATCCATCTCGACCGATTCGCGCATCGTCAGGTCGTGCTCGTCGGCGATCTCGCCCACCACTTCCTCGACCAGGTCTTCCATCGTCAGGATGCCGGCCGTGCCGCCATACTCGTCGAGCACGATCGCCATGTAGGCTCGCGTCTTCCGAAGATCGTCGAGAACACGCTCGGCGGCCCGGCTGTCCGGGACGAAGAGAGCCGCGCGCACAAGCCGCCGGAGCGAGAAGGGCGTCGTTCGGTCGTGCAGCCAGAGGTCCTTGGCCAGGAACACCCCCACGAGATCGTCGAGAGATTCTCCGTAGACCGGGTAGCGGGAGAATCGCTCGGAACGCAGCACCTGGCGAACCTCCTCTTCGCTGGCATCTATGTGAATAGCCATGATCTCGGTTCGGGGCCTCATAACGTCGCGAGCCTTCTTGTGGTGAAAGTCGAGAACGGCCGCGATCATCGCGCTGTCGCTCTCGTCAAGCAAGCCGTGTTTGCTCGTCTGCGCCACGAGCAGACGCAGCTCGTCAGCCGAATGGACGCGCGCGCTCTCGTCGAGCATTCGCATTCCCACCAGTCGAAGTATCCTGTTGGCTGTCCCGTTCAGGACGGCGATGAAGGGCGACATCCCGAGGGCGAACCAACGCAGTGGCCTGACGACCCATCTGCTCACTCCCTCGGGATTGATGAGAGCCATGGATTTCGGCGCCAACTCACCAAACACAATGTGGAGAAACGTGATAATAAGAAAGGCGGTTGTTATGGCCGCCGCGCTGTGCGCTACACCTGCCGGCGCCGAGATGCCCACCAGAGCGAACAACCTATCGATAGTCGATGCGAGCGCCGGCTTACCGATCCATCCCAGCCCCAGCGAAGCCAGCGTGATCCCCAGTTGGGTCGCCGATATGTAGCGGTCGAGATGTGCGATGGCCTGCTGAATGGCCTTGGCGGACCGGTCGCCGCGGGCGGCCAGAGCGTCTATGCGACTCTTTCTCGCGCCAACCAGACCGAATTCCGCGGCCACGAAAAACCCGTTCGCGAGAACAAGGACGATGACCGCCAGGAGGCGGAGGGAAATCGATCCAAGCGTCAGATGTTCAGGTGTGCCGTCCACGTTTCTCCGTCGGGAGTTGGTCGTCGAAGATATAGCCAAAGTCCGCTACCGGCGGAACTTCACCCCCTCCGGCTTCAATGCAAGTCTCCATCCGCGGCAGAGAAACGATTCGGACCGTTGCCACGCCAGCACGTGGCCGCGAAACGGTGCCTATGTTTCAACCCAAACGCCTCCTGCGCTGGATGTTCATCGCGCGACTGTGCGTAGCGGCGGCGGTGTTCGTAGCGGCGGTTCTGGTGTGGGAGATCGCGGCGGCACACGCCACGCTCATCGCCGCTTTGACGCTCGTAGCCACCGTTCTGTTCACGGCTACCTCGGTGTGGTTCGGTCTCGAGCGAAGTACCCGCCATCGCCTGCCAACCACTTTCGTCTACGGTCAGGTGCTGTTCGACCTCGCTCTGGTGACCGCGGTGGTACACGTCACCGGCGGTGCGCAATCTCCGCTCGCTGCCCTGTACATTCTTGTGAGCGCGGCGGCGTCGCTGCTGCTTCCGGTGGGAGGCGGTCTCCTGGTCGCGGCACTTGGCAGCCTGCTTTACGTCTCCGACGTGATCGTCTTGCAGCAGGACTCGCCCACCGTGGCTGTGTGGATACAGCTCGCCGTATTCGCCACCGTGGCGCTGGGAACTGCCTACCTGAGTGCGCGCGTCCGCAGAAACAACGCGGAAATGGAAGAGCTCGAAGCTCAGCTCGAGCTGGCACGTCTGCAGGCCGACGACATCCTCGCGAACATCCGAAGCGGCATCATAACCGTGGATGCGAAGGGAAGGCTGCTGTTTGCCAATCCGGCGGCAGGAGGACTTCTCGGGTTCGACAGCGATGTGATGATCGGCCAACCGATTCTGGAGTTGCTGACCAGCATCTCGCCCGCTCTGTCGCACGCGCTCAGTCGCGCGGTGTTCCATCGGGAGCGTGTGACGCGGGGTGAGGCGCACATCGCGGTAAACGGCCGAAAGTTCCCCATAGGGCTGACCACCACAACGATGGATTCGGGCGACAGCCGGGTTGCTGCATCCGCCACCGCGATCTTTCAGGACATCAGCGATAACAAGCGCCTTGAGGAGCTCCGGCTGCGTGCCGAGCGCCTCGAGGCCGTGGCCGAGCTCAGCGCCTCGCTGGCCCACGAAATCAGAAACCCGCTCGCATCCATCCGAAGCGCTGTCGAGCAGATCGCTCTCGTGCCCAGAGCGACCGATGACGACAAAACTCTAGGTCTGCTTATCGTGCGTGAATCGGATCGCTTGTCGCGGCTCCTCTCGGAATTCCTGGATTTTGCCCGCACACGCGTCGCGCGCGTGGAACGCATCGACTTCGGTTCCATCACTCGCGCAGCAGCAGCACTGGCCACCGTGCACCCTGACCGCAAGGCCAGCGTGAACGTCAGCTGCACAGTTCCGCAAGACCCGCTCATGGTGGAGGGAGATGAGGACCTGCTCCATCGTGCGGTGTTCAACATCGCGCTTAACGCCGTGCAGGCGGCCCCGGAGCAAGGCCTGGTTACCATCGAGCTGGCTACCATGTCCTCGGATCAGATGCCCCGTGGAGTCAACTTCGATCACGCAGCAGTTGCGCTCCGAATAACAGACAACGGTCCTGGAATTCCGGAAGATCTTCGAGACAAAGTGTTTGCACCTTTTTTCACAACCAAGTCGGGCGGTACTGGGTTGGGCCTGCCGATCGTGCATCGTGCCGTCGAAGCCCATCGCGGCGTCGTATACGTTGACAGCAACGGATGGGGGACGCGCTTTACCGTGCTTCTACCACGTTGGGAGCCTTCAAACGGGGGGGGAGAACCCGCGTGACAGAAGCTGTTGAATCCAAGCCGAGCGTTCTCATAGTCGATGACGAATCCGGGATTCTGGAAACACTCCGAATCCTGCTGAAGAACGAAGGCTTTTCGCCGCACGTCGCGCAGGGCGGCAAGCAAGGCCTCGAACAGATCGACGCACTTGCACCCGACATCGTGCTCTCAGATGTCCGGATGCCCAGCGTCGGCGGTATCGAGGTGCTTGCCGCAGCTCGTGCAAAGGATCCGGACATGCCCGTCATTCTCATGACGGCTCAGGCCGACTTGCGCTCGGCGATCCAGGCCGTGAACGCGGGTGCCTACTATTATATCCAGAAGCCGTTCGTGAACGACGAGATCATCGCGATCCTGCGGCGAGCTGCCGAGCACCGGCTCCTCCGTGTCGAGAACAAGTCGCTAAAGCAGGAGATCCGCAGGCGCGAGCGGAAAAGCGCGGCACGCCCTGCCGGCCGGAGCAAGCCATGGCTGGATGTGCTCAAGCTTGCCGAGACGGTGGCACCCAGCGAGTCCACGGTTCTCATACAGGGAGAATCCGGCACGGGCAAGGAAGTGATCTCGCGCTACATCCACGATCTTTCCGGCCGGTCGGACGGTGCTTTCACGTCCATCAACTGCGGTGCCCTGCCGGAGAATCTTCTCGAGAGCGAGTTGTTCGGCCACGTGAAGGGTTCGTTTACGGGGGCGGTCAAGGACAAGACGGGTCTCTTCGTCGCCGCCGCCGGCGGAACCTTCTTTCTCGACGAGATCGGTGAGACCACTCCATCCACCCAGGTAAAGCTCCTTCGCGTATTGCAGCATCGGGAGGTAATACCCGTTGGTGCGACGGAGGCAATTCCGGTAGATACGCGTCTCATAGCCGCAACGAATCGCGATCTGGAGGAAGAGATGAAACGCGGGACATTCCGCGGCGATCTCTTCTACAGGCTGAACGTCTTCGCGCTACACCTTCCTCCGTTGCGCACGAGGCGTGAGGATATCCCGCTTCTCATCGAGCTCTTTCTCCAACGCGCCGCCGCGGTACGTGGCGGGGAAACGAAGAGGCTCGCCGATTCGGCGCTGAACGCAATGCAGTGCTACGACTGGCCGGGCAACGTGCGCGAGCTCGAGAACGCTCTCGAGCGAGCGGTGATTCTCACGCCTGGAGACATCATCGATGTCGCGTCGCTACCAGAGAGAATAACTCAGCCGAAGTCGGAGCCGCTCGTCAACGGGCGAGTTCCCTCCAACCCGACTCTCGAGGTCGTGGAGCGAGCATACATTATGTGGGTGCTGCAAGCGGAAGGTGGCAACAAGAGCCGCGCCGCAGATGTGCTGGGCATCGATCCGTCGACATTGTACCGCAAGCTGTCCCGGTACGGAGTGGAGGCATGACGGCGCCACTTTCCCTCCCGCGCGCCACCACGCCAATCGCGATCCAGGTCGACGCTCACGCAGCAAGTACCGCTCCGCCGAGGAAGCCCGAGCGTCAGCCGTCTTCACTTCGGACGGAGATTCTGGTTGGACTGGCCGTGATGGCGACCGCGGCACTGTTGCTGGCGATGATCAGCGCGATGGTGTTCGATGAATTCGTCGCCCGCGACGATGGCGCTCCCTATCTCGCAGCTCTGGTCATTCTGGATGTTGTCGTCTTCGTGATATTCGGTGCTTCGCGCCTCAGACATCTCGTAATCGAGCCGCTGGACAAGGTGGTTGCTACCACGGAAGCCATCGCTGGCGGTGATCTGACGCGCCGCGTGCCTATGGGTGGCTCCCGGGAGCTCGATCGTCTGGCTGTGGGTGTCAATCGAATGACGAGCCGGCTGCTTGAGGAGCAGGCAATTTCGGCGAGGCTCGACAAGGTTGCGAGCGTGGGCCGGCTGGCAACGAACGTCGCCCACGAGGTGGGAAACCCTCTCGCCGCCATCAACGGCTATCTGCATCTGCTCCGAACTAACAAGGCGGCCACTCAGGAAATGAGGGACATGCTCGGTGGCATTGAACATGAGAGCGCTCGGATCGATCGCATCGTGCGCGGCATGCTCGATTATGCGCGCCCGCGTCAGAAGACAGTAACGAACATAGATGTCAACCGATCGGTTAGCCGCGTGGTTCAGCTCCTCCGCGATCAGGGGGCGCTGCGGGACATTCACCTTCGCATGCATCTGGACTCGACTGTGCCGCCACTCGCAGGCGATCCGCACGATCTCGACCAGGTATTCGTCAACATCATCCTCAATGCGGTAGACGCGGTGGATGGAAAAGGGGACGTTACCGTCGTCAGTCAGCGCGCAGCCTTCAGCTCGCTCGCTGGAGGGGCAGCGCGCCGCGCCAGCGATGCCGTCGCAGTGCACAACGGACGAGAGCCAAACCCACGTGTCAAGGCGTGGTTGTCGACCGTGGGCGAGCCGGCGGAAGTACTGAAGATCGTCGTGGCCGACTCAGGGCCGGGTGTCCCGCTTACTGAAAGCGAGCGCATCTTCGATCCGTTCTATACCACGAAAGAGCCTGGCAAGGGCACTGGACTCGGCCTCGCCATAGTTTCGCGCATCGTGGAGAGCCTTGGCGGCGCCATCTGGGTGCGCACTGCGCGAGAAGGCGGCGCGGCGTTCGTAATGCTGTTCGCCATCCGGCCGGATGATGATGGCCGCGATCAGCGAGGCAACTGAGCAGGGCAGATGAGAATCCTCGTCGTAGACGACGAGTCCGCCCTCCGGCACACCCTCTCCGCCATTCTTTCCAACGACGGCCACGCGGTCGTAACGGCGGAAGACGGCGAGGACGCCCTCGGCAAGGCTGGGGAAGCGGAGTTCGACATCATTCTCTGCGACATACGCATGCCGAAGCTCGACGGGCTCGAGTTCCTCAGCCGCTACCATGACAGTGGCGGCAAGGCGCTCGTGATCACCATGAGCGCTTTCAGCGAGGGCGACAACGCCATCTCGGCGATGCAGCGCGGCGCCTATGACTACATTCAGAAGCCATTCCACGCGGAGCAAGTGCTCCTCGTGCTTCGAAAGGCCGTCGAACGGGAGAAGCTTCGAGCGGAGGTCAAGCGGCTCTCCGCCGAGCTGACGTCCATTCGTGGAGGAAGCGAGCTCGTTGGACGCAGCGTCGTACTGCGCGCAGCGCTTGATGTCGCCCGCCAGGTTGCTCGTCACACGTCCACCGTGCTTCTCACGGGCGAGAGCGGCACTGGCAAGGAGCTCGTCGCTCGGCTCATACACGACTCAAGCCCGCGTGCGAACGAGCCGTTCGTCGCCGTTAACTGCGGCGCGATTCCAGAAGCCCTGCTGGAGAGCGAGCTGTTCGGTCACGCAAAAGGCGCGTTCACCGGGGCGTCCTCCGACAAGACCGGGCTCTTCGAGGAGGCGGATGGCGGAACGATCATGCTGGATGAGATCGGCGATCTGCCGGCGTCGCTGCAGGTCAAGCTATTGCGAGTTCTGCAGGAAGGTGAGGTAAGGCGAGTTGGCTCAACGACGTCCGGTACAGTCGACGTCCGAGTGCTCGCGGCAACGAATCGCGATCTGGAGACGGAAGTCGCGGAGAACCGTTTCCGCAGCGACCTCTATTATCGCGTCAACGTTGTGACGATACGTCTCCCGGCCCTGCGAGAGCGCCCTGAGGATGTCCCGGAGTTGGCGCGTCACTTCCTTGCCCGTTATAACAAGCGATTCGGCCTTTCCGTGCAGGCAATCTCGCCCGCTGCCATGCGATTGCTGGTGGAGTTCTCCTGGCCGGGCAACGTGCGTGAGCTCGAGAACGCCATCGAGCGTGCCGTGGTGCTGTGCCAGGGCGAACTGATCGAACCCTCTCAGCTTCCAGATGCGGTACGTTCAGCAGCCGGCGCGCGAGGTCCAGCGGGAGGAGGAGCCGGGGCGACCAACGGTGATCTCTCCATCAAGCGCCGAACGGAAACTCTGGAGCGAGAACTCATCCAGCGGGCGCTGACCTGCACGCGAGGGAACCGAACGCAGGCGGCCAGAATTCTCGATCTGTCCCATCGGGCGCTTCTCTACAAGATCCGCGAGTACGGCCTGAGCGGCAAGGACTAGTGGACTGATCGAACGGATCGCTCTTCGGTGCTGAAGCAGCCACGGATTTCACGGATAACACGGACGAAAGCCCGCAACCGCAGCCACGGATTACGCGGATGAGCACGGATAGTTGCGAAAGGCGCCACGGATTACGCGGATGAAGAGATACTGTTCCGGGGGCGCTACCGAATACATGGAATGGACCAGCACGGAACATCATAAGGCGCTGCTGAAGACTTGTCCTCCAGATACGTTGGCTGCTTTGGGGTATCCACGTTCATCCGCGTCAATCCGTGGCTGCGGGTCCTGGTCCGTGTTTTATCCGTGAAATCCGTGGCGCCTTTCGCAGTCATCCGTGTTCGTCCGTGTGATCCGTGGCGTGTTCGTCCTTGATGCCAGCTCATCGCAGTTCGTGCTTCGACGATGGACTATCGATCTGAAAGCGGTTCACCAGGCATTTTTTCAGCAACGACTTGCCTGCGGGCGCGCGATTTCGATGCCGGAAGCGCGATCCTCTCAACCTAGGTTGCACGCACACCAGATCGTCTGGTCTGCATTCCTCATTGACCTCTCACCGCATTCAGCATTGCTACGTCGACATCAGTATAGCCCTCAAGCCGAGCTCCACGGCGGATTCACGTTGATCGAGCTTGTGATCGCTGTTCTCGTGCTTGTTGTCGGAGTGTTGGGTCTCGCCGGAACCTCGGCGGCGGTCGCTCGCATGTCGGGAGACGGCGCGCGTCGGGGTACTGCTGCTGAGATGGCCCAATCCCGATTCGAAGCCTTCAGAAGCGCGGGGTGCGCGATCCCCGTTGGAGCAGGGGCCTACACGGCACGTGGTGTCCGCGAAAGTTGGAACGTTACACCGCGTGGCAATGGGCTGTTCGATGTGGTGGACTCCATCAGCTTGCCAACGGGTACCGGACGCAGTCTGTACGCCTACCGGAGCCTGATACTGTGTTGAAGAGCAGACAGATCCCTAGCGCGTTTCGCCCGCCGTGCAGCCTTCAGCGCTGTGGTTTCACGATCATCGAGACCGTTGCGGGGCTGACCGTTCTGGGGCTCGTAACCGTGACTCTCACCCAGGTTCTCACAAGCGAGCAGCGCTTCTTCTACGACACTTCGGAAATCATCCGCACCCGTGGCACGGTGCGCCAGGTCGCTGGTCTTCTTGGCACCGAGCTCCGCGGACTATCTCCGGCGAATGGCGACATATACTCGCCAGGAAAGACCTTCATTGAGTACCGTGGCGGGATAGGCACGTCCGTGGTTTGCACGGGAGCGGGCACTGGAACCATCACGCTGCCGCCTCTCGTTCTGGCGTCCCGAAGTGGGCTCACATCTTTCTCGGACACTCCAATGGCGGGCGACTCGCTCTGGATCCACGACCAGGGCTTGAGCCCCGACACCGCCGATGATCGATGGAACCTCCATGCGATGGTAAGCAATCCGGGCCCGGGAACTTGCCCGCAAAGCAGCGGCTTCACGGTAACCGCGGCCGAAGCGGCGAATGGACTGACCTTGGTCGTCACCCCGCCACTTTCGCCTACGACGGTCGATGGTGCTTCCATCCGAATCTTTCGGAGAGCGAGGCTCGAGCTCTTCCAGGCGGCAGACACCAAGTGGTACCTCGGGTATTTCGATTGCTCTCCGGCGAGGATAATGCCTTGCTCGATCATTCAACCTGTGAGCGGGCCGTATCTGTCACCAGCGGCCGGAGGTTTGGACTTAGCCTACTTCGATCGGTCGGGGACGCCAACTCTCAACCCACTGCTGATCGCGCGCATACACGTAATGGTTCGTGGAGAAACCGGTTCTATGATCAGATCATCCGGGAATCGTCCCATGAAATACCGTGACTCCTTGGCATCTGTCTTCGCTGTGCGAAACCGATGACCACTCGTACTAGAGCGCCAAACATGCATGGATTCGCGCTGGCGGTTGCGCTCGCTGCACTGGTTCTGATTGGCGTCATGGTCGGAGGAGTCTTCTTTGCGGCGGGCCAGGAGTTACGAACCGGCCGCGACATGCTGCTGCGGTCGCGAGCGCTCACAGCGGCCGAGTATGGTTTGGCGGCCGTTCTGGCACGCGGCGGCTGGAGCCCACAATGGAATGCGATTGGTGTGGGCACGGTCATCGTCCAACCGCTGCTACCAGGGGATGGCTCTGTGGATACGGTGAGGATCACCAAGCTCAACAGCCATTCGTTTTTCGCCGCATCTGAGGGCTTTTCTACGGGTGGTTACGGAGTCTGGGCTCGCCGCCGCATTGGCGCGTCGATATCGCTGGCCACGCCAGTCTTGGCACAGCCCGGTGCGCTGACAGTACGTGCTGGCGCGAGGTTAGGCACAAAGTCCTCGATTGATGGTGGCGACAGCGTCGCGGTCGGCTGGACCTGTCCGGCGGCGGTTAGCCCTATCCCTGGTCTAGCCATGGCCGACACCTCACAGCTGGTCGCGCTAGCCTGCGCCGGCTGCGTAAGCGGCACGCCGCCCATCCTCGAGACGCCAATCGCGGCAGACACCAATACTCACTTCACCTTTGGGTCTCTCACTTGGAACGATCTCACTGCGATGTCCGGCGCCGTGATTCCTGGCGGAGCCACGTTAACGGCAGTGCGCGAGACCTACACTGCGGGCGGAGCATGCAACGTTTCCGACCCGCACAACTGGGGAGATCCGCGTAGGATGGCTCCGCCAGGGGCGTGTGAGCAGCACTTCCCCATCGTACACGCTCAAGGCGATCTCTTTGTCGCGGGCGGTCACGGACAGGGAATGCTGCTCGTGGATGGTGACCTGCACGTCACGGGCGGATTCCAGTTCTACGGCGCGGTAATAGTGCGTGGCCGGCTGATCACGAGTGGTTCTGCCACGCGTTTTGTTGGCGCGGTGATGGCCGCTGACGCTGATCTCACAGGATCGTCAATTAGCTATTCAGGCTGCGTGCTCGCCAGATCGCTTCAGGCTGCCGCAACTCCTGTCCTGACTTCAGGACACTCGTGGGTCGAGCTGCCCTGAGCCGTCTCTTCAACCGGCTGTCAACCAACAGGCTGTGGGAAAGTGGAAACAGGTTCCGTGTCACCTGTTACCTGTGACCTGTCACCTGTTACCTGTCACCTGCTACCTGGGACCTGTTGTGTGGTCGAGCTCTGTTACGTTGGCCCTGTCCAGTCGTGTGACAGATAGCAAAACCGTTTTCCACTTGCAGCACGCGTTCATCAGTGTCTGGCAAATCGCATTTCAACAGAAATTTCCGATTCCTCGCGTCTGATCGTCTACTCGCACATCACCGGTCAACAAATGCTGCCCTTCGGTAGGAAGAAGACTACAATCGGCCTGGATATCGGCTCGGGACTGATAAAGGTCGCGGTGGTCGACCATGGCAAGGGAGAGCCCGAGCTAGTGAAGGTCGCAATTGCTCCGCTTCTGGCAGACGCAATCGTTGAAGGCGAGGTGATGGACCCTGGCATCGTCGCCGATGCGATCCGAGGCGCGCTCGCCACCGCGGGAATCAAGGGAAAGAGCAAGGTCGTTGTGACTGCCGTTGGCGGCCGCGACGTGATCATTAAGAAGATCCAGGTTGATCGCGTGAAGGAACAGCAAGCGCGCGAGATCATCCGGTGGGAAGCCGAGCAACATGTGCCGTTCGACATGGAGTCCGTGGAACTGGACTTTCAGATTCTCGATCCGGATGCGGATGGATTGGAGATGAGCGTGCTGCTTGTTGCAGCCAAGCGCGATCTGATCGAAGGAAAAATACAGCTCCTGACGGACGCCGAGATGACACCGGCTGTAGTGGATGTTGACGCATTCGCCCTGCACAACGCGTTCGAGCTCAATTATCCCGACGCCATGTCCGGCGTGGTTTGCCTGCTGAACATCGGGCATGAGGTCAGCAATATCAACCTTCTCGACGATGGGATTCCGGTTCTTACACGCGACATCGCGATTGGAACAAGGCGGTTTCGCGAAGACCTGCAACGCGAGCGTGGCCTCAGTGCCGAAGAGGCAGACGCACTGCTGCAGGGTTACGACAAGTCTCCTCACTTGCAATCGGTAACGGACACACGCGGTGAGGAGATAGCGGTGGGTGTCGAACGAGCTGCTCAGTTCCTCGCCACGACCGCGCGCTCGGCTAACAAGCTCAAGGCGGTCTATACATGTGGTGGCGGCGCGCGTGTCCCGGGCCTCACCGAAGCGCTCGCAAACCGGCTTCGCCTTCCGGTCGAGCAAGCAAATCCGTTGCAGCGTTTGCGTGTGCGTGACGGGGCTTTCGAATCGCTCGTCATTGACGACGTCGCGCCGCTGTTGATGCTCCCGATTGGGCTGGCACTCCGCCAGGTCGCCTGACGTACCCTTGAAGGTCACGCCATGATCGAAATCAACCTGCTTCCCGGTTCCGGCAAGAAACCTCGGGGCCGAAGTGCGGGGATCAATCTCGGACAAATCGCGGCCGACGCCGCTTCTCGCGTCAAGGATCCCTACCTTGCCGGGGCCGTAGCCTCGGTGTTTATCGCAGTCCTCGCGATCGGTGGGATGTTCTGGATGCAGCGGGCGAGGGAGCACTCCCTGAACGCCGGCCTCCAGAAGGCAGAGCAGGATTCGATTCGATTTGCCGGCGTCATACGCGAGAAGCGGAAGGCTGAGGCGCAGCGCGACTCGGTGCTGCACCAGGTGCAATTGATCAAGTCGTTCGACAACAAGCGCTTCATCTGGCCCCACATAATGGATGAAGTGAGCCGCGCTCTTCCGCCCTACACGTGGATCAGCTCGATCGTTCAGACCAACATAGCGCCTGTAACACCACCGCCCGCCACCGCAGGCACGAAGAGTGACACGGCCGCTGTAGAATCCGATAGTGTCGACACCACGCCGAAGGTGCAATTCCGAATCATCGGCAACACCGTTGACATTCAGGCGCTGACCCGGTTCATGAAGCTCATGGAAGGGTCGCCGTTCATAGAGAACGTGCAGCTGGTGAAATCCAGTCTGGTTCTGATTGATCAGAAAGAGATCACGGAGTTCCAGCTGGATGCGGCATATCAGGTGCCGGACGCTTCGGCAATCCGCACCGTTCCCGTTTCGCTCTCGGTGAGGTAGCCATGGCACTATTACCCAGGGGACAACGTGAGCAGAAGATGGTGCTTCTGGCACTGCTTCCGGTTGTTGCGGCCGCAGCCTTCTGGTACTTCGTGTACTCACCCAGGTCGGTCGAGCTCCAGGCCAAGCAGGAGCGACTTGATGCGGTAGTGGCCCTGAATCAGAAGGCAAAGGCGGAGATGGCGAAGGGTAACATTGGCGATCTCCGCAGACAGCTGGCCGAGTACCGCCAGAACCTCGACCTCATTCGCACTCTGGTACCGAACGGGAACGAGGTGCCTGCGCTGCTGGAGCAGATCTCAACAGCGGCGCGGCGTGTCGGACTCGACCTCGCCACAGTAGATCCGCAACCCGTCGTGGAGGGCGAGCAGTACGACACCTATCGATACGGCGTGGGGATTCTGGGGGACTACCACGATCTCGCTGCGTTTCTCACAAACGTCGGTTCGCTTACACGGATCGTTATTCCGGTGAACCTCGTCCTTCAAGCGCCAAACAGTACTCCGGCAGTTATCTCCAGAAAGAAGCAAGGCGAAGCCGTGATCGAAGCTCGGTTTCAGCTTCAAACCTTTGTGACGCGCAAGCCGGATCCTGAGATGCCGAAGCGCGAAACAACTGGGGGAACGGAATGATGAATCGTCATCCAAAATCCGTCACGGTGCTTGGCATGGCTGTGTTGCTTGCAGCCGTCATTGGCCCAACCGCTCCAGAACTGGCTCATGCGCAATCGATGCCGTCCGTGAGCAAGGCCAAGACTGCGGCCAACAACGCGGTCAAAGCCACAAATGCTCACACTACTGCCATGCAGCAGGACCAGGCCACTCCACAAAAGAAGGCTGCCCGGCCTACCGGCGCTATTACGTCAAAGACTCCTCCAGGTCGAGCTTCCGCCGCCGGGGCGCCAAGCAAGTCTCCTGCTCCGGCAGCGCCAGCCAGCGATGCAGCCGTTCCCAGGGCTACCGGCGCGACTAAAGGTGCGGCGTCCGCAGGTGCGATATCAGTGTCGGAGCGAGGTGGTCGCTCGGAAATCTCGCTCGAGCGCGAAGTGTTCTCCTACGAGCAGCAGGGACGGCGTGATCCGTTCCTCTCGCTCATGAGCAGTGGTGAGCTTCGACCGATGATCAGTGATCTCAAGCTTGTGGGGGTCGTGTACGATCCCACGGGACGCTCGGTGGCGATTCTACGCGACCTCTCCACGAAGGAGCAGTATCGCGTCAAAGTAGGCCAGACGCTCGGGCGCATGCGCGTCGCGCAGATCCAGCCGCGGGCAATCACGTTCGTGCTGGAAGAGTTCGGGTTCAGTCGCCAGGAGGTCTTGGCGCTCAATGATTCCACAAAAGAGAGGATGCAATGAGGCGAGTCTGGACGCTGGTCGGACTCTCGGCCATCGCGCTTGTCGCAAGCGGCACCATCGCCCATGCGGCCACGGCGCACAACCGCAACCCCGGCGAGGTGAAATCGCTGAGCGTTGTCCCTTCAACCGGACGCGCCGAGGTGATAATTGCTGTCGACGGGTCGGTGGACATCCAGGATTTCACGCTCGGCTCGCCGCCGCGTATCGTCCTCGATCTCCGCGGTGCCACGCTTGGAATGCCCCCGAGATGGTATGATCGCGCCGTCCGGGGCGGAATTACCAATATCCGCCTCGCCCAATACAAGGTTGATGTGGTCCGTATCGTCATTGATATGGACAAGGCGCATCAATACACAGTCACGCGAAGCGAGAAAGACGTTCGCATCACGATCGACAACGGCGTACTAGGTTCCCCCCCCTTCGCCGCATGGCATGCGACAGCGGAGCTGGCTACCGCAAGCATGCCGCTCGTCACCGCGGCCACGGGCGAAGTCGCAACACTCGATGTTCCCTCATTGGTTCACAAAGCCGCCGGAACGCGCGGTGCTTCTATCCCTCTCGCGCAGGGCACTCAGCAGCCCCGCATCACGGTTACCTACCAGGACGCCGACATTCGCGACGTGCTGGCCGCGTTCGCCGTTTTCTCTGGCCGCACCATAGTTGTAGGCAAGGGCGTCACCGGAACCGTTACCGCTGAAGTTCGCGACCAGCCGTGGGACGTGGCGCTGCGCGCCATTCTTCAGGCCCAGGGTCTTGCCGCGAAAGAGGATCAGGACGGAATAATCACGGTGGACAGCTATGAGGCCATCGCCGCGCAGCAGGCGTTGGAGCCTCTGACCACCCAGATCATACCAGTGAACTACGCCCGGGCGGCATCCCTTGTGGAAACCATGCGCGGCCTGCTCTCCAAGGACTGCGGCGCTCGTGCCGCTGCGGCCGGCGGCGCGGGCGCGGCGGGTGGCGGGCAAGGCGGATGCGTAACTCGCGGCTCCGTCAGTGCCGATACTTCGACCAACCGGCTGATAATCACCGATGTGCCATCACGTCTGGCCGAGATCGTAACCTATATCAGCGATCTGGATGTCCGCACTCCACAGGTCGCCATCAAGGCCAAGATCATCTTCGTCAACCGCACGAACATCGAAGACCTCGGCCTCACCTACGACCTCGGCAGCCAGACTCAGTTCTTCAACAAGCTCGTTCAACGCACCGACCCCACCACCTTCAAGCCGGTGGACACTAACGGCGATGGAATACCGGACGCGCTCGGCGGCGGAACCAGCTTCGACAGGAATACCAACATAATCGACCTCGGCGGAAACGCGCTGGCAGCAGTTTCCAACGCAAGCCAGCGAGTCGTTCAGCCGGCGCTCGAGCTCATCTTCTCCACGGCGATAGGCAAGTTCGACCTCACCGCGTTCATCGACGCGCTTCAGGAAGTTCGTCTCGCCGATATTCAGGCGGAGCCCAGCATTGTCACCCTCGACAATCGCCAGGCCGAAATACTCGTGGGTGAGGAAACGCCTATCCGCGTCATAGACCTCGGGTCCGTAGGCCAGGGTGGCCAACAGAATCAGGCGCCGCGTGCGACGGTGAGCTTCAAGGAGACAGGCATAATCCTGTCGGTCACGCCACATATCACCAACAACCGGCAGATACTGATGACGCTGCATTCGGAGCGCTCCAACCTCCAGGCAGCCGCGTCCGACCTCGGCTTCACATTCCAGAAACAGCGCGCCGACAACCAGTTGCTGGTGGGCGATGGCGAAACCGCGGTCATAGGCGGTCTAACCGTCACGCAGGTAACGGTATCTAAAGTTGGAATCCCCTTGCTGGTCGACCTGCCGCTGATAGGCCGCCTGTTCGGTCAGACCCGCACCCAGGAAGAGAAGCGCGACCTGCTGATCCTCGTAACACCCCACATCGTGGATGACGGTGAGAAACTAGGCGCGCCGCAGGGCGACCGCTAAGTCACTGAGACTAATATGACGCCGATTACTTCGACGCCAATGGCTTCACGCCTGCGCTACACTGCGCTTCTCGCGGTTGCCGCTCTCCTTGCAGCATGCGACACCACTCGAACGTCGCTCGCGGGTCCCGATCGCGATCCGCCTGTAATCTCCATCACGATACCGACAACCGCTCTCGATTCGGTGGATGTCGGCCAGCCTCTCGACGTGAGAGTCAGCGCCGCCGACAATCTGTCGCTAAAGCAGATCGTCGTCGTCGTCAACGGCATCGTGAAGCTCGACACGATCTTTACTTCGGCCACACCCAAGTTTGATCAGACACTGGCCGTCCCGCTTTCCGGAACCCTGAGTGGAACGGTGCTCCAGATTCAGGCGTTTGCCATCGACGGCGCCGGCAATGTGGCGCCATCTGCCATTCGCTCCGTCACGGCCTACGATCCTTCAGCGCCCGGGGTCTCCGTTATTGCCCCAACCGGCAGCCCGAACTATCGAGCCCGCGACCCGATCACCATTACCATCAGCGCATCTGACTCCTCGGGCGTCGGCCTGATCGGGTATCAGATCGTGCAGATCGGGCAAACGGGAATAGTGAACGTGTGGCAAGCCGATTCGGCCGCGCTATCCACCAGCCCAACCACGATTTCGCGAACGTGGGGTACAACTGTCAACGATTCGATACCCCCTGGCACGTACGAGCTGCGCGGTTTCGCACGCGACCTCACCGGAAACGGTGCGGTTTCGCGTGTTAGCGTTTCAATTTCCATCCAGGACGCCATCGGTCCGGGACTTGATTTCCTGTCCCCGCCGGCGGATTCAAATATCACGCTGGGTAGCAGCCTGCGTGCCGTCGTTCACATCACGGACAACGTCGGCCTGGCGCGGCTTTCCATCGTCGGCATCTCCACCGTTGGTGATCCCAACCTTGGTGTGGTCGACACAACTGTGCGGTACGACACCGTGTTCGCTCCGGTGAACGTCGGCGGCCAGCCGCGCTCGTTCCCCGCGGCCGTACGCGACACTATCGTAACACGCCTCATGGTTCCGCGCAGTGCCAGCGACTCCGTTACGGGCCCGCTCTATCTTATAGCGCGCGTCACCGACGTTGCGGGCAATGATTCCGTGGTCGTGCGGCGCGTACAGGTGGTTTCCGGCCCCCAGGTTCAGATCATCCGCCCGGGCTTCGGCGCGGTAGCGTCTCCATCACGCTCGATAGTCGTGGAGTTGCGTGCTGTTGATCGCGATGGTGTGCGCACGCTCGGCTACAACGTAACGGGCTCCGTAACGGCCACACGCACAGCTCCGACGCCAGCCTCACCGCCTGACACACTGTATTTCGTCGACACCCTGTTGGTGCCCGCTGGTACTGCGGCCCCCAGCACGTTCACCATCACTCCGTTTGCAACTGACAATCTCGGCCAGCCGGGATCGGGCGCCAGCGTCGTGGTTTCCGTGCAGTCGCTCGCCACCGATACACAAGGTCCACTCGTGTATCAGACAATCAGAACGCGCGTCGAGGCCGACGATTCTGTCAGCATCAGAGCCATCGACCCCAGCGGCATCGATCGCATCGGCTTCATCATGACCCGCGAAAGCGACGGCTCGTTCATCAAGCGAGATAGCGTCATCGTCGGCGGCTCTTTCACTGACGTTGTTCAGAACATCGCCCTCAACATACCCGCGCCGTTCGTTGGACAGAAAGTCGTCATTACCTCGTTCGCTTACGATTCCCGCGGCAACGTGGGCTACTCACTGCCGTCGGGCGGAACCATTCCTCAGGGTACGGCTTCGCTCGCGCGGCCCGACACGACCCTCGTGGTCTATGGACGCACCTTCTCCTTACCCAGTGGAGGACTCGCAGGCGACATCGCGGTTGACACTTTGCGTCAACGTGCCTACGTGTCCAACATGACGTTCGATCGCCTGGAAGCCTGGGAAGGAAGCACTCAGATCTTCAATTCCAGAAAAGTGCCGGTGGGATCCGACCCATGGGGTATGTTCGTCGACAACAGCGGCGACACTCTGCTGGTCGCGAACTCCGGTGGTACCAACATCAGCCGGGTGTTCATCGGCTCCGGTAGCTTCACCGGCGTGGCGGAAGTTCCAACGCGGCGCATCAAGACCACGAACACGTTCGTCGCAGACATTGAGTCGAGTCTCGATGAGGCTGGTATCGCGAGAATCAAGATCACCATAGTCGACTATTCGGACCGGCCACAATTCATCGCGCAATCCATCACAAGCGACATCTACTACTCCACGAAGCCGACCCCGTCGGCTCCTGATGGAACGCTGCGTCGCTACGCCTACAACGGGCTGCCACAACCCGAGACGCAGCAGATCTGGGAGTACGCTGCAGGGGGACGGGTAGGCCACGTGGTTCTTTTCAACGCCGACAGCATTTTCCTCCAGACCGGCCTGAACAACTCCGTAACGGACAGCATATTTATCTGCGACCGTCCGTTTGGAAGCTCGGGAAGCGGTAACTGCGCTGGTAGCAACGATCCGGTAGTTGCTGTGAATGCCTTACGGTCTCTGGGTGCGGATGTCGTGGCGATCTCAGGCCTCGACGTGCGCACGCTTGGACTGGCGGACACAACTTTCGTGGCCGCCGGCGGCGACCGCCGCTTCATCGCGTTCGGCGAAGGCGCCACGCCTGGAGCCGGCCGGGTGATGACAGTGCAGGACCCCGGAACGCGGTTCTCGCCGGGAATTACCGTCAGGGACCTGGTCAATAATGCTTCCGAGGAGATCTACGGACTGGCCGTGAATCTCAACAGCTCCAACGCGGCTGCGCACGGCCAGGAATCGTACTTCTTCGAGCTTGCTCCGCCGTACGATCTCAGGCTCCAAGGCAAGGTCAATACCTTCGACACCGGTGCTGGAATCGCGTTCCACCCCGACAATAACGGGGGGTACTCGTCTCTCAACGATCCGACTCGTACCGCATTCGTCGCCTCGGCAAACGGTACTATAGAGATCGTCGACAGCTTCCATTACACGAATCGTGGAACGCTTCCGGTGCGTGCCAACCTGTACGGGCCGATCCGCGTCACCCACCGGTTCCCCAGCGACAATCCTGCTGTCGTGCTCAAGGTCTTTGGCCTGACCGCCGAGGGACTCATCGTCATAGACATACGGGCGAGTGACATTCTGAACTTGCCCTAGAGCGGATGTGGGTGTTGCGATAAAGCGGGTGTCGGGTGTAGGGTGTGGGGTGTAAGGTAGGGCGTGGGGTTTCCCCACACCCCACAGCCTACACCCCACACCCTTTTTCTTTCCCATGCTCCGCTTCACCACTGCCGGCGAGTCTCACGGCCCCGCGCTCGTCTCCATACTGGAAGGCATGCCCGCTGGCTTGCCGCTTCTCGCCGAGCACGTCAACAGCGAGTTGGCACGCAGACAGCAAGGCTACGGTCGTGGCCGGCGCATGCAGATCGAGAGCGACGCCGTAGAGTTCCTGTCCGGCGTGCGAGCGGGCGAAACAATCGGTTCGCCCATCGCTATGCTCATTCGCAACCGAGACTGGGAGAACTGGCGCGACGTAATGGACTCTGCGCCGCACGATGGCGATCCCGGTGCGAGACGCCGCGCAGTCACGCGTCCCAGGCCCGGTCATGCTGACCTTACCGGTGCGCTCAAGTATGACCGCGTCGATGCGCGCGACATCCTCGAGCGCGCGTCGGCCCGCGAGACCACGGCTCGCGTGGCCGCTGGAGCGATCTGTCGTCGTTGGCTCGCTGAGTTCAAGGTAAGTATAGGAAGCCACGTCGTGCAGCTCGGCGGAGTGGATGCCGCTCGCCCGGAGCCCACGCCGGCGGTAATAAATGAAGTCGCTGACGGATCGTCGCTGCGAACTCTGGATCGCAATGCGGAGGCGCGGATGATAACCCGGATCGACGAAGTAAAACGCGACGGCAACACTCTGGGCGGGGTATGCGAGATTGTGTGCGACGGACTCCCAGTGGGACTCGGCTCACATGTGTCCTGGGACAGGAAGCTCGACGGTCGCATTGGAGCCGCCATAATGTCCATACCGGCCGTGAAAGGTGTGGAGATTGGAATGGGCTTCGAAGCAGCGCGCCGGACAGGCGCGGAGGTGCACGACGAGATACTTCCGGCAGAGGATCGCGCAATCACAGGTAACATCCGCCGGCGTTCCAACCGCGCGGGCGGGCTCGAGGGTGGAATGACCACCGGGGAGCCGCTCGTCATCCGCGCTGCCATGAAGCCCATCAGTACCCTAATGCGTCCCCTGGATACCGTGGACCTTGCAACGGGCCAACCGGCCGCCGCGGTTGCGGAGCGAAGCGATGTCACAGCTGTGCCCGCGATGGGAGTGATAGCCGAGGCAATGGTAGCGTTCGTTCTCACGCAGGCCTTCCTGGAGAAATTCGGAGGCGATTCGCTGTCGGAAGCACGCCGGAACTACGACGCGTACATCGCGCACATCGGACGACGGAACAGGTGACTGGAGATGACGCTGCATGGCGCCACCTTGTTCTCGTAGGGTTGCCGGGCTCGGGTAAGACGACCGTTGGCGCCAGGCTCGCCGAAACTCTTGGATGGCTGCACGTAGACCTCGACTCGCGAATCCAACAGCGCGAGAAGCTTTCCATCCAGCGGATATTCGAGCTTCACGGAGAGGCCTACTTTCGCGATCTCGAGGTCGAGCTCACACGCGAGTTTCTATCGCACTATGCTGGCGTCCCTGCAAGCGGCACCGGGCGCGCGGTACTGGACCCGGGAGGAGGCTGGGTAACCAACAGCGAGGCTGTTTCGATGGTGCGGCCGGTGTCTCGAATAGCCTACCTGCGGATAAAGCCTGAAACGGCTCTGCAGCGGCTGGGGTTATCCCCCGTCTCGCGCCCAATGCTCGGCAAGCCTCCCTCGCTGGCCAGGTTGAAAGAGCTCCTTTTTGAGCGCGGTAGGGTATACGAGTCGGCCGATTGGGCGTTCGACGTCGATGCCCTTGAGCCTCAACAAGTTGTGGCGCGCCTGGCTCAGCTTGTGCGCGCTACGGACCCCCAATAGCTTCCAGCCCGGGTTCCGGACAATCATTAGATGATACTTTCCGGATATGTCTGCGTTGCAGAGATGTCGCTATGGCTACGGCAATCATTATATACACATACGTACACGTCCTAACCGACCCTCGCTTAACCGGCGACCTGGAATTGGACTGAGATAAGTAATGGCAACCAGAAAGAAAGCGGTGGCCAGCCGGGCTACTTCCGCAGCCAAACCGAAGAAGTCCACCGCTCTTGGCCGCGGTACGCGTAAATCGAAACGCGGGAAGGGTCGCGGCGGGCTCGTGGACTTCAGTGACGGTGGGGGGGGAGGGGACGGCAGCGTCGGGGGCAAAGCGCTGGTGATTGTCGAATCGCCGGCGAAGGCGAAGACCATAGGGCGCTACCTCGGTCGCGATTACCGCGTGAAGGCGACTGTCGGCCATATACTCGACCTTCCCAAGAAGAAAATCGGGATAGATCTCGAGCACGGTTTCGAGCCCGTCTACGAGCCCATCCCCGGGAAGGAGCGCACGATCGCCGAGCTCAAGACGGCCGCTGGCGAGTCGAGTGAGATATTCCTGGCCACGGACCCTGACCGTGAAGGGGAGGCGATTGCCGCTCACGTTGCGGGTTTGGTGAGCCGTCGCGGCGGAGCACAGGTGAGACGCGTGTTGTTTCACGAGATCACCAAGGACGCCGTGCGCGATGCCGTGGCGAACGCCGGCCGAATCGATGAGCGAAAGGTTGGGGCTCAGCAGGCACGGCGTCTCCTGGACCGCCTGGTCGGTTACAAGGCCAGCCCGGTGCTCTGGAAGACCGTGCGAAAGGGGCTATCAGCCGGGCGCGTGCAGACGGTTGCCCTTCGTTTGATAGTGGAGCGAGAGCGCGATATTCGTGCTTTCAAGGCCGTCGAATACTGGACTATAGAAGCTCTGCTGGAGGAAGAGGGCCAACAGTTCACGGCCAGGTTGCACTGGATAGACGGCAAGAAACCCGAGATCGCGAACGAGGCTACGGCGCAGCGCATTCTGTCCGATCTTGAAGGCCGACGCACGTTCACGGTCACGGACATCAAACGGCGTGAACGTCGCAAGAACCCGGCTGCCCCGTTCACCACGAGCACGCTCCAGCAGGAAGCCGCCAAGAAACTTGGTTTCGGTTCGAAGAGGACGATGCGTGTAGCGCAGGACCTGTACGAGGGAATCGAGCTTGGAGATGAGGGTGGCGTCGGTCTCATCACGTACATGCGAACCGATTCCACGAGGGTCGCCGAGAGCGCGGCGCGGGGTGCGCAGGCGTTTGTGGAAGCGGAGTTTGGGAAGGAGTTTCTCGCGCGTGGCCCTCAGCTATATGGTGGGGGGGGGAGCAGCGCGCGAAAGCAGAACACGCAGGACGCGCACGAAGCCATCCGGCCGACGGACGCTGTGCGCCGTCCAGACGGCGTCAAGCGATACCTCTCTCCCGACCAGTTCAGGCTGTATCAGCTGATCTGGCAGCGCTTCATGGCGTCGCAGATGGCGCCGGCCGTCTTCGACACCACGACAGTGGATTTTGACCTCGGTCGCTATCTGTTCCGATCCACGGGCAGCGTGATCAAGTTCCAGGGTTTCCTGGCGCTCTACCGGGAGGCGCACGAGCCGGGAGAGCACAAGGCGCTCGAGGATGAGCAGGCGCTTCCCAATATCAGCGCTGGCGAGAGCATCCCCGTGCGATCTATCACGCCCACGCAGCACTTTACGGAGCCTCCGCCGCGCTTCTCCGAAGCTAGCCTTGTGAAGGAGCTTGAGCGCCTGGGCATTGGACGGCCATCCACGTACGCGTCCATAATCTCTGTTTTGGTTGACAGACACTACGTGCGACTGGACCAGCGCCGCTTCTTCCCCACCGAGCTGGGCGAGACGGTGGAAAAAGTGATGGTGAAGCAGTTTCCCGACATCTTCAATGTGGGCTTCACCTCAAATATGGAGCTGGAGCTGGACAAGGTTGAGGATGGGGACCTTACGTGGCGCCGAGTGCTCGAGGATTTCTACGCTCCTTTCAGCCTGTCGCTCAAGGACGTGAAGTATGAAGTGCTCATAGCCGATGCTCACGATCTCAGTCGCTTCGCGAATGAGCGCTGCCCCGACTGCGGCGGAAAGCTCGAGCCGCGCGGTGGTTTTTTTGGACCGTTCATCGCCTGCGAGAGGCATCCCAAGAAGTGCTCGTTCACCAGGCCGCTCAAGGACAAGCCGAAGCCCGTTCCAACGAACGAGATCTGTCATCTCTGCGGCGAGCACATGGTTATCCGGCAGGGAAGGGCAGGAGAGTTCCTGGGATGCAGCAAGTTCCCGAAATGCCGGGGCACGCGTTCGCTTCCCACAGGGGTGAAGTGTCCCAAGGATGGCGGCGATCTGGTTCAGCGTCGTTCAAAGAAGCGCGGCACGTCGTTCTACGCTTGTGCAAACGAGAACTGCGACTTCGTGGCGTGGAACAAGCCGGTGCTTGAACGTTGTCCGGACTGTGACTACGAAGGCGCCGAGATGAAGGTGAGCAAGGCGCGTGGTGAGTTCCGGAAATGCCTCAGGTGCGGCAACGAGTGGGATGTGGTGCCGGTAGAATCGGTTGCCGAAGTGGTCGTGGCAGGCTGAAACAACCAGCGGCGATGATCCTGAGAACTTGCTGTCTGGTCGGCATGGGCGCCGCATTCCGTGTTGTTGCTACTTCAGAAGCACGCGCGCAGGACTCCAGCGTTACCGCGAGTGACGCGGGTGCACCTTTGCGCGTTTATCTCGACTGCCGCTCGCGTTACTGCGACTTTGATTTTTTCCGCACCGAGATCACGTTCGTGAACTGGGTGCGCGACAGGCAGGTCGCCGAGGTTCACCTTCTCGCGAGTACGCGTGCCACCGGCGCCGGTGGCGTAGAATTCACGGTCACCTTCATTGGTCGTGAGAGATTCGCGGGACGCGAGGACACCCTTGTCTACGTGTCCCGCCAGACCGATACAGATGATGCTATACGTCGCGGGCTTTCCCGGACGTTCATGCTGGGGCTCGTCCCGTTCGTCTCCAGGACCCCAGCTGGCGACCGCCTGCAGATCTCCTACGCGGCTGCAGACACGAGCAAACAGGCCAGCGCTCGCGCCGTGGATCCCTGGAACTATTGGGTGTTTCAGGCGCGCGTCAACGGCAATTTCAACGGTCAGGAGACGTCGAATTTCGGCAATATCTTCAGTTCGGTGTCAGCGAGCCGCACGACTGAAGCCTGGAAGCTGAGATTCTCTCTGCAGAATAGTTACAACGAAAGCTCGTTCGATCTGGGAGAAGGCCGAACAGCCGCCAACTACCAGCGGAGCCACGGCGCGTCGGGCCTGATAGTGAAAAGCCTTGGCTCACGATGGTCAGCCGGAGGGCGTGCCGGGATCTCTTCGTCGACCTTCTCCAACCAGGAGTTGGGCTTGAGCCTGGGGCCCGCCGTGGAGTACAACTTCTATCCGTACGATGAATCCACCCGCCGGCTTCTGACGGCCAGATACTCCCTGGGCCTGAGCGGTCAGCGCTACCGGGACACGACGATCTTCGAGAAAACCAGGGAGACCCTGGCGAACCAGTCGCTGGAGCTCAATCTGAGCCTCAAGCAGAAATGGGGATCGGTTTTTACTTCGCTCGATGGGTCACACTATCTGCATGATGCGGCCAAGTGGCGCGCTGAGCTCTTCACCAGCCTGGACGTCCGTCTGTTGAAAGGGCTTTCGTTCAACATGTTCGGCAGCGTCTCGCTGGTCCGTGACCAGCTGTTCCTGTCCAAAGCGGACATCTCTGATGAGGATGTTCTGCTGCGCCGCCGGCAACTTGCCACTTCCTACAATTATTTCGTGGGCTTCGGCCTCAGCTACACTTTCGGGTCCATCTACAACAACATCGTGAACCCGAGATTTGGCAGCGATGGTGGAGGCGGGAACATCATCTTCTTCTAGCGCTCCTGAGGCAGGCTTCGCGATCTATTTGGAGTCCATTATCCATATCTGCCGCTCAGTCGCCGCCGAGTGCCCTGACAGAATGTCTGTCACCGTAAGGCGGATTCGATACGTGCCGAGCGGTGCGCGCTGAAGATCGAGGGACAAGTAGTCCACGTGCGTGAGGTTGGCCGCCACCTTGCGCTCGTAGGCGATCTCGATTCGAGAGTCGCCAGTCGCGGATCGACCCACGATGCTCTGTGCGCCAGCTACCACGCGCGCCACCAGCCCTGCAACCCCTTCGCCGTGTTCCCGCCGGATAGTTAGCGACACTCGGTATTGGTTCGCTCCCTCACGCTCGGTGAGCCAGTACGTTTCCCACAATAAAGAAAAGGGCGTGTCTCGGCGGAACTTCCCCGTACTGGGCGTGATGATGAAATCGCTCCAGCGCGCCGCTTCACGGCCGCGCGACCCAATACGCTCCGAAAGTAGCACGTCGCTGATACCGAAGCCGATCCGAGGCAGCCCACGCAGGCCGTCAACCGCGCGCGCACCACGCAGATCCTTCACCTGAAGAGCTTCGACGCGATAGAAAAAAGCGCCGGCTGGCAAACGCTTGCGCCACGTCTGCAGCAGCGGAGACTCTAGCTCTGCTGGTTGCAGAATTCGCCGAGCCGAATCGCCCAGAACTCGTCCGCCGTGCTCGTCATAGACAAAGAAACCTACTTCCAGTGGGGCTGACTGCGCGGACGAATCTGGAAACAAACTGTCCAGCGATATCTCCGCCACCATGAGCACATCCGTCGAGTCGGCGGCGGCACGAAATCGCGACACAACGAGTGCAATGGAGTCGATCTGGTGGCGTGCAACGGAAAGATTGGTCCAGCTAACTGGTGCGACGCTTCGGGCATCTCGCGCCACTTGTGAGTACGCTCCCGCCAAGGAGGCGACGCCATACGTTGGGGGTGCCCGGAACACAAAATGGAGCCCTGTTGCCGGGTAATACCAGACCAGAAGGGGGGTTCCGACTTCCGATTCGGCTGTACATATCATGCGATACGACTCGGGCGGCGGATCGTACATTCGATCGCGCGACGTAGTCGGAGGCGCAGGCTCTTTCACGTCGTCCAGTTTGCAGCTCTCCGTCGCTTCCGGATTAGCGGCGAACGCCCCAACAATTCCTGGCGGCCCGTATCGTATCCATACTTGTCCTCGATCTGTATCTGCCCCATGGAGATTGAAGTCGTCCGAAGACCAGCGCAGTTCGGCTTCGGTTACCCGAGCCAGAAACTCCAGCCGGTACTCGTTGCCTGGCGTGAGAGCAAGCGGATCAGCCGTCATCCAGAAAACGGTCTCGAGTGTATTGCGCGACTCCTCTGTCATCCTCTCATAACGCACTGAATCTGCCGGCTTCAGGATTCGTGAGAGTCGGGTGAGACGATCGCGCTCTGCTTCTCCTGACATTGCAAGCCCGCTGTCAAAGGCTTGTGTCGCTTCCGCGGCGTTCTCCAAGCGATGTTGGGCAAGTCCCAGAGCTAGCCACGCCAGGTGGTCGTGGCTGGCTACGTCCAGCCGCTTGAGCGCACTCGTGCGTAAGCTGTCCCATTGACCACTTGCAGCGAGTGTCATGTGAAGGTGGCGCCAAGCGCTGGGATATTCCGGGTCTGCTTGGACCGCCTCCTTGAATCGTGCAACTGCAGCCCCGTATTGGCCGAGCCCCGCTGGTGGCTTCAGCGGGACGCTACGTTCGGTTAGCAGCGAATGGGCGCTCCGTGCTTCAACCACGAGTGCCTGCGCCTGTACAAAGTTCAATCCCGTAAGAAGACGTCGATCCGCCAGAGACTCATACCGTCTCCAGTGTACCATGCCCAGCTCGTCGTTTGCGGCAGCAACGAGCGCCCTGTCGCCAATGCGCCGCCCTGCTCTCAGCGCGTGACTGAACTGACCAAGTGCGCGGATCCTGAGCGTGATCAGATCTCCGCTGAGATAATATCTCCCTAGATCGAGTGCGTACCGGCCGCTATCAGGGGCCAGGCGTCGAGCTAGGCGCAGCGAAGTGTCGGCAGTTCGAAACAGGTCGATGTTCTCCGCGCTCATCGGCCTTACTATACTCCGGTGTGGGCGCGCCTTCGCCCACGCTAGCATGCCGCGGCGGTGCCATGCCAGCGCATTCGAGGGTTCGAGGCGAACAGCTGAGTCCAGCAGAGCCAAGGCTGCGGCTGTCTCCCCCTTGGCAACGAGCAGATCTGCGCGCTGAACCAGCGGGCCGCGAGAAACTGCGTCCGGCCGCGCTAGTGAGCACCCAAGAAATGGCGTAAGGATCAGCGCCACGCCCATCTGCGAATAGGCGCGGCACCAAGCGGCGAAACGCCACGAACGGGGCACAAGTATTGAGTTCACGGTCACTGCCTCCGCTCTGAAAACGCGAAACCTACGAGTTCGAGGGTGCCTCCACTTGTGTAGAGGCCTGCCTGGGCTATTCGACGACCTCAAGCCCTCGAAGTCTAACGACGGATAACTTCCGCCGATCAATCATTAGGCAAGGCGGCGCTGTCACCAGCCCTTGTTAGGCGCTGATCGAAGGCTCCCACATTCCCCGCCCCTGCCCCAACCACCGCGGTTGTACTTCGCGCAGGATGCGTTGTCCATGGCAGCGCATCCATTTTGCGCGGACGGGCTCGTCGCTATGGACAGCATTGTCGTCAAGAACAGACCGCAGAGCCAGACTGAGAATGTCTCTCCTATCCTAACTGGATAGAAGATGTGCCCGAGGGTTCTCTTGAGACAGATTCTACAGGATCACGCGCTTGCTTCGGCTCCGGAGGTCTGCAGCCACCATCGTAGAATAAATTCTGTTAAGAATGATGTTCCCGCACCCGACATGGCGGAATGCCCCAACCGTACCAGGGCGTGGGCCGCCGCCGACTCGGGCTGAAACTCTAGCACTCGATGCGAAGACCGCGCCTTGAGCCAAATTTAGCTGCTGTGCGACGGGTAAACTGCTTATCGCTTCGGAAGCTGTGGCTCGGAATGAGCCATCGGGACCAACGGTCGAGACGGTCAGATGCTTGAGCTGGCAAGGCGTATCTCCCTGGATGCAATAGCCCGGACCGCTCGTACACTCAAGAGTTCCGGGGCCGGTCGTTCCTTCGCACTGCTGATAAAGGTTGCACTTAGAGGTGGCCTAGGAGTTTGAGACAGTTCAAGCAGCGGGGATAAGTGGAATGGCACGGGGTGAAGTTGGGGTTGTTGGCAGTGATGTGAAGTACACGGTGTCGGGGGTGGCACGACGCAGCGCGTCATGCGGTCGTCGTTGGTTGAAAAAGGTAAAGTAGCGCATGAGACCGGCCCGGACGTCGGACACGGTGTCGTAGGCGTGCAGGTAGACCTCCTCGTACTTCACCGATCGCCAGAGCCGTTCGATGAAGACGTTGTCTCGCCAGCAGCCTTGGCCGTCCATGCTGATCTGAATCTTGTGTGTGCGAAGAACGTTGAGAAACTCAGCGCTCGTGAACTGTGAGCCTTGATCGGTGTTGAAGATCTCCGGCGTGCCAAAGCGACGCAGCGCCTCCTCGAGCGCCGCGATGCAGAAGTCGCTGGTGAGGACCGGCGAGACGCGCCAGCTCAGGACTTTCCGCGTCGCCCAGTCCATGATCGCGACCAGATAGACAAACCCGCGCGCCATTGGGATGTACGTGATATCGGCCGCCCACACGTGATTCGGTCGCGTGATCGTGAGCTTGCACAGGAGATACGGGAACACCGCATGCGCTCGGTGCCGCCGCGTCGTCTTCGGCCGCCGGTAGATCGCCGTGATGCCCATGCGGCGCATCAGCGTTCGCACGTGCTCACGCCCGGTCACCACGGCCTCGCCACGCAGGAGATCGCGCGCATCCGGCTCCCCGCGAAGGGTAGCTCCAGGTGCAGCTCGTCGATGCGCCGCATGAGCGCCAGATCTTTCTCAGGCACGGGTCGCGAGGCGTAGTATACGAACGCGCGCGAGAGCCCCAGCAGCTTGGCTTGCCGCGCGACCGAAAGGCGGTGCGCCCGGTCGATCATCGCTTTCCGCTCGGACCGGGGCCGCGTCCGAGCGCGTTGGCCAAAAAATCCAGCTCCAGCACCTGCTGCCCGATCTTGGCGTGGAGCGCCTTCACGTCGATCGGCAGCTCGCGGCGCTCGCCATCACTAAAAGCTTCCGCCGCGTGGGCCACGAGTTGGCGCCGCCATTCGGCGATCTGGTTGGCGTGCACGTCGAACCGCTGGGCTAGCTCCGAGAGAGTGGCATTGCCGTCGAGCGCCGCTAAGGCCACCTTGGCCTTGAATGCGGGTGAGTGGTTCCGTCGGGGTCGTCGCATCGGGAAACAGTCTCCTGGTTGGCGATATCTTCGCCTCTGAGAGCGCCAGTTTCCACTTACACCCGCTGTCTCAAATCCTCAGACCACCTCTTCTGACTTGCTCAGCGCTATAGGGACACTACGATCTTCGAAAAAACCAAGGAGACTTCTTGTCCAAGGCTGCCATCTGTGATGAGGATGTTCTGCTGCGCCGCTGACTACTTGCCACTTCCTACAATTATTTCGTCGGCTTCGGCCTCAGCTACACTTTCGGGTCCATCTATAACAACATCGTGAACCCGAGATTCGGCAACGATGGTGGAGGCGGGAGCATCATCTTCTCCTAGCGCTCCTATCGCAGACTGCAACGATCTACTTGAAGTGTGCTATCCATATCTGCCGCTTAGTCGCTGCCTCGTGGCGCCGAGACGTCTCGCGTGGCTCGTTGGCTGGCCGAGATCGACGCAGCCCAGCAGGCATCGAGCGGGGGCTGAGGGTCCTGTCGGCCCCTCCATTGAGCGCCACCCTCTAGCGGAGCATTCCAGGAGCCGCTGCCTGAAAACAAGACGCCGCGTTCACTAGTGTGACCGCGGCGTCATGCCCAGCAATGTTTTCGGCGATGAATTGAGATCTTCCTGCTAATAGACCTCAACCCACGACCGTCCGCGCGCAATGGTCGGTATAGCGCTGCCGGACAAAGCCTTCATCACCGTGCAGCTCGAGTAGCTGACCACCGCGTTACCCAGCACTGTGTTCTGAGCGAGATCCACGTTGGCTGCCATCACGCCCCCATTGAAGTGCCCTCCGGTACCGCCGGTCTTGAGCATGCCACGGACGATTACGGGCCCGTAGAACTCAAATCCACCCTGTACATCCAGGTCGCCTTCAACCAGAAGCACTCCCTGGCCGTAGCCGCCTGCAATCTTTAGGTTTCCGCTTGCGTAGATGATCGGGAAGTAATTCTCGCATGCCCCGGCAGGAGGACTAAGAGCCTTGTATGGGTCACCCCAGTTGTTTGGGTCTGCGGTGTTGCAGGCACCGCCGGCTGTATACGACTCCTGCATGCCATTCCGCGTTGCTCCGGGGGGTTCCACGGTCCCTGCCATACCAGTGAGGTCGGCCCAGTCCGAGCTGCCGTACGTGAAGTACGTGTTGGTGTCCGCAGCCACAACGGTCTCCAGTACCTTGGGGGAACCGACGACGCACGAAAGCCCGCCGCAGCCGGAAGTGGTGATGTCGGTAGAGTCTGGGAGTGCGATGCCCGGTTTTGAAGGACCAGCCGCGGGACAGCTCCAGCCCGCGTAGGTGTTGTCAGTGCCATCGATGAACGACGAGCCGCCAATCTTGAGCTGGCCCTGAGTAGTCAGCGCCGCCAGCATGTTCAGTTGCGGCACGTCGAGCGCCAGCATAGCGCCTATGCGGCGGCGGGCCTGAGCGCCAAGTCCGCTCCCGGCAAAGCCCTCCGACACGAGCCAGAGGTGATCGCTGTTCAGCTTGGTAAGGCGTATGGTGTCCACAGAACCGTCACCCGGAAGGAATTCCCGCGTGACCACCGTGCCGGTGCCCATCGTGTTCCAACTCCCGCTCCAGTTTCCTGGCGCCATCGCGGCGTTCAAGCCGTACTCGGCCGCCGTCAACGCTCGCGACTGAAGCAGCGTGTTGCGGCCGATGCGAAACTCCTGCGTCGACGCGAAGAACACACCGGCTATCATGGCGCCGATCACGACTATTGCCGCGATGGCCATAGCGAGCGCGAACCCTTCTCTGCGTGCATGCGCGATGCGCATATGTATCTCCTTGAGATGTCAGTTTCAGTTTCTTACGGCGACTCTGATGGACAGCGAGTCTCGATATAGGCCGTGCTGCCGCCCGTCGGAGCGGACGACGTTTCTGCTTGCAGCCCTCGCGATAATGTCTATTCTCGAGACCAGGTTCGGGCTTGCCGTGACCGTGCCAGTCGAGTCGAAGTACGACATGACAAGACCACCTGATCCGGGCTCCAAGTACGGTCCACTCACTGGCTGTATAGTGCTGCAGGCAGGCATACGCGTAGCCAGACAGTCATAATAGCCAAGATAATTTCTTCCATCGGCGGCGAGATAGAGCTGATATCTCGCCCGGCGAAAGAAGCGAATCGAAGCGCCAGGCTGAGTGGTTACCGTCAGCGCTGGGTTCAGCACCAGTGTCCATCCGCTGTTGGCCTCGGCCGCATTGGCCGTGAAGGTGCTCGCCGTTGGGCAGGTGCCGAGGACCGGCGCGGCAGCCAGCTCGTGTATGCGCCATCTGTCGTCGGCTATCCCGGGCCCAACCGCGTCATAGATAAAGAGTGAATCGCCGGCCTGTGGCGTGTTGATCCAGGCAGTGAGCCCGCTTTGCGATGCCAGAGCAATGGGCGGGATGGTAATGGTAGCGAGGCCACCGGCGCAAAAAACAGACGAGCCGATGGGAGCTCGATACTCGATGAAGGTGGAGCCCATCGAATAGATATCGTCCTGAGTCGGAGCGAGGCTGCGCAGGTCCCCCGGGATAGCCTCAGCCATCTGCCGAACGCTGCCGCGCGTTTCAATGATTTCTGCCGCCCCATTGTAAAAGCGCTGCTGGTTGATCACGAGCTGGAGAAGAACAGCCGAAACTAGTCCCAATAACACGACAACAATCATGAGCTCCACCAGCGTGAAGCCGCCTCGGCGACCAGCGCTCACCGTAGATTCTGACTTTAGCACGTGACGTAGCTCCGGTAGACTTGCGTGCTGAGTCCACGCTTGGTGTAGAAGGACACCGAGTCGGTGACGTCGAAGTGGCGAACACCGATAGGTGTTGCAACCCACCGCTCGGTCACGCCGCGGGTGGTGGCCGATCCGGCGGTGATCAATCCACAGCTGACGCTGCGGAGCGCCTCGAAACGCGACTGCGCCACGTTGGCTGCCATCGTGCGCATGGCGCCGCCGCCCATCATTCCTGCGACGACCGCCGCCGTGCTGGCGAGGCCAAGCACACCGATGCTCAAGATCATTATTGCGACGATCAGCTCCACAATCGTGAAGCCGCGCCGCGACCGGCGTTTAGCCGGAATTGATTTCCGTTTGGTCATAGCGTGCATGCTGAAGGGGTGATCTTGCCGAGTCCCGCTACGCATACGGAGTCACGTAGCGTACCGCGATAAACGTTTACCTTTTGCCTGCCGCCAAGACCGACAGCAAACCCGCGCGGATCGTATGCGATGGTGTCGCGAGTGGCCGAGAGGGTCACTCCATGACTCGCGTAAAGATCCTGCGCCGCGCCGATTACCACCGGTCCGCCCGGTCGATCCACGGTCACCAGCACCGTGTTCCCGGTTCTGATGAAGCGCGCGACGCGGCCATTCTCGATTGCCGCTGCCCGCGCGCGAACCAGGTAGGCCGCAACCTGTTGGTTGGCCGACTTGACGCTCACAGACGTCAGGAACTGGTTGAACTGCGGAAACGCGATGATGCTCAGCACTCCTATTATCACGATCACAACCACCAGCTCGACGATACTGAATCCACGTCTCTTGCGCTTCATGAAAGACCTTGAGAGGGAGTTTGGAATCTGCTTCGCTTTCAGGCACTCTCTTGCGAGCTACGTACCACATTCCAAGTACCCAACCCTTCGGCACTTACGGATCGCTGGCACGTAACGTCTATGAAAAGAGTTGCGGGCACGCAACTTCCTGCATGGGGCGGGACGCGTCGGCACCCCGCCTCAGCTGTCTCAGATTCAGCCGTACTCGTGGCAAGCCCAGGAGTCGGGCAGCTAGAGCGCCGGGTGGGAGCGTCGCTACAGATTCCCAGCTATCTTTGTCTCGTGGCCATATCGCGTGTTGCCCGGACCATCGACATCGTTGGCGGTGGGCTCGCCGGCTCCGAGGCCGCGTGGCAGCTTGCCGAGCGCGGCGAACTCCAGAATCGGTTGGCCGATCATCTTCAACGTGGGCTTCACCTCCAATATGGAGCTGGAGTTGGACAAGGTTGAGGATGGGGACCTAACCTGGCGTCGAGTGCTCGAGGATTTCTACGCTCCTTTCAGCCTGTCGCTGAAGGACGTGAAGTACGAGATGCTCATAGCCGATGCTCACGATCTCAGCCGCTTCGTGAACGAGCGCTGCCCGGATTGTGGTGGAAAACTCGAACCGCGCGGTGGTTTTTTTGGACCATTCATTGCCTGCGAGAAGCACCCTAGGAAGTGTTCGTTTACCAGGCCTCTCAAGGACAAACCCAAGCCCGTTCCAACGAACGAGATCTGTCATCTGTGCGGCGAGCACATGGTCATCCGCCAGGGGAGAGCCGGAGAGTTTCTGGGATGCAGCAAGTTCCCCAAATGCAGGGGCACACGCTCGCTTCCCACGGGTGTTAAGTGTCCCAAGGATGGCGGCGATCTGGTGCAGCGCCGCTCCAAGAAGCGCGGCACCTCGTTCTACGCATGCTCGAACGAGAATTGCGATTTCGTGGCGTGGAACAAACCCGTCCTGGAGACCTGTCCGGAGTGCGGCTATGAAGGCGCGGAGATGAAGGTGAGCAAGGCGCGTGGCGAATTCCGGAAATGCCTGAAGTGCGGAAACGAGTGGGACGTACTTCCGGTAGAATCGGTTGCCGAAGTGGTCGTGGCAGGCTGAAACAACCAGCGGCGATGATCCTGAGAACTTGCTGTCTGGTCGGCCTGGGCGCCGCATTCCGTGTTGTTGCTAGTTCAGAAGCAGGCGCGCAGGACTCCAGCGTTACCGCGAGTGA
>JBHENQ010000175.1:0-17986 GCA_046261975.1 Gemmatimonadaceae bacterium | reverse complement strand
GCACCCACGATCGGCAGACTAGTGATCGCGCGCACGCAGTATACCTTCTAGGGAGTCGGGAGTCGGGAGTCGGGAGTCGGGAGTCGGGACACTAATCCCTAGTCCCTAATCCCTAATCCCTAGGTTTTACCGCGGAGTCCGTCTTGTAAGCTACATCAGGCGGTGGGTCGCCACGCGGCCAGTCTCGTTCCTTGCCGGCAAAATCGGGCCGGGGTCGCGTGTTAATGTAGGTAGCAACGTCGAAAGCTTCCTGGTCTGTCAGTGTGCCTGGGTTATCGAACGGCATGTTGTGCCTTATGAACGAGGCCGCGGTTCGAACGCGCGCCATTCCGGCTCCGATATTGTAAGACTCCGGACCCCAGAGTGGAGGAGCCTCGACGGTGCCTTCGCCATTCTGTCCATGGCATGCGCTGCAGGTGTTCCTGAACACGGTTAGCCCCTTGGTCGTGTCCCCCACTAACGGATCGAGCCTCGGCAGTCCCTGACCGCGCACCTCGGCGCCCACGGGCACCCCCTGCGAGAGGAAGGCCATGTAGGCCACAATATCGCGCATGTCGCGGCTGTCGTAGCTCAAAGCCCGGCCGTCGAGGCTGCGCATGATACAGTCGTTGATGCGGTCTTCCAGCCGGATCACCGTTCCGCTGCGGCTTCGGTACTGGGGGAAGCGCGCGTATACCCCGATCCAGGTCATGGCATTGGTCCGTCTTCCGTTGTCGAGGTGGCAGCTGACGCAGCGTAGGCTGTTGCCGGCATGTTCGGGAAGACTCTCGCGTGGCGCCGACACGAGCGCGCGTCCACGGCGAACAGATGCCCGAACAGTGCTGTCGGTTATAACGGAATCCGAGACCGCCGCGGTCGCTACCATCACCGGAGTCAGGGGCGCTGCGTTGCGCTCCGCGTCGGCCGCGGAATCGCGGCACGACACTCCAGCAAGTGTAAGCGCGGCCAACCTCAGTCCGAGGCAAAGCCGAGATTGGAAAGCCATGCAAAACCGTCGAGTGGGGCGCAGCCATGTTATTTATGACGGGGCAACGCGGGCGTCAAGCGAGAGGACTTGGGAAAAGATCGTTCACCTCAGGGATCAGGGCTGCTGAAAGCCGGCCACTCGGGCGCTGACCCTCGCGTTCGACGGGTCTTCTCGGACAGGCAGCCAACCCGTTTGGTTAGCGCCGCGTGGCAGTAGCGGGATCGTGAACTCGCCAAGCTCAGTATTCTGGCCACGCTCTATCAGGACCTCCACCCGTACTCCCTCGGCAGACTTGTCACCGTGGTTGACGGCGGTCACCGGAAGAAGAAAGCCTCGCTCAGTGGCAATCGGGCGGCCCGTTTTCAGTTCTATCTCTGCTGGCGAATCGCTCCACTTCACAATCTGGTAGCCCAGAACACTGAATGTGACGAGTACCAATGCGAGCGACAGGCCGAAAACTGCCCACTCCAGCCAGTTCTTGGTGACCTTTTTCATTGAAGCAACAGCCTCCCAGCTGAGGCGCCAAGTACGCCAGCCACTCCGAGCACCACTGTCTGCGCGATTATCATGTAAGCCAGCTGGCCATCGAACCGGCCGAAGAACCAAAGCAATACCGCGGAGGCGACCAGCGCGGCGGCATAGGTCACGACACTACCTACGAGCACATCCACTGATCGCTCGGCATGAACAAACCGGCTGGCTCCGACGAACTGGCTGTGGTGGAGGATGAGACCGCCGAGTACGAGGGACATGACGGACAGCACGAATAGCCCCGTCACGGACATGCTGCTTGCAATGGTCACTATCTCTAACGTGGGTGCCACGTTCGCGGATATAAGTATCGCGCCGCAGAGCGCGAGCACGACCTGCCCGCCAAAGTGTACCTCTTCGTCCCCACTAGCGTTGCTATGCGGCTCGTCAGGGCCGGCCTGGCTCGCCTTTCCACCCTCCGAATCGTTCTCGGTGCCCGTATCGTCCGACTTTTCGCCCAACTGCGCCGTTCCGACGGACACGCCTATCGCAACCGTCATGGCTTCTAAAGCGACCAGACCGATGATCTCACCGAGTGACGATGCGCTGGTGATACGTCCAATGGTCAACAAAGCGACCCCGGAGATCAGGAGTCCAAGGCCCATTTCCTCCACGGAATCGATCCCGATCTCCGCCCAGCTCGAATCTGTTCGCAGTCCGGAGTATCTGTTGTATCCCAGCAGCAGTCCAAATGTCACGAGGACGAATAGCAGCACGCGCAACGGATGCCAGGTGAGTCCCGCGTGCCACATCTCTTCCGTGAAGAGCAGCGGCAAACTGAACAGAAGTCCTCCAGCGATGCCACGACCGTACTCGGTCAGCGATTCGTTTATCGATCGCTTCGCTCCACGCTCTGTGCGACGCGAGCGCCTACCGGCTGCGGAAGAGCCCCGAGCCATCATGCTTGACCAGGAACAAGGGCTCGCACGACCCTGACCCCAATCCCACCGTTCCTCGTCTTTAACACAGCTTCGAGTGGCAGTCTGGTCTGACCCTCGAGATCTGCGTTCGCCGAAATAAATGTGATGGTCCAGCCCACAAGTTTCTTGCGCGACACGTTGCCCAGCTGCGCGTACAAGTTGCGGAGCGCGGCCCGCTGCCCCACGCGAACACCGTAGGGCGGATTCGTGACGAGATAGCCCGTGACGGTGGGAGGTTCGATTCCCGACAACGCGGTTTGCCTGAGCTCGATGTCGCCAGACACGCGCGCCCGTACCGCATTGGCGCGAGCCGCCTCCACGGCCCCCGCATCCCTGTCGGAGGCCAGGAGGTCTGATGGCGCGGAGGGCAGCTCCCGAGCGCGCGCCTCTTCAACCTGGCCATCCCACGTAGAGGAGGAGTAATTAGGCCATTGCATGAAGGCAAATCTACGCTCGAGCCCGGGCGCGATCCGGCGAGCCACAAGCGCCGCCTCTATCGAGATGGTGCCGGCTCCGCAAAAGGGGTCCATAAGTGGCGACTCGGGTGTCCACCCGCTCGCCATCACGGCAGCTGCAGCCAGAGTCTCACGAATTGGTGCTTTTCCGATGTCCTTCCGATACCCGCGCCGGTGCAGCAGCTCGCCGGATGAGTCAGCGCTCACTGTGCACTCGTCCCGAAACAGCCGAACAATCACGAGCTGGGCGTCGTCTGGGGTCTCCTCATCCTCAGTCCGAGCAAGACCGGAGAGGACCGCGCCGCGCTTCTCCAGGATGCCAGCGATGCGTTGAGCGACGGCGCCTGAGTGGTAAAGGCGAGATTTTCGGCACGTCACGCGCAGTCGAATCCTCGTTCCCGCGCCGACGAAAGTATCCCACGGAAGTTGCGCTGAGCAACGCTCGATCTCGCCGAAGGACCGTGCACGAAAGGCTCCCATTCGCACGATTATCCGGCTTGCCGTTCTGAGCCAGAGGTTCGCGCGATATACGCTATCCAGATTACCCCGAAACTCGACACCACCAGCACCAGCGACCGGCGTGGCGGACTCGATCCCCATGTCGCGTAACTCCGCTGCTGCTAGAGGTTCGAGGCCCGGAGCGGTTACCGCGAAGATATCGTGCAATCAGTCTGGTGCTTTGGCATCCAGGCTGCGCCAGAGATACCAACACGCAACGGTGGAATGCGGCGCCCACTTCGCACCGATGCGCTGCACGCGGTCCGGGGAAGGCATCTTTCTCAGGCCATAAGACTTCATGATCGCCTTCTGAATCCCGAGGTCTCCGACTGGAAGTACGTCTTCGCGACCCAAACGGAACATCAGGAACATCTGCGCGGTCCAACGGCCCACTCCCTTGATCGCCGTCAGAGCTGCCAAAACGTCGTCATCCGGTAACTCGTGCAAGCCCTCCATCGGGACGGCACCCGTCTTCACTTTGATAGCCAGATCCTTCAGGTACGATATCTTCTGACGCGAAAGTCCCACGGCGCGAAGCTTCTCGTCCGGAGTGGCGAGGAGTTCGTCGGGCGTTGGATGGCGATCTCCGTACAGCCCGAGAGTGCGCCGCAGGATGGTCGCTGCCGCCTTGCCCGAGAGCTGCTGATAGATGATCGCGCGCATCACTGCATCGAAGTGGGTGCCTTCGGCCCGAGGCTCAAGCTTGCATCGGCCCACCCGCTTGATCACCAGGGCGAGCTTGGGATCGGCGGTCCGCAGATGGTTCAAAGCCTTCCGATGCATCAAGGGACGCCTGATTTCGTCCGCGTGCCGGCCCTCTCGCGCTCCAGAAGCGCATTCTTGCGATGAATGCCCAGACCGAACCCTCCGAGAGTGCCATCCTTCCGGATCACGCGGTGACACGGCACGACGAGCGGCACGGGATTGCTGGCGCACGCGCGCGCAACGGCGCGAGCCGCGGCGGGCCGGCCAAGCGCGCGCGCTACGCCGCTGTAGGAAAGTGTGCTTCCGTAAGGAATCCGCTGGAGCGCGTGCCAAACCCTGCGCTGGAAATCCGTGGCCCGCACGTCGAGCGGCAGGTCGAGGTGCTGCTGCTCCCCGCGTAGATGGCTCATTATGGTAGCGACGGGCCCTTCCAGCTGCGCGTCATTGCGTATCATATCCGAGGCAGGGTACTGTCGTCGCAGCGAGCTCTCGGTCTCCGAATCGGTGTCACCGACGGTGACGTAACAGATGCCGCGATCGGTCGTGGCAACAAGCAACTTCCCAAGCGGACTATCGGCAATCGCGTAGGAGATTCGCTCTGATTGATCCATGCGCGAAAAGTAGGGGCCGTGGCACGAGGAGAAAAGCGGGTGTGGGGTGTGGGGTGTAGGGTGTGGGGCCCGACACCCGACCCCCGACACCCGCTCTTCACGCCACTCGCGCCGAGCGCGACCCCCATAGATATTCCCCCCATCGTTCAACCAAATATGGAGCGAAGCATGATTTCCTCACGTTTCTTGCGCCGCGCAAGGATCGCGGCACTGGTGGTGCTCTCGGCAGGCTGCTCACGAGCCGTTCAGGTCGCGTCCCCGAGCTACAACGCGGGTTTCCTGAGACGATTCGGGACTGACACGCTCGCCGTCGAGCGATTTACGCGGTACTCGGACAGAATTGAGGGCGAGATGGTGACGCGAGTACCTCGCCTGACCCGAACGACGTACCTGGCCACCGTGGAGCCGAGCGGCGCGGTCTCACGTGTCGAAACAGTCAGGTACGGTGGACTCGGCACCGCAGCACCCGTAACGCAGCGAGTCACGGCTGTCGTACGCAACGACACGGCGCATCTCACGATAGTTCGCAACGACAGTACTATCAACCGGGCGGTTGCCGTGCAGCCACGGACGATCGCGATGCTTTCCGGCAGTGTCGCGATGGATGAGATGGGAGCGACAATGGCCGCTGCGGCTCCAGCAGGGGGAGCGAGCGTTGCCTACTATGCAGTGGGCGCCGAAGAGAACCACACCGCGCACGTGGTCAGATTCGCCGGTGACTCTCTCCGCCTGGTGGCGGACGGTGACACACTCCGAGCTCGCGTTGACGAGTCAGGCAGAATACTCAGCGCCGTCAACAGTCCAGCTCAGGGAATCCGCACCACGATCGAGCGCATCTCGTGGAGCGATGCGGGCAACCTCGCGCAGGCGTTTGCAGCTCGACTCGGCGGTGGTGGGCTTGGCCCGCTCTCTCCGCGCGACACCGTGCGCGCCTCCGTGGGTGGGGCCAGCGTGTTGGTCGACTACAGCCGGCCGTCCAAGCGAGGCCGGACGATCTTTGGCGGAATCGTGCCGTGGGACACGGTATGGCGAACGGGCGCGAACGAGGCGACAACGCTGGTGACCGACAAAGACCTCATGATCGGTGGCACGCACGTACCCGCCGGGACGTACACTCTCTACTCGCGGCCGTCGGCGAGCGGGTGGAAGCTCATCGTCAACAAGAACACGGGCCAATGGGGTACCGAATACAAACAGGAGCATGATCTCGCGCGCATCCCCCTTACAGTGGAAAAGGTGAGCACTCCTGTGGAGCGGTTCACGATCGCCATCGAGTCGCAGAGCTCCGGGGGCGTGATCAGGCTGAGGTGGGACGATACCGAGGCGTGGGTGCCATTTACAGTGAACCCCTAAAAGCGCGGGTGTAGGGTGCGGGGTGTGGGGTGTGGGGTGTTGGGCCCCCCACCCTACACCCCACACCCTACACCCGCCTTTCGCACTTCATGAAACGCCTCTTCAACTATTTCTTGCGCGGATTGGTTGTCATTGTCCCGCTCGCCATCACGCTTTACGTGTGCTGGCGCGTGTTCATCACGATAGACCGTTGGCTCGGTTTTACGGTTCCTGGAGTGGGCTTTCTGCTCACCATCGCGATCATCGCCCTTGTGGGCTTTCTCGCATCGAATCTCGTCACGCGTGGCATGTTGTCGGTGGTGGACCGCGTGCTCAACCGTTTGCCCTTCGTGCGGCTCCTCTACTCGTCGAGCCGGGATCTGTTGAATGCCTTCGTGGGCGAGAAGCGCCGTTTCGACAAGCCGGTGCTAGTGACTATCCTGCCGGGGAGCAGCGCGCGAGCGCTCGGCTTCATCACCTCTGAATCCCTGAACCAGTTCGGACTGGCTGACCACGTGGCGGTTTATTTTCCGCAGTCCTACAACTTCGCCGGCAGCCTAGTGATCTATCCTGCGAGCGATGTACAGCGGATTACCGCGGACAGCTCGGCTGTGATGGCCTTCATCGTTTCCGGCGGAATCACGAAAGTCGCGGTGCGCGACTAGGACGAAGCGGCGGGAGAGGTAGCCGGCTCCAGCTCGTTCATCATCATGCTGATATCCAAACCTTCCTTGCGAATCCGCATGTCATAGTACAGAAGAGTGACCACCACTCCGACGAGCGGATAGGTGAGCGCGGTGATAATTACAGAAGCGAGAGTGCCCAACATGCTTGGAACCGCTGGGTCGAAGTCCAAGGACAGATACAACAACAGAATCGCTCCAGTGTGCACCACGAAGCTGATCACCCATGTCAGGCCGGTCACGCCGATGATCTTCCAGAAGTGCCCACCGGCAAGGTAGGCGGATCGCCTGAACGCCTCTCTGATACCCTTGTTCTCCAGCACAACGACAGCTTGCACAGCGAAGGTCCTGGCGAAAAGGATCATGCCAGGAACAATCAGAAGTATTGTGGCCAGCGTGACCAGAATGCCCTGCAGAAGCGAAACGGTGATCAGCCGGCCAAGCCGGCTGAACGTGCGCCCAAGAGAGGCGGATGGACTCAATCGGCCGCTGAGGTAGCTATCCGACACCGCCGTGACAATCGCCGCGGCGCCAAGCTGGTACGCCAGGATAAAAACATAAAGGTTGACGAGCATCGGCAGCCCCATGCTCGTGCCAGTCGGCGGGAAAAACAGGTCCACTGCCAGATACGGCAGCAGCGCCGCCATCATTATGGTCACCAATTGCAGGTAGTGCCGGCGGAGCAACTGGATAGCCGCGTCGATCAACTCGGTACCGGAACGCTCACGCAGAACGATGCTCGACAGAAGCGGTTCTTCTCGATGGAGGACTTGTCGTGGAACGGATGCCGGCTGCAAATATAGAAGCAACCGATCCTGCGCGACACGTGATGCCCACGAAAATCCAAACACTTCGACCATGATTCGCTTCCACATCCTGAGCGTGCTTACCGCTTTCGCAGCGCTCGCGTCTCAGGCACTGGCACAGCAAAGGCCCATCCGAGGTTTCTCTGCCGACGCGGTGGCGACTCAGGCTCGCCGCGAGACTGAGCTTCGCGCCATTCCGCGCGCCGACACGCTCCGGACGCACATGCGCATTCTTTCCGAGGAACCTCACGAGGCGGGTACCGATCGCTCGAAACGCATCGCGGAGACGATTCTTGCCACGTTCAGGTCATACGGCCTCGATGCGCGGATCGAGCAGTTCGAGGCTCTTATGCCGCGGCCGGTATCGCGCACGCTCGAACTGCTGTCGCCGGAGAAATTCAGAGCGTCTCTTGCGGAGTCGACGTTGCCCGAAGACAAGGACTCGGGAGACCGGAACCAGCTGCCCACGTACAATGCGTTTTCTCCGGACGGAGACGTGACCGCCCAACTCGTCTACGTGAATTACGGAATCCCGGAAGACTACCGCGTGCTCGACTCCATAGGCGTGAGCGTGAAGGGCAAGATCGTCATCGCGCGATATGGGCGTTCCTGGCGCGGAATCAAGCCCAAGCTCGCCGCCGAGCACGGCGCGGTGGGCTGTATCATCTACTCCGACCCGCGCGACGATGGCTATTTCGAAGGCGACGTCTACCCCAAAGGACCAATGCGCCCCTCCCAGGGCGTGCAGCGAGGGAGCGTCATGGACATGCCCACATATCCCGGCGATCCGCTCTCACCTGGCTGGGCATCTGAGCCTGGCGCGCGGAAGCTCGCGATTTCGGACGTAAAGACCATCGAGCCGATTCCAGTGCTTCCCATTTCCTACGGCGACGCGCTTCCGCTTCTGCGCAACCTCGGAGGACCGGTAGCGCCGGAGAAGTGGCGCGGTGCGCTCCCGATTACCTATCACGTTGGACCGGGTCCCGCCGAAGTTCATCTGGCCCTCAAGTTCGACTGGCAGACGCGTCCTCTTTACAACGTGATCGCGAGGGTGAACGGGGCTCAGTCTCCTGATCAGTGGATCATCGCCGGCAATCACCACGATGCGTGGGTCAATGGTGCCAACGATCCCATCTCCGGAATGGTGGCGCTTCAGGAGGCCGCCAGGGCAGTCGGGGCACTGTTGAAAACCGGATGGCGTCCGGCGCGCACGCTCATCTTCGCAGCCTGGGACGGCGAGGAGTGGGGATTGTTAGGGTCCACCGAATGGGTGGAAAAGCACAGAGACGCCCTGCGGAAAAGTACCGTTCTGTATCTGAATGGAGACACCAACGGCCGCGGCTGGATCGGCGGGTCGGGCTCCCATTCGCTGGAAGCTTTCATCACTCAACTGGCTCGCGATATCCCGCACCCTGCCAGCAGCAAGAGCGCGCTCGAGGCCTCGGTGGAGCGAAAGAAGTCCCGAGCGGACTCGGCCTCCGCGGACACCACCTTCACCATAGACGCGCTCGGCTCGGGATCGGACTACACTGCGTTCATAGACCACGCCGGCGTTCCATCAGCTCACGTCAGCTACGGGGGGCTGGATGACGATGGCTTCTATCACTCGATCTATGATTCCTTCGACTCCTACACTCGCTTCAGCGACACATCGTTCGCGTTCGGCGTTGCCCAGGCGCAGACGATCGGAACCGCGTTGTTGCGCCTGGCCGATGCTCCTGTTCTTCCCTTCGAGTTCACTGCCGTGGCTCGCACGTATCGCAAGTATGTCGAAGAAATAGAGAAGGCAGCCCGGAAGAACGACACGACCAAGGCTCTCGATCTCTCGCCCGTGAAGAAATCTCTGGATCGCCTTCAGCAGGCAGCCGAAAAGTACGAAAAGGCGTTCGCGGCAGTCGAGACGGCGTCGTCGTCGAAGCTCCGCTCCAGATGGAAGCAGCTGGCAGCTGTGAACACGGCGCTTTACCAGACAGAACAGGCGCTGACGGACGACAAGGGTCTCGACGGTCGCGCGTGGTACAAGCACCTGATTTACGCGCCAGGCTTCTACACGGGCTACGGAGTAAAGACGATGCCTGGGATTCGCGAGGCAGTGGAGGACCGGCCGAGTCTACAGGTGGCGCAGCGCGAGGCGGCACGAGTGGCCGCCGCCCTGGATCGCTACGCTACGCAGGTGGAGCGAGCGGCGACGGATCTGACCAACGCCCTGAAATAGGCTCAGAGCAACGCTCTTATCCAGCCACCGTCTACCGCAATTGACTGGCCCGTAATGTAGCTCGCGCGCTCCGAGGCCAGGAACGCGGCGAGAGCGGCGAACTCTCTCGGCTCGCCTAGGCGGCCCAACGGGATCTGGGCCTCCCACTTTGCGCGGACAGCATCCCGGGTCGTTCCGCCGCCCTTCGCCATCTGCTCGGCGAGCTCCTCGACGCGTTCCGTGCGCGTGTAGCCCGGCAGGATGTTGTTGACGGTGACACCGTGCTGGGCCACTTCGTTCGCGAGCGTGCGCGCGAAACCCGTGACAGCGGCGCGGAGGCTGTTCGACAGCATCAGGTTGTCCACCGGCTGCTTCGCGGCGATGGACGTGACGTTGAGGATCCGGCCCCAACGACGCTCGATCATTCCGGGAAGCACGAGACGGGTCAGATCCACTACGCTGTGAAGGGTAAGCGAAACTGCTTCGTCCCATTTGTCGCGACCGAGCGTCTCAAAGCGGCCAGAGGGTGGCCCGCCCGCGTTGGTGACGAGGATATCGATTCGCCCATAGCGCTCGAGAGTTGCGCTCACGACGCGTTCCACGTCGGCGGAAAGCGACACATCCCCCACGGTGGCAAGCACCTCCCTTCCCGATCGCGACGCAATCTCATCGCGAGCACGTTCGAGCGTCTCCTTGCCACGCGCACAGATGGCGAGCGACGCGCCTTCTGCCGCAAGCTCGTCGGCGATGGCGCGCCCGAGTCCGCGGCTAGCCGCCGCTACCAGAGCTACTTTATTTGAAAGGCCGAGATCCATCGTAGGATCGGGAGTCGGGCGGGCGCCCGCTTGCGGGCGGATGGAGTGGGGAGTCGGAAAATCGCACCGGCGACTCCCGACTCCCCACTCCCGACTCCCGAGTAGTTCTACTTCCCCCGCAGATAAGCATCGCTCTTGTCCAGCCAGTCCTGGCGGGGAGGGCTGAAGATGTCCACATCGAGAGTGTCCTCGAGAGCTTCGGCCTTGTGAGGCAAGTGCGACGGGATGTGCAGGACCTCGCCCGCCGCGACGATCAACTCGTCGTTCTGATCCTCGCCCAACCAGAAGCGGAGCGCGCCGGAAAGGATGTAAGTGAGCTGCTCGTTTTCGTGCGAGTGCTTCGGCACCACACAACCTTTGGCAAGATATACGTGAGCGAGCATCATCCGCTCGCCGGTTATCAGGCGCCGCTCCAGGAGCGCCGACACCTGCTCCTTCGGCATGTCGTCCCAGCGGTACCATGTTGCTTTCGCCGCGAAGCTCATCTGAGAGTGCGTTCGGAGTCTCGTGTCACACGAGCCGGGCGTCCAGGTCGAGCTTCACGTTCCCCTTGAGCGCTCCGGATACAGGACAACCTTCCTTGGTCGCCTCGGCGATCTTCCTGAATGCGCCTTCCTCGACTCCAGAGGCCTTTACTCTCACAGACAGCTTGATGGTCGTGATCTTGAACCCATCACCGACCTTCTCCACGGTGCAAGCCGCGTCCGTCTCGACTTTGGAGGGTGGCGTGCCGTTCTTCTCGAGTGCCCCACTCAACGCCATGCTGAAGCAGGCGGCCTCGGCAGCTGCAAGCAGTTCTTCGGGCGTGGAGCCAGCGGCACTCTCGAAGCGCGAACCGAAGCTGTACGAGCCGCCAAGCCCCGTCTGTGTCCTGAAACTTCCCTTCCCACCTTTCAGCCCACCTTCCCAGACGGCATTCGCGTTACGTGTTGGCATGTGTTGGCTCTCCGTGAGAAAGAACTGGTGTCGGGTGTCGGGTGTCGGGTCTCGGGTGTGGGGTGTCGGGCCCCCCACCCCACACCCCACACCCTACACCCGCTTTTCTTCTTGACTCCATCACTCCTTCTGCATTTCATCCCACCATGCCAGAATCAGGCCGCACATCCCTCTCCGCCCCCGACGAAAAACTGCCGCCGTCGATCGAGCGGGTGTTGAAGCTGTTCAGCCGGATGCAGCGAGAAGAAAAGATGCAGACACTGGTGGCTTATGCCAAGAAGCTCGAACCGCTGCCGGATCGCTTCAAGAACATTGGTCGCGAGAACTTCACCGTTCCCGAGTGCATGACGCGCGTGGATATCTTTCCCGAGTATCGCGAGGGGCTAATACACTTCTACGCCGACCTGGATGTCCGCCAATCGCCCACCATCGCGGCGTTCCTGGCGATTCTGTTGTCCGCGGTGAACGACCAGCCTCCGAGCACCATGCTGGCTATACCGGGCGATTTCGTTCGCCAGGTGATGGAGAACATCGGGCTCGCGGCCCGCGAGGTCGGTCTCAACGCCATGGTTGCTCGCCTGAAGCGGCACGCGCGCGAAGCACAGGCCGCATGACCGAAGAGGTGCTCGACGAGCTTCTCTCACGCCCGACGCCCGGTGTTCTGAAGACGTTCGAGAGTGTGCGTGGCGACGTGGTCGTGCTCGGTGCCGGCGGCAAGATGGGCCCTTCGCTCTCGCGTATGACTCGGCGCGCGCTGGATGCGCTTGGTCGGCCCCTTCGAGTCATTGCGGTCTCACGCTTTACCTCTGGTGACGCGGCCGCTCGGCTCGCGAGTGCAGGCGCGGAAGTAATCCAGTGCGATCTCACGGACCGTGATTCCGTTGCCAGGCTTCCGCATGCAGACAACGTCATTTTCATGGCTGGCCAGAAGTTTGGAACCAACGAGGAACCGTCTATCACCTGGGCAGTGAACACGCTCGCCCCAGCCATAGCCGCCGAGCGGTACAAGAAGTCTCGGATCGTGGCGTTCTCCACGGGCAACGTGTATCCGTTCACTCCTGTCGCACGCGGCGGATCGCAGGAGGGTGATGAGCTCGGTCCGGTGGGCGAGTACGCAGGCTCCTGTGCGGCACGAGAACGTATGCTGGAGTACCACGCGAGGCGTTTCGGCACACCGATGGTGTTCGTGCGACTGAACTACGCCAACGCGCTGCGATACGGAGTGCTCACAGACATCGCGGTCAAGGTTCTGCGAGGTGTCCCCGTGGACGTCGCGATGGGTTACGTAAACGTGATCTGGCAGGGAGACGCGAATGCGCGAGCGTTGCAGTGTCTCGCACGCACGGCCGTACCGCCGTCAATGGTGAACGTCACCGGACCGGAGATCGTCTCGGTGCGAGCGATGGCTGCACGGTTCGGGGAATTGCTAGGCCGACTGCCCAAGTTTGCGGGGACCGAAGCAGAGGACGCCCTTCTGAGTAACACGGAATTGTCCGAGAAGCTGTTCGGACCACCCGTGGTTTCGCTCGATCAGATGATCGAGTGGACAGCAGAGTGGGTGCGGGATGGCGGAGCGCTGCTGGGCAAGCCTACGCATTTCGAGACGCGTGACGGGGTGTTCTGATAGTGGAGATAGCGGCGCTCCGAGCACACCTGCTCGCCGGGCAGGTTCTTCCCGCGCATCCGCTGGCTCTCACGGCAGAGCGCAAGTTCGACGAACGGTATCAGCGCGCGCTTACCCGCTATTACGTTCATGCGGGCGCGGGCGGGATCGCCGTAGGGGTTCATACCACGCAGTTCGCGATTCGCTCGCCACGACACGGCTTGTACGCGCCAGTGCTGGAGCTTGCCTCGAGAACAGCCGACGACATACTTCGCGGCAGTCCTCGTTCATTCATCAAGGTAGCGGGAATTCTCGGCAACACGGCCGAAGCTCTCGACGAAGCGCGCGTTGCTCTGGGTTTTGGTTATCACACGGGGCTGCTGAGCCTCGGCGCCTGGAAAGACCGGAGTGAGCGCGAAATGCTGCAGCACTGCCGTGAGGTTGCCGCGGTTATTCCATTGTTCGGATTCTACCTTCAGCCGGCTGTAGGCGGTCGAGTGCTGAGCTACTCGTTCTGGCGCGAATTCGTCGAGATCGAGAACGTGGTGGCGATAAAGATCGCGCCGTTCAACCGCTATCAGACGTTAGACGTCGTGCGTGCAGTGTCTGACTCTCAACGCAGCGATGTAGCGCTCTATACCGGCAACGACGACAGCATCATCGTTGATCTCCTCACGCCGTTCTCCTTCGGTCGTGGCTCCGAGCCGGCAGCATCGATCGTGGGAGGCTTACTAGGACAGTGGGCCGTATGGACGCGGCGCGCGGTTGAGATTCTGGACCAAGTGCGACTGGAACGGGCGACGGCGCCGGGTCCGCCCAATTCTCCACGCGTCGAAGATTCAGGCTGGAGGGATATTGGCTGGCTACGCCTCGCTGCCGAGCTTACCGACGCGAACTCGGCGATCTTCGACGTTTGTAACAACTTTGCTGGCTGCATTGCTGGAATTCACGAGGTGCTGCGGCGACAGGGTCTCATGAGGGGAATCTGGTGCCTCGACCCGAAGGAGGCGCTTTCGGCTGGCCAGATGGAAGAGATCGATCGAGTGCTGAGGGCGTATCCCGAGCTTGCGGATGACGCTTTCGTGGCGGAGAACCTCGAAGCGTGGCTTCGGGTTTAGACTCTGGGAGAGGCTTTGTCGATACCAATCGGGCGCGGCGCACGCCGTCGACCGGTTTAACCAGACTGTCGAGGGTGCGGCGAAAATCCTTCAGTACGTCTGCGACCTCGGGAGAACCGGCGAGATCGTTCCGCTCCCAGACGTCGTTAGCCAAGTCGTACAGCTGCTCCTTCCCCTTCGCGTCCAGGATATAGTGCTTGCCCTCGGCCTGGATCGAAAACATGTCGCCAGCCGAGGCAGGCCAGTTCGGCCAATCGACTCTATAAGGAGGCTCGGCCTCCGATAAGCGCGGCTCCATTACCTCGGCGGTCGTTGCCGAGCCATCCGCGTAGCGAACGAGCGAGATCCCCGGGAAAGGGCTCTCGCTGTTCGCACCTATCACGTCCATCACGGTCGCCGGGATGTCGCGGATGCTGACGATTTTCACTTCGCCTGAGGCCGGCGCCTACTCGCTTTGGATACACCAGGACCATCGGGACCATGATAACAGGTGAATACAGGCTGCGTCCGTGATCGACGAGATCCCGCCCGTGCTCGCCGAATTCTTCACCGTGATCGGAAGTCACGATAACGAGGGTGTTGTCGAGTACACCCAACTCCCCGAGTCTTACGAGCAGGCGCCCGAGCTCGTGGTCCAGATACCGGATGCCAGTGTCGTACGCCGTCATGAGCTCTCGCAGCACCTCCGGTTCGTAGAAGTGAGGCCTGGGGTCGAGCCAATAACGAGGCTGCTTCGTGGAGAAGGCGAGGTTGAATGGCTCCGGCGGGAGGTACGGGTCGTGGGCATCGAAGTAATTGACGAACCCAAAGAAGGGGCGATCACCGCGCCGCTCGATCCAGCGGAGAAGTTCGTGATTCACGTGTTCTGCGTGCCGCCTGAACAATTCCTGCTGGATGCCAAACCTCTTCCGCACGTACTTGAAGCTCGTTCCCGCCAGCCACCAGTGGTGAGCGATCACCATGATGTCGATCGTTGGCCGGGCGTCGTACCACGAGAATCCCCGACCGAGACCAAAGCTGGGCGTTCCGTAGTGGAAGTTTGCGAAGAACCCGCCCGTGGCGTACCCATGCTCTCCAAGCGCGCTGGCCAGCGAAGGATATGTGTCGTCCAGTGGCGTGTCATGGCCTGCGGAGAGCTCATGCGGATAGCGACCGGTCAACATGCTAGCGTGAGATGGGAGCGACCGCGGCGCGGTTGCGAAGGCACGCTCGAAGACAACGCCGCGTTGTGCGAAGCGCGTCAGTTCGGGAGTGGTTTCGCGTTCGTAGCCGTAGGTTGAGAGATTGAAGGCGCGCGCCGTGTCCCAGATCAGGATAAGAACGATAGGGGTACCCGAGGCGGCTCTGGGCAAAGCTGCCAGTGCCCTCGATTCCATCGCCCGCCGCCAAAGTGGAACTGCGAGTCCCCACACCACCAGCGCAGCCACCATCGCAGGCGTTGACACACGCGGGACTCGCCTGACGAGCGCGGGGCGCGCGGCCATCAGTCGCACAAAGACCGCCGCGCAACCGACGGCCAGCACCAAGGCAGCGTAGAGCGCGATACCGAAATGCAGCGACCCAACGAAGCTGTATACGGCGAGCGTGACGAGGATCCCCGGCGCAAGACGGATTACCCCGACCTTCCCGCCAAACAGTCGATCCAGAACCCAGAGCCCGACCGTGATTGCCACGAACCCTGTCGTCGCAGCGAGCGGAACCACCCAGAAGATCTCGCCGTTTGTAGCGTCTCCCGTGGGTAGATGACGAAGCTCGTTCCGGGTGTACGCGTTGACGGCTTCGGCGAAGCCACCGATGATGCCGATCCAGATCGCGAACAACAGCACATCGCGCATCTGGACCTCAGGCAATCTCCCGAGTACGCCGCGAACGGGCGTGCGGACCACCCCTGTCCTCATGCGACAACCTTACTGAAAAAGGCCCCGCGATGCCACGCGTGGCGACATGAGAGGGGGCCTTGTGAATCGCGATCGACCGCCTCTTACGTTCTATTCCACCGGCACTACGTTGAGCGTATGGCGCTGTCGACTGTTCCCACGTCGCAGATCAACCTTCGTTTCACCGCGTGTGCTCGCATTGTCGCTGTGGCAGCGATTGCCGCAGGCTGTGCGACATCGGAGGCACCGGCCCTCCCGCCTGACACTTTTGCGTTCGGTGTCTTCGGCGATGGTCCCTACCGTTCCTGGGAGTTGGGTCAGTTCAAGCGCGTCGTGCAGGATGCCAACCGCACGGACCTGCAGTGGTTTCTGCACGTCGGCGATCTGCTGTGGCACCCATGTTCTGACCATGCTTTGGCAGATCGCCTGCAAACAATCAACGCGATTCGACACCCCGTTATTTACACTCCGGGGGACAACGAGTGGGCGGATTGCCACGAGGAGATAGCGGGGAAGTTTCAACCGCTCGAGCGATTGCAGCGACTCCGGAGCACCTACTTTGCCCAACCTCGGAACAGCCTTGGGCGGCGCATCATGCGACTGGAATCGCAGAGCGAGAGCCCGGCCTGGAAGGAATTCGTGGAGAATGCTCGTTGGAGTTTCGGGGGCTTCGTCTTTGTGACGATCCACATGGTTGGCTCTTCGAACGCCACGGATTCTTTTCCGGGCCGCACCGCGGCAGACGACGCTGAAGTGGTTCGCCGGACTGAAGCTGCGCTGGACTGGCTCGACGCTGCCTTCGTCACTGCCGAGGCGGATTCATTATCAGGAGTGATCGTTGCGATTCACGGCGACCCTGGCCTGGAGCGGGCTCCAGCGGTGCGGGACGGATATGCATCGTTCGTCGACGCGCTCGAACGACACGTACGCGCTTTCTCGGGACAGGTGCTTCTGATTCATGGTGACTCGCACACCTTCGGCGTAGACCACCCACTGAAGCGGAGTGACACTGGCGAGGTGCTTCGAAACTTCACTCGACTCGTAACATTCGGGTCGCCCGATATCGGATGGGTGAGGGTGGTAGTCGATTCGGTCGCCGGCCGAGTGGTCGAGTTCGAACCGCGCCCGATGCCGCGTGGCCTTTCGTGGTAAAAGTCTCCGAAAGCATCGCCGGGGGATGCCTTACTCGCATCCCTGGGTGACATATATTCTCGAGACCACGATCTGCCGGAGTCGACATCGTGACCACAGGATTTGCGCATCAATTGCCGGCAAGGCTAGGACCTCGTCCTCGCACGACGCCCACAAACCCACACACTCAGCTCGACCAGCAGCCGGACGGGGCCGCCGCTGTATCACTGCGCGCGGCACTTGCCGAAGCGCTGTTCGCGCTGCCCGGCGTGCAAGAGGCCCCGAGTGCGATTTCAGTTCCGGGCGCCCGTGCACTATGGCTCGACTCGTCAGCAGCGCGTGGACCTCGGGAGGCATTCATGGTCGGCACTGAGTTCGCGCATCTGCACCCGGCCCCCGACTGGAGTCTTCACGCCGCGTTGCCGCCGGAGTTGGCACTGGAGGCCGCCGAGCGCGGTTGGGCGGAAGTGCATCCAGTGGCACGCCGCGGGCTTCTCCCTCCAAATGTCGTGATGCTGTACTCCCCGCGCGACGAGGACGAGGTACGAGTTGTACTCGACATCGTCCGAGCGGGTCACGTTTTTGCGCGGGGCGACGCTCCTTAACCCTCTCTTCTAAACGGAGGCCGTATGCGTATCCGGATTCTTCCACTCCTGCTTGCCTGCGGTCTCGTGGCGGGGTGCGCTCCACAGCGGACGACAGTTGGTGCGGCCCCAGTCCCGGCGACTCGCCTCGCAAATGCGGCCGACAAATTTCTCAGATCTGGCGACGTTAAACTGCGTTACAGGGACATCGGGACGGGTG
>JBHENQ010000174.1:0-27301 GCA_046261975.1 Gemmatimonadaceae bacterium | reverse complement strand
ATGGCATCATCGCGTCGGCTCGTCAGATCGGCGAGTTCCTGCTCGGGCCATTGGCGGTAACTCGGGTTCCCTGGTCCGACGATGCTGGCGTACGCCGAGCGCAGAAACTCATCCAGCAGCCGCAAGCTTTCCCGCCGCTTGCACCGAATGGCATCGCCCATGTCCAGCATCCCGGCGATGCGGCGCTGCTCGGCGAGGGAGGGTAATGGCATGCGCGACTCGCGTACCACTCTCTCTGTCACAGCGGGGTAGCTTGCGCCCGTCGCGCGCGAAGTCAGATAGCGGATGAACTCCTGTCCTTGAACCCAATGGTAGAGGTACCGCGCCTCGATGCGTTCTCGATCGGGGCGCAAGACACTGAAACCAGTCGACGCTGTCGCCCCGTCTAACTGGTCGGGGACGATAGCTACCGCATTCAAGTTCGGACGAACGGTCGAAACCAAAACGTCGTTTCTCTCGACGAGCTGCCGGGCTCGACTCGGAGCATCCCGGGGGAGAATCTGCACGGCACCACGTATGCTCTTCTCAGCTGCATCGATGCTCGAGATGTCGATGTAGGGAAAAGGCTCGTTGGTGGATGCGGACCTCGGATTCCAAGTGTGGGGCTCGCCAACAACGTCGGCGATGCGCACTCGCTGAATGGGCGTCAACGAAGTAGTGCGTCGAGTTGATCCAGATCGTCGACGATCTGCTGCTCAATGGCTCGAAGTGACACCATAATGTTCGCCGGCGTGTCATACTCAACCTGCTCGCTGGGGATCTCCTTGTACCGGTTTATCGACAAGTCGTACTTGTTCTCCCGAATCTCCTCCACCGGCACCACGAACGCCTTCGCCGTCCGATCGACATCTCTTTCCGGATCCCGCGCCCGCCAGCGCGCGATGACATCCGGAATGTCGTTCTCCGCCACCTTCTCGCGCTTGTCGTCAAGCGAGTAGCCGTCGGCCTGCATGTCGTAGTACCAGACATGCTCCGTCCGCCCCCCCTTCACGAAGATCAGCGCCGCCGTGCTCACACCCGCGTACGGCTTGAAGACCCCGGCGGGCATCTTCACGATCCCCTGAAGCTCGCACTCCTCGACCAGCATCTTCCGTAGATCGCGGTGCGCATTGCTCGACCCGAACAACACACCGTCCGGCACGATCACACCCGCGCGCCCACCGATCTTGAGCAGGTTCATCATGCGGTTCACGAACAAGAGCTCGGTCTTGGTCGTCTTGAGCCGCAGCTCCTCGTTGATGTCACTCTTGTCAATGCTCCCCTTGAACGGCGGATTCGCGAGCACCACGTCGTAACGATCCTGTTCGTTGTAGCGCTTGGACAACGTGTCCATGTAGCCCAGGTTCGGCCGGTCCACGCCATGCAGCAGCAGGTTCATGAGCCCGATGCGCACCATGGTCGTGTCGAAGTCGTAGCCGTGGAACGTGCGCTCCCGCAGCACCTCCCACTGCCGCGGATCGGTAAGCCGGTCGCCCACCAGACCCCGCTCGATGCCGTCGTCACCCATGAAGCGCAGCTCGGCGCTCGTATGCTGCGTCAGAATGTGCTGGTAGGCGCCTAACAGGAAACCGCCCGTACCGCAGGCGGGATCGCAGATCATCTCACCCAGCTTGGGATCCACCAGTGACACGATCATCTGGATGATGTGCCGAGGGGTCCGGAACTGGCCGTTCTTCCCCGCCGAGGAGATCTCCGAAAGCAGATACTCATAGAGATCCCCCTGCACATCCTGAAACGTCTGCCCCGCCTGCTGCCGCTCGCGCTCCAGCTCCGTGTAGATGTCGTCGATGATGCCCACCGCCTCGACGAGTAGCGACGCCTTTGGGATGATGAAGACCGCGTCCTGCATGTAGCGGCTGAACACTTCGCCGCCGTTCTGTAGCGCTTTGATGAAGGGGAACACGTTGTCGCGCACGTGGTCCAACATCTCCTCGGGCGGCAGATGTCTGAACCTGCTCCAGCGCAGCTCGTCGCGAGGACGGGTCGCACCGGCTCTCGTCTCGTATTGGCCATCGAATAGAGAATGGAACTCCTGCTTCAAGAACTCAGCGTCCCCGCGGCGCTTCTCGTCCAGCGCGTCGAGCCGCCGCATGAAGAGCAGATAACTGATCTGCTCGATGGCTGTGAGCGGATTCGCGATCCCGCCCGACCAGAATTTGTCCCAGAGTGCATCGACTCTGGAGCGCAACCTTGATGTCAGCACAGGTGTGTCCTCACGTGTCTTGTCGCACCCACTTCGACCCGCGTCCTTTTCCACGCCGAACGATGCGGCGCTCATCCCGCTGCCGGCGAAGGACCATACGGATCCAGTCCCGCGATACTCCGGGACACTCCTTCTCTATATCCGAGATCGAAAACGCGCCCACGCGTCTGGCGATCGCTTCTTCGACCAGATCAGTCTTGGCTCCTCGCCCCGTGCGTAGGGTTCCTACTCGCTGCTCGAATTCCCTATAGGCACGCAGCACCACGCCCCAGAAATACCGGAGCCACGGGAGCGCGTCGTGACGCCCCTCGTGCCACTGCCGCGAGCTCGCTTCGAGCGCCTCGTAATATGTCTCCTTCGATTCCTCGACAATGCGCTCGAGGCTGATGTAGCGGCCAACGTCAAAGTCGAAATGGTAAAGCAATTGGAGAGTGAGCAGCCGAGCCATGCGGCCGTTGCCATCGGCGAAGGGATGGATGCAGAGAAAATCCAGGATCGCGAGCGGGACGAGGATTAGTGGTTCCCGTTCCTCGGCCACAGCGCGCCCGTATTCCGCGGCTATTGCGTCCATCAGCCCCGGCGTCGCCACCGGACTCGTAGGCACGAACCGCACGCGCTGAACCTTCGCATCCGCATCCCGCTCGACGATCTCGTTCTGCGTCGGCTTCCAACGGCCACCGGATCCGGCATGGTAGCGGTACAGAATCGTGTGTAGCTGAAGGATGACGTTTACGGAGAATGCCATCTCGCGCGCCGACTCGTGAATCAAGTTGAGTGCGTCGCGGTAACCCGCGATCTCCTGCTCGGACCTGTTGCGCGGCGTGCTGGTCTTGAGCACGAGAGCCTCCACACGCTCGTGCGGGGCAACGACGCCTTCGATCCGGTTCGACGACTCGGTCGACTCGATAATCGCGGCGTCGCGGAGAGCAGAAAGTAGCTCTGGGATCTGACGCCGAAAGAGTTCCTGGCGGCCTCGACGCTCGCCTAACGCTGTCAGCGTGGAGCCGTCGACGGCGGTGAGCCGGAGCGTGTCTAGAAAGGTCGGGGTTAGTGAGCGCATTGCCGGAAATGGGGTACAAGAAGCTAATAAATAGGGTATTAACTAGTCAATACTACCCCATTATCGCCGCCACACTACCCCATTATTTCGCGGTTACGCTACCAGGTTCCGTGCGAACCCGATGACCTCGTCGATGTCCTGAGTTGCGAAAACTCCCCGGATTCCTTGCGGGTGGAGCTGGGTAAATGGCGAGTCCACCAGGTCACGCCGCTCTACCTGTCCCCGCTGGAGAATGAACGTTCGCAACGTCTGCAGGAAGCGGATCTGGAGCGACGAGTAGGTGGTGTGCTGCGCGATGAAGTCCTCGAATTCGCGCGTCACGAAAGTGGACCATCGCTCCAGCGGCTCGACTCCCAGCACGTGACGGATGAGCCTGACGAAGCTTGCCTGCCGGACGTCGTAAACTCTCCGGAGCTTCTCTTCGTCAATTCCGGGGTCCTGATTCGCCAGCAGCAGGGCGAGCTCGCGCAAATCGCGCTCCGAGACGTTCTCCCCCGCTTGCAGGCGCTGGAGCACCACGTTTTCCGCCAGGAGTCGGCGGACCGTCTCCTCGACGCGCTGGCGATACGCGACGATCGGCATATCGCGACCATCCGGACCCACCGCCATGCGCTCATGCACAGCGGTCACGTCGGCCAGATTGAGCGACAACATTGGGTCGCGCCTCTCTTGCCGGAACCGCATGAGCGGCGCGAGCCGTGTTGCCAGATCGCGGAGCTTCGCCTGATCCACAGATCGCCACCATTCGGACCCAAGCACTGCTTCGATCAGATCGCGTTCGCGGGCCACAAGGTTGACGCCGAGCGGAAGCTCGGACACCTGCTCGGTGAGGCTCTCACGGAGCGCATCGATAGCGTCGCGGTTTTGCGCCAACAGCGCGGTCCCCAGTTCTACCACGTCAATCCGGAAGCGCAGCGACTTGAAATCCGCCTCCGACTGAGCGCGAAGGATCGGCGCTATAGTCTGGCGGAGAAAGCCGATCTGATCCCGGCTCAGTCGCTGCCAGTAGGTGGCGTTCCGCACGACCGCCAGATCGGCCTGGCCCTCGCGCACTACGACATTGTTTGTGGGCAACGCCTCAACATCGGCTCTGAGGTCCGACTTTACCAATTCAACGATGTCGTTCGCCCGTGCCGCGAGCGCCGTTTCCAGTTGATCGAGTCGAGCGCGAAAAAGGCGCACAGGCATAGGAACTTGCTGACCGGGTTCCCGTCCACGTGGATGCATCTGGAAGTGCTCGAAGTTCCCCCAGCAGTCGATGATGAGAAACCGGTCTTTCTCAGGGCACCACGCCTTTCGCTGTGCGGGATCGGACTCGAGCACGCGAGTCCCGCGGCCGATCATCTGCCAGAACTTCACGTATGAGTACACGGGCTTGGCGAAGACGAGATTCACGACCTCGCGCACGTCGACCCCGCTGTCAAGCATGTCCACCGAGATCGCGACCCGCGGCATATCCTGCGTCCTGAACTGGTCGAGCAGGCCGCCCTTGCCATAGACGCGAGAATCATCGGATACGAGCACGCGCGCCAGCCGTCCACGACGCTCCGGGTACATCGAATCGAAGAGGTCCTGGAGCCGCCGCGCGTGCTTCACCGAGACCGCGAAGAAGATGGACTTCCCAGGAAGGGTACCGGTTGGGTCTTTGATGCACTCTTCCATGAACTCGCGCACGATGATCGCGTTGGTGCCGCTGTTGGTGACTTTCTGCTCAAGATCAGTGCCCTCGAAATCGATCGATTCGGGATCGAGCCCCTGGAACTCGAGCTGTTCGCGCTCGCTCTCGTCGAGCTGTGGTCCTCGGATTCCTTGCACCTGGAATTTGGTGCGCACCCTCAGCACTTCGAAGTCGCATAGATACGGCGGGTCGTGTCGGACCGCCTCATCGAAGCTGTATGCGAACGTCGGATCGTGGGTGTGGCAGTCAAAGAGGGCGAAGGTGTCGTGGTCGACGTGATCGCGGGGAGTCGCCGTCAGACCCAGCGTGAGCCCGTGGAAGTAGCGCACCACCTGCTGGTAGATGTTGTAGATGCTGCGGTGGCTTTCGTCGGCGATGATGAGGTCGAAGAAGAACGGCGAAATCCAGGCGCCGGGCGTGGTGCCGGCATGGATCAGGTTCAGCATCGTCGGATAGGTGGTGACGTAGATGCGCCGATTGGGATCGAACGCGGTGTCGCCCTGTTGCGGCCAGCGTGGCGAGGCCGGCAGGTGTTCCTTGAACGCGCCGAGCGCCTGTTCCTGAAGCGCGATTCGATCGACCAGAAACAGAACCCGCTTTACCCACCGGGCGCGCTGGAGCACATCCACGAGCGCCACCGTCGTGCGCGTCTTGCCAGTTCCTGTCGCCATGACCATCAGGAACTTCCGGCGCCGCGCCTCGATTGCGTCCAGTAGCGCGCGGACGGCCTCGATCTGGTAGTCGCGACCGGCGATAGCCGGGTTGATCAGCTCGACTGACAGTGGTCCCCGAGTCTCCCGGCTCTTAACGAGCCACTCGAGATCATCGCGGGTCGGAAACCCAGAGACCTTCGATGGCGGGTAGTGCTCGGAGTCCCAGAAGAAGGTCTCGTAGCCGTTAGTGTAGAGGATGAACGGCAAGGCACTCTTGTGAATGCGCTGGAGTTGTTCGGCGTATTGCTTTGCCTGTTCCTGACCGAGCTGTGCGTCTCGGCTCGTCTTCTTCGCCTCGACAACAGCAGCAGGCTTACCGCCAAGCAGGAGCGCGTAGTCGGCAAATCGATGGCCAGCGTAGTCCCTCGGCCGCTCACGCACCGCCCGCGGACTGCCGTCTCCGACGTAGATATCCAACTCCTGGATTACGTGCGACGGGTCGTCGACGTCCCACCCTGCCAGGAGCAGGCGGTCGTCGATGATCTGCCGGCGTGCGTCGGTCTCTGAGTAGGGTTGCGTCAACTGAGCATGGTGGAAACGCCACTAGGATGCCGCCATGTGCGAGCCGGGCGCAATATGGACAAGCCTTCACCGAGGGCGGGCGCGAATATCCGCACGATTCGGTGGATCGACCGAGATTACGGCGGCGAATATGTTGGCAACCCAATTACAAGTCATGCGGATGCCCAGCGATCAGTTTAGATTCTGGCAATGGCTCTGGCGTTCGAGTGGGACTCGCGCAAGGCGGCTGAAAACGAGAGTAAGCACGGTGTCGGTTTCAAGGAAGCGTCCACCGTTTTCGGCGACCCGCTCGGCTGGTTCCAGACGGACGAGGCTCACTCCGCTGAGGAGGAGCGTTTGCTCCTTCTTGGGCGCTCCTCCGAGAATCGCCTACTAGCGGTTCTCTTCACCGATCGCGGCGACGAGCTGATCCGTATGATCAGCGCGCGCCTCGCCACCCCGCGTGAGCGACGAAAGTATGAAAAAGACTTCCGCTAAGGCTACGCACCGGCCCCGCGCCGCGTCCGCCGATCCCGACGAGATCCGTCAGGAGTACGACTGGAGTAAGGCCGTGCGCAATCCGTACGCGAGTCGCTATGCGGCCGGCTCCAACATCGTGGTCCTCGAACCAGACGTTGCCGCGCTCTTCCCGAACTCGGCGTCGGTGAACGAGGCACTGCGATCGCTCGCCAGCGTGATGGCCGGTCGAAAGAGCAAGCGTCGTTAGGCGGCCTGCGCTTGCCTGACACGCCTCAGATCCCTTCGATGTGATCTCGCTTCAGCAAGAGATGCCTTCCATTTCGCCGGCGCCGAGCCGACGGCACTATTCCCGGGTGCCAGCATGGACAAGAATGACCCTCGTCTCCAGCGCGTATGGAGTCAGAACCGACTTCCCGTCGTACTCCGCGGAGGGCCGGTCCGTCCATTGGTCGTTCGCCTTCCCTACGCATCTTCTAATCGCGACTGGCTAAGAGATACTCACCGTGTTAAGCCGGAGTGGCTCGCGAATCATAAGGCGTGGAGCGTTCCCAAATCCTGGTTTGAGGATGTTCTGCGGCGTTCCCTCGCCAGATACGGTGCTGTGTACCTAATCCAGCCATTCAGCACGTTGGAGAAGTGCGCCCCTGCCTGTTGGAATGCAGCAGGTGCTCATTGTGAGTGTTCCTGCATGGGAGCGAACCACGGTTCGGGCGACCCAGCGGGCAAATGGCACGTCGTCTCAGAGACCTTCGCCGTTCGGGTCAACGCTCGACAGTACTCGTGTCGCCTTCTTCGGCCGCATCGGTAGCCTGGTGCGCACTGCACCCAACGTGGGGCTACCCTTGTGTGCGTCGGGACGACCTAATTACGGCTGAGACGGTGTGAAAACTCTGTTCCGCGGATGCACGGTCGGCAAGTCTGGTTGTGGGTGGTCGCGTCGCGTCCGATTCGTTCCACACTTCATCTCGGCCGAGGCGCCCCGTCAGGCGGGTCAAGGACCAGGATCTTCACGTTCACGTCTACCGTCCCAGTCTCGAGTCCACGCAAGAAGTCGGCGAGCCCGGGGCCGGAACTCGCGATTCGCCGTGCGGCAACCAAGCGACTGGCGAACCACTGCCCGCGAGAGGACGCGAGGTCATCGTATCGCACTGCACCACCGCTCGACGTCGAGTGAATGATGCGGCTGTCCCCCGTGTAGATCGCGACGTGCGAGACTTGCAAGCCATTCTCGGCGAAGAACATCAGATCGCCTGGACGGAGCAATCTGACCGACGGCTCCACATGCGTACCCGCGCCGACTTGCTCGCGCGACGTGCGTGGGAGCCGCACATCGTGCCGCGCGAAAACGTAGCGCACGAACCCGGAGCAATCGAACCCGGTGCTGGGCGATGTGCCGCCGTAGCGATACTTGACTCCCAGGTAACGCCGCGCTGTCGGAAGCACTTGTGTGCCTACGGCGCCACCAGGAATCGACGGGACTGCAATGGTGCCGACACTCGGCTTCCGCTTGGGAGTAGAGGCGCTCGCTCGGCGCGCCGAGGGGCCACCGAACTTGAACTCTAAGCCGGCTCGAAGCTCCGTCGACCGCCGGACCGTGTTGATCACCGCAACTGCCTCTCGATCGAAGAGTGTCCGCGAACGCGCCTCACCAACCAGCGACGCCCTGGAGAAGATCGGAATCGCCAGCCCGCCGCCCCAACTCCAGTGGGAAAGCACGCGATCCCCAGTCGCGTCTCCGTCGCGGGGTTGCATACCCGCTCCCACGAAGACGTACGGGACGATAGTACGACGTCCTCCGGATCCACTCCACAGCGTTGGTGTGAGGATGACATCGGCGTCGGCGACCCACATGAGGTCGCGCTGAACGCCGATACCGGATGGTGTTGCTTGACCGGCCGCCCCGCCAACGCGAAGGCCTAGTCCGTGCGACGAAACGCCGAGCGTGGCGCCGTAAAGCCACGGCGCGCCCTGCGCTGAACCACGCGCCGCATGAAGGGCCAGCGATGGTTGAGCGATAAGCATCCGCGGCGCAACGAGTGCGCCGAAGCCGAGGGCGATGACAAGGACGTGGGGTTGCACGCGGAGCCTCCGGAATATGCTACCACTTCTAAATGCACGACTCCTGCCGCCGGCAGAGGTTCTGTGACGCGCTTGGAAGTACTTGTGTCATAGTGGGATATACTTCGCTGTGACTTGCCTCACATTGCGTGCTGTCCGGCCAGCGGACGCGAACGTGTCCGCGCGCGAGTACGCAGCGACTCTAATCCACAAACGCCCACAGCAATTCCCGGCTCTTCGGATCCATCGCTTGTGGATCGGCCAGCCGATATAGATCTCCCGCGACGTCCCGAATGAGCAGACCGCCCATCGGCAGTACCCTCGGCCAATCGTCGAGGTGCGTCTGGAACGAGCGCCGGCCATGCTTCGTCTCCACCGTCCACTGCCGGATCTCAACCTCTTCATCGATGTCCAGCACGCGCGTCACGTCGAGCACGAACCCCGCCTCGGCGAGCGCTGGCTCCAGCGCACGCCGCGACTCGGGGTCCAGCATTGCCGGATCCTCCACGAATGCGACTTCTCGATCATCCTTGTCGCGAAGCGAAAGATGGCAATGCGGCTCCGACCACGGAAAACACTGCCGCAGCCGAACCGCCACCGGTTCGGCCCCGCCATCCGGCATGACGAACAGGCGCCCATCCCCCGCGCGCCGGAGCACGATTTCGTGCGTGGCTGGCGCCGGCGACATTGTCTCTATCGTTTCTTGTTCGATGGTTTCCATCTTCGAATCCCCCTTCCGTTTGTCGTTACTGGAGCTGCAACTGCATTTCGTACAACCGCCGGTATATCCCATCGTGCTTGGCGAGCAACTCCCGATGCGTCCCCGCCTCGGCGAGTCTGCCCTGATCGAGCACGAACAGCCGCGACGCTCTGCGCAGCGTCGACAGCCGGTGCGCGATCGCGAAGACTGTCCGTCCCGCGATCAGGCGCTCGAGTGCCTGCTGGATCTCGCGCTCCGTCTCCGTGTCCACGCTGCTCGTGGCCTCGTCGAGAATCAAAATTCGCGGATCGTGCAGGATGGCTCTCGCGATCGAAACGCGCTGACGCTCGCCGCCCGACAACGTGTGCCCCCGCTCGCCCACCATCGTGTCATATCCCTGACCCAACTTGCAGATGAAGTCGTGCGCGTTGGCCGCCTTCGCCGCAGCGACGACGGCACTCAACGACGCACCCGGTAGCGCGTAGCGGATGTTCTCCAGCACCGTGCCATGGAACAGATACGGATCTTGGAGCACCATGCCGAGCTGCTGGCGACAGTGACCAGTGTCGAGGTTCCGAACGTCCACACCGTCCAACCGAACCACGCCGCCAGTGGCGTCGTAAAACCGGGCGATGAGACTCACCACGGTCGACTTACCGCCGCCCGAAGGCCCGACGAGCCCGATCAGCTCTCCCGGCTGAACGTCGAACGTGATACCGCGCAGCACCTGACGCACGCCGTCATACGCGAACGTCACGTTCTCGAACGTCACACGCCCGCGTATGGGCGTGAGCCGAATCGCATCTGGTGCGTCACGCACTTCAGGCTCGCTGTCCAGCACCTCGAACACACGGTGCGCGGACGACGTGGCCCTGTTCACCGTGCGCGCCATCTGCCCTATCACCTCGATAGGTGCCACGAACATCGTGGTGTACAGCAGAAATGACACGAACACGCCGGCCGATAGCGGATGACCGTCGCCCCCCCCCAGGAGCCGCGGCACCGCGACCACCCAGACGAGCACCGTCGTCGCATGCACGCCGAACATTAGGAGAGGCCAGAACGTGGTCCACACGTGATGGATGCGGTTGAATTCGGCCGTCACGGCATCATTCCGCTCGCCGAACCGTCCGATCTCCCGCGTCTCCTGATTGAAGGCTTTCACGACACGGATGCCTGGGATCGTGTCCGACAGCACGTCCGTCACGCGCGACCACTTGCGCCACCCACGAATGAAGAGCGCGTTGAGCGATTCCCCATGCCGGTAGATGAGCCAGCAGAAGAGCGGAACCGGAACCGTCATGACCAACCCCAGTCGCCAGTCGAGCGTGAGCAGCACGACACCGAGGCCCAGGAGCATCACGATCGACAGCGATACGTCCACGACGCCGAACGCGATGAACTCCCACAGCCGATCGGTATCGGCGGTGACGCGCGTGATCAGGCTCCCCGTCTTCTTCCTCGAGAAGAACGACAGACTCAGCCGCTGGATGTGCGCGTACAACTCGGCGCGAAGGTCGCGCGCGACCCACTCGCCCATCACGGACATGACGCGCAGCCTCACGAGAGCGGCGAGCTGCCGTATCACGTAAAGCACTGCCATCGCGCCCACTGCGATCCACGCCATCGTGGCCGCGGCACCGAGGTCCAGCTTTCCCTCCTGTGCCGGCCGCACCACACGGTCGATGAGGAATCCCGCGAGATACGGCGGGACAAGACTCACCAGCGTGATGAGAGCCGCGGCCGACAGGCCTATGACGAGCTGCCGGCGATAGGGCCTGAGATACTGAAGCAGTCGCAGGATTACCGCCGACTCGCGACCGGCCACGAGTGCCTGCGCATCGCGTATGGGCCGGGCAACCGCGTCGGCATAGACGCGGTCGGCATCGTCCGGCGTCACCGCGCGACCGGCGAGAGCCTCATCCAGGACGAAGCGGATGTTCTCGAACGCACCGCGCTGTCGCTGTGTGTATCTCACAGCAGCGACCGGCGGCTCATCCGGCGTACCGACGAGCATGAGCGTGTTCGCGCTCAGACCCGGCGATTCCTGTACGGCTCGGATGCGGGCCCGCTCGAACGAGTTCACGTCCCACACACCATCTCGTTTTTGCCGAGCCAGAGCGACGTGACCAGGTCCTAGCGCGACCCACGACTCGCTCAGCCGGAGGTTGTGATCGAGATCGGCGAGGGCGTACAGTTGCACCGGCTGGCCGCCCCATTCGCGCTCAATGCGAGCGCGGAGGTCGGCGGGCAGCCGGGCCGGTTGGCCGATGTAGCGGGTTATGATTTCCTGATCCATGTTCGTGATCCGCTGAGTGTTGCTTAGCAAAAAGGCCTTTCGAGTCTGGAGCACCCGAAAGGCCGGATCACGACATCGAATCCTAGACTCCTAAGGTGCTCGTCCTTGTGTGGTGATATCCCCTGAAATCCGCGCTCCAGGGCGCACTACGCCCAAGCGCGCGAACGCGGGCGGCGCCTGCCGGCGGATCAAAGAGGTGAGCATGTAGGAGCTTATCATTTACAGGATTCGGCCTTTCTGGGGTTTGTAGAATCTCCCCGCAACATAAGACGTGGATTTCGGCTGGGCAAGGTCGGGAGTCGCGGAACGATCATAAAGGAGGAATATTGCAAATAGGTGGGGTTCTGGAGACATGCCTCTACGCAACTGATCTCGTCGCGGCCGAGCGCTTCTACGCCGAGTTGCTCGGGCTGGAGGTCATCGGGCGGGTGCCTGATCGTCACGTGTTCTTCCGGTGCGGGCCGGCAGTGTTTCTAGTTTTCAATCCCGAGCGCACGAGCACGTCCGCGGGTGAGGTTGGTGGAGTCAGGGTGCCGGCGCACGGCACGAACGGGGCAGGGCATGTGGCATTTAGTGTGGCTGAATCGCAGCTTGCCTCCTGGAGCACGCGTCTGACGACGGCCGGTGTGGAAATCGAAGCGGAGATCGCGTGGCCGCGCGGCGGCCGGTCGCTATACGTTCGCGATCCGGCGGGCAACAGTGTGGAGCTTGCCTCGCCTGCCGTCTGGGGTGGGGGGCTGGCGGCGGCCGAAGCGCCGGATGCCTAGCGATCGAGGGGGCGGCTGGCGATTCGCTCTATCAGCGTTGAGGCGCGGGCTAGCACATCGAGCTCGGCTCGGTTCAGCGCGGCAAGCTCTTTCGTGAGAGCGACAACTCTCCGGCGCCGGCCCTCACGGAGAATGCGCGCACCTTTCGGCGTCGCGTGAATCCAGACGACGCGCCTATCCTTCCGATCACCCTCTCGTTTCACCAGTCCGTCCAGCTCCATTCCCGCCAGAAGGCGGGTCATGGTCGGCGCGCTGACGTGTTCGGCGTGCGCGAGCTGCCCGATCGTTGTCGCTCCTCCGAAGACGACAACGGAGAGCGCCGACATCCGCGCGGCCGTCAGGCCGGCTGCCTCGTCCTGTTTCCGAAGGCGGCGCAGGAGATGGATGGCGGCCGAATGCAGGCGGTCAGCTACGACCGATGCGCCGGCCGGCGGACGATCCGTCTTGCTGTCACGACGGGGAATGGGGGTTGACGTAATAATTAGCTATGCTAAATTGTTAATTAGCCTAGCTAATTATAATGCGTTGGGTATTACCGTACAAGGAGGAAAGTCATGGAAAACGAGATGGATCTGTCGGACGCGACCGTCGGACAACTCCTCATCCCGGTTGAAGATCTCGAACGGGCGATCACCTTCTATCGGGATACGCTTGGCATCAGGTTTCTCTTCTCGGCTCCGCCACAGATGAGCTTCTTCCAGACAGGGAACGTTCGATTGCTCGTCGGCGTCCCCGAGGCGGGTCAGCCTCGCCAGCGTGGCTCGTTGGTCTACTTCCGGGTAGCTGACATCAACGCGGTATATCAAACGCTCGTGAAACGCGGTGTCGCGTTTGCGGCGGCCCCGCATGTCGTTCACCGTACACCAACGAGCGAGCTATGGTTGGGTGAATTTCGGGATCCCGACGGCAATCAGTTGGCTCTGATGAGTGAAACCGCAAGACAATCGTGATGGTATGAAGAGGATGACCAAGCTTCAGTCCATCCTGACCGTTACCATTGGGGCGATCTGCATGCGCCAACTCATTTCTCGACGCGGTACTTCGTTGATACTGCGGTACGATGATGCCCCCCGGACACCAGTCTGAGAAAGGTGAACGATGAAAGCGAAGCGTCGTTTCCCAGGCGCCGTCGTAGCCGCCATCTCCGAGGGTAAGATCCTGGGGATCCGCGCCGGTGTGCAGCCTCACCGTTTCATTGGAATATGGGCCGTCGTGGTGGAGGGTCGCGTCTTCGTCCGCTCGTGGAGCCTCAAGCCGCGAAGCTGGTTCCGAACCTTTCTCGAGGATGCACGCGGCGCGATCAACGTTGATGGTCGCGAGATCCCCATCCGTGCCGTGCGCCCAAGAAGCGATCGATTGAAGGATGCCGTCGACCGCGCGTACCTCGAGAAGTACAATACCCCGGGGTCGGTCAAGTACGCACGCGGCCTCGGGCGCGCGAAGTCGAGGGCCACGACCACGGAGCTAGTGCCACGCTAGTGATCATCATCGCGAAGTGACCTGACGTGCCGCTCTGGTCGCTGGTCGTCGTGTCCACGGTAATGTGGGTAACTGGACCGTGGACACCGCCACCGTCGAGCGCACGCGAGTTGGCATGGTTCTCGTTGATTTGATGGATTGTGATTCATTGGGCAGCGTGGGGCAGATGCCCGCTACAATTGCTCGTAGCGCAGATGAGAGTGCGCCTGTAAAGCGCTGCGTACCAAGCACCTGCTTCGCACTTCGCAGGGACTGCGTCTTGCGCATCGAGCACACAGTGCTGCGCGACGAGCACGAGAGCAATACCCTAACGGCGGTTGTCATGGAGTAACGGTTGGTTGTCATGGCGACACGTGAATGCGACGCAGTTGACCAGGCAGGTTTGGCGCTAAATACGCAGCCGCGTGTGGCAAATGCGAAGCGCGAAGTCCTTGTGCAGTGCGAAGCAGGTACGCCGTGCGCAGCAATTAGGGGAGTTTAGCCCATCCAGAAACCGGCGCCGCTCGAACCACGTCAGGTTTATGTGACAGAGATGAACACGATCACCACGGCTGAGCAGTCAGCCGACCAAGATGGTGTCCTTCTGCCGAACATAGCAGGTCCGATCCAGGCAGAATCTTCCGTCGCCGACGGTGTCGAGCACTCCCTGGATCCGCGTCTGATCATGGTCGAACGCATAGCCGGGTGGATCGGCACCGTGGTAGCCTCTTTTGGCGTGCTGGTTGCGCTGGTGCTGGTCCTTTTTCTGGCTCCCATTCCAGGCTGGTTGTCGGCACTGGGCTTTGTGCTGTGGGTTTCCGGCACGGTTACGCTTGGTTGGTTTTCGCATCGCTGGCCGGAGCGCGAGTACCGTCACGCATCGTACAAAGTTGACGAGCAGGGCATCGAGATTCACAAGGGCGTGCTCTGGCGCAAAGTGATCAAGGTGCCGCGCTCGAGAGTGCAGCACACCGACGTTTCACAGGGTCCGCTGGAACGCAGGTACGGTCTCGGCACTCTCGCCATCTACACGGCGGGAACCGACTACGCGAAGGTCGATCTCCCCGGGCTGACTCACGAAACGGCCCTGCGCATCCGCGATCACCTCCTTCCCCGGGAAAGCGGCGATGCCGTCTGAGCACCGGCTCCACCCGCTGTCGATCCTTTTCAGCTTCGGCGCTCTGATCCGCAACTTCGCACTTCCGTGGGTCCTTCTTCTGGTCACTGCCCGCTCCGCTGACTGGGACTGGTACGTCTGGACCCTGCTATTCGTCGCCCCGAACGCGCTCGTCTCCATCAGCAGGTACGTCTCGTTCCGCTACAGCTACGACGAGAAAGAGATGGTGATACGTTCCGGCATCCTTTTTCGGAACGAGCGCCACGTTCCATACGCGCGCATCCAGAACCTGGACGCAGTGCAGAACATGATGCATCGGCTGCTGAAGGTGGTTGAAGTGCGCGTGGAAACCGGCGCAGGTCAGAGGCCGGAAGCAACGATGAGCGTGTTGCCGGTCTCTGCCCTCGAGGAGATGCGGCGTCGCGTGTTTGAAGAGAGGGAGCAGGTTGTCAGGGCTCCAGACGAGGTGGAAGCGACGGCTGTCCCCGTGGCCAAATCACCAACGCAAGGCCGAATTCTCCTTCACCTGCCCTCGCGCGAGCTGATCCTCCACGGTCTCATTCAGAACCGCGGTGTCGTGGTCATCGCGGCGGCTTTCGGTGTGCTCTGGGAGTTGGGATTGGTAGATGCCTCAATGGATCGGCTGGCTGGTGATCAGGCATCGGGCCGAGGCGTGGCCCGCGATTTTGTGAGAGCGATGTTCGGCCAAGGCGGGCTGCCGGTGAGCCGGATCCTACTCACGCTTGCGGCGTTCGTCGGTCTGTTGCTCTTCATCCGGCTTATCTCCATGACCTGGGCGCTTGTACGGCTGCACGGTTTCAAGCTGATCCGTGTTGGAGAGGATCTTCGAACGGAGTTCGGACTACTCACACGCGTCGTAGCCACGATTCCAGTGCGCCGCATTCAGACGCTGACAATTATGGAGGGACCCCTGCACCAGCTTTCCGGGCGTGTGTCGGTGCGAGTGGACACGGCCGGAGGCGATGGAGCTTCGGACACCGCCACGCAGCGCGAATGGCTGGCTCCGATCCTGCGCCGCCACGAGTTGCCGAGTCTCCTTCACGACGTGCTGCCCGAGGTGGACCTCGCCCGTATTCAGTGGCAGGCTGTCCATCCATACGCATTCCGGCGTGCGGTCAAGGAGTGGATAGTTATCGCCGTCCTGATCTCGCTGCCATTTGTCCTGCTATTGAAATGGTGGAACCTCGCCTTGCTCGCTCTGCTTCTGGTGTGGGCATTCGTCGTCGCACGCCTGAACATCTCGCGTCTTGGGTGGGCGACAACAGAAGGTGTCGTCATGCATCGCAGCGGCTGGGCCTGGAGGAAGCTCAGCGTAGCGCGGCTTGCCAAGATCCAGGCAGTGGCGATCCACGAGTCTCCGTTCGATCGCCGCACCGGGATGGCGGATCTAAGGGTGGACACGGCAGGAGCAGGCGACGCATCGCATCGCGTGCACATTCCGTATCTGCCGCGGGAGACGGCGCGCGGTCTGTGCGACGTCCTGGCGACGCAGGCCGGCCGGACGGCGTTCAAATGGTAGGTGGTTAGTGCGCAATTAGTCGATTTCGTCAATCGACTTGGGCCAGTCTTTCCTGAGAAGCCGCGATAAGGCCCGGTCCGCGAGGAGCTTCCCGCCCGTCTGGCATCGAGCGCAGTAGTTCGTCTCGTTCGCAGCGTAGACTATCCGTTGAACCGGCGACCCGCAGTCGGGGCACGGCTGCTTGAAACGCCCATGCACCGCCATCTCCGGACGAAACGCCGTCACCTTTTCCGGAAATCGTCCACCCGCATTGTGTCGCAACCGTTCGATCCAATCCTCCATCGTATCGCGCACGGCACGATACAGCCGATCGCTCTCTTCGGCGGACAATCTGCTCGTCAGCATCATTGGGGATAGCCGGGCGCGATGGAGTATCTCGTCCGAGTACGCATTCCCGATTCCGCTGAAGAGTCGCGGGTCCGTGAGCGCCCTCTTGAGCGTATGATTCTCCAACATGAGGCGCGCGGTGAACGCCGGCAGATCCACCTCGAGCACCTCGAGGCCGCCACGCTCGAACTGGCGCAGCGCTTCCTCTCCTTTCGCCAGAAACAGTGACGCCCGCCGAGTGGAGCCAGCCTCGGTGAACAGCAGCGTTCCCGCCGGAAACTGGAAGCTCGCGAGGAGAATCTTCCCTGGAGACTTACCTTCCGACCCGAGCCAGCGAAGCCGTCCCGCGATCATGAGATGCATCACGAGGAACAACTCTCCCTCGAGCTCCAGCACGATGCGTTTGCCCATGCGTCTTAGTCCGGCGACGCGTCTGCCTTCCAGCGCTGATAGAGGAGGCTCCACCGAGCGCAACACGAAGGGCTTTGCTACACTAACGCGCTCGAGCGGTTGGCCGAGTACTCTGGGCTCCAGCGCTTCGAGGTAGGCGATGATGTCGGGGAGCTCGGGCACGCGCACAATATGGTACGTCTTTCCGCCCGCTGCGTCCCCGGCGAACTTCTCGAGATGAAGCTGTCCTTTGAAGACGCCATCGAGTCTGACGCGGCGGCGATCGCCTCCCTCCGGTCTGCGGTCGCGGATCGGCTCACAGAGGAGCATGGCCGCGGCCATTGGTCATCAGCCGTTACAGAAACAGGCGTGCTGTTCGGTATGCGGACGTCTCGGGTGATAATTGCACGGAGGAAAAGGAGCGACCGTATGATCGCCACAATGCAGCTGAGCACGAGAAAACCCTGGGCGATCAATCCGGCGTACTTCACCAGTGTAAGAAAACCTGTGTATCTTACAGCCATGGCCGTAGAACCAGACTTGCAACGCAAGGGTATCGGCCGAAGCCTGCTGGACGAGGCTGAAATCGTCGCCCGTGCGTGGCCGAGCAATGCAATTCGGCTCGACGCGTATGAGGGGGAGGCAGGGGCCGGTGCTTTCTACGCTAAGTGTGGCTTTCGAGAAGTCGGCCAGGTGGTTTACCGAAAAACGCCGCTCGTTTACTTCGAGTTATTGTTATGACAAGCATCAAGAACGAAGGGTCATCCGGATGAAGCCGATGAAGCGGATTATTCGGATTAGACCCTGCTTAGAGGAGGCCTTGTTGCAGAGGAGCGATCCATTTGATCCGTTTTCATCCGCAGCATCCGGATAACCCTTCGTCCTTGATGCCAGCCGAGCGCGGGAACTTCTTGGGCCAATCGAAGCTTTATTATTGTATAGATCCCACATATCCAGAGGGTCCCAATGCTCCGCCAGTCATTCAAGCCCGTCGTTGCGATTCTAGTCGTTTCCGTCGCCCTCGTCTGGTTCGCCTCCAAGCGTGCTACTGCCTCAGCGCCGGCGGTTGCCGCGTTTCCGAGCCCGAGCCTCGACGCGCTCCGCGGCACAGAGCCATCCGAGGCAACAGCAGTCTTCGCTGGCGGCTGTTTCTGGGGCATCGAAGCGGTTTTCGAACACCTTAACGGCGTCAAGTCCGCCGTATCCGGCTACGCAGGCGGCTCCCTCGAGTCTGCGTCGTACGACCAGGTTAGCTCCGGAACCACCGGACATGCGGAGTCTGTGCGGGTGGTCTACGATCCGAGCGTGATTTCTTATGGACAGCTTCTCAAGGTTTTCTTCGCGGTCGCTCATGATGCAACCCAGCTCAACCGGCAGGGACCGGATGTGGGCCCGCAGTACCGGTCAGCCATCTTCTATGTCACCGAGGAGCAGAAGGAGATTGCTCAGGCGTACATTCAGCAGCTCACGAAGGCCAAAATCTTCTCCCGCCCGATTGTGACCGAAATGGCGGCGCTGGACAAGTTCTACGTCGCTGAGGAGTACCATCAGGATTACCTGGTGCGTCACCCCAATCAGCCGTACATCGTGATCAACGACGCTCCGAAGCTGAAGCATCTGCAGGAGCAGTTCCCGGAGCTCTACCGCAAGTAGAGATGCCTCCGGGGTCTAGGTAGCGCTAAGCTCGGAGCGACCTCAACGCCGTCGCGATCTGCCAGCCCGAGAGCAGGCTGACGGCCGCTAGTGTGAGCGGGCTGCTCTCGTGAAAGAACAGCACGCCCGCGAGACCGCCGGCCGCCGCGATCCACGCGAGCGCTGCGATCCAGCGTGGCCTCCTAGGATCGCGCCATTCCAGAAAACCAAGAGCGATTGCGCCGAGCGCGACGAGTGAATTGCCGAAACGCGCGGCCATGAGACCGATCGGGTGCGTCGCGTCGAACAATGCGCTCATTTCGGTTCCGCCCTCCTGAAACAGCGTCGCCATACGCCAGCCCGATCCGGTCATGAATGCTATGTTGAGCGCGTTGATGCAAAGCCCGAGAGCGATCACCGCAAGTGCGGCAACCATGGGCGAGGAAGTTCCTGATGGGTCGTCGAGGAGGCGCACCCACAGTCCCGCGACGACGAGCCCGGTACCGCCGAGCATCGTCAGATGAATCGCGCGCCAGTGTGTCGTCGTGGCGATAAGACGCAGTTGAGCCTCGGCATCGCCAGCCAGCACCGGGTGCAGCATCGCCCCTACCCCCAGTAGTACGGTACCTATGAGAAGTGCGATTGCGAGCAGGCGAACGAGTGGCATGAAGGACGAAGAAATGGGTATCGGGTGTGGGGTGTAGGGTGTCGGGCCCCACACCCCACACCCCCCACCCCACACCCTACACCCTCTTTCTGCTTGCTAGATTTTGCCCCATGAACTCCATGCAGGGAAGGGTATGTCTCGTCACCGGCGCGAACCGCGGCATCGGGAGGGCGACGGCTCTGGGGCTCGCGCAGATGGGTGCGACCGTCGCCATGCTCTGCCGCGATGCCGAGCGTGGCGCGTTCGCATGCCAGGAGGTGCGGGGTGAGAGCGGCAATGAAAGGGTCTCGCTCGTTGTAATAGACCTGGCCTCGCTCGAATCCATACGATCAGCTGCCGCTGAGATCGAGCGCCGGTTTCCCAGCGTGCACGTGCTCATCAACAATGCTGGTGTCAACCACTCTCGCCGAACTATGACAGCCGACGGATTCGAGATGACCTTCGCGGTCAACCATCTTGGTCCTTTTCTACTCACAAGTCTGCTTCTTCCGCGCCTTCGCGCGGGCGCGCCTTCACGAATCATCAACGTCACGTCAGTGTTCGAGCGCCTTGGGCGTGTGGCGTTCAAGGACCTGCACGCGTATCGGCGCTACAGCGCCCTTCGCGCCTACACGCAGTCCAAGCTCGCGACCGTTCTCTTCACCTATGAGCTCAGCGAACGTTTGCGAGGGACGGGAGTCACGGTCAACTGCGTTTCACCGGGGTTGGTGGCGACTGACCTGCTCCGCGACAGGTTCTGGTGGAGTCACGGATTGCTGCGGAAGGTGTGGAACAAGCTGCTGTTGACGCCGGAAAGGGCGGCCGGTGTATTGGTCCATCTCGCCGCGACGCCGGAGATGAGCAGTGTCACCGGGCAGTGCTTCAATTCTCGCGCGCGCCCGATGCGAACATCGCGCATTTCCTACAGCGTGGAGAAGCGCGAGCAACTCTGGCGCGTGAGCGCCCAGCTCACGGGAGCAGGGGCAACGGACACCGGGTTCTAGACCGACTGGCGTCTGCGAATTAGTGTTCCCTCAGTCCAATGGTCCCACGCCTCTGCCTCCACCCGACACCCGACACCCGACACCCGACACCCGACACCCCACACCCAAGGAGATGTTTCATGTATAAGCAAATTCGCACTAGTCTCGTCGCCGTAGCGTTCGTCGCCGCGTGCGCGCTGCCGGCAACTGCGCAACAGCCAGGAGGTGTCCTCGCGGACCTCATGATCGATGTGACCCAGCTCGAGAAGAAAATGATTGACCTGGCCAAGGCAATCCCAGCTGACAAGTACGACTGGCGACCCGCGGCCGGTGTCCGTTCGATCGGCGAGGTGCTGCTCCATATCTCAGCGGACAACTACTTGCTCCCCGCCATACTCGGCACTGCCGCTGAGGCTTCAACAGGGATCAAGGGCGATGACTACAAGACGGCTGTCGCGTTCGAGAATCGGAAGATGAACAGAGATGCGATCATCGCCGAGCTTGAGAAATCCTTTGTCCACTTGAAGAAGAGCTTGGCCGGTACGCAAGACGCGAAGCTTGGCGAAAAAGTATCAATGTTTGGCCAGACGTTCACGGTGCAGCAGACGTGGATTCTTGCCACGACTCACGCGCACGAGCACCTCGGGCAGATGATCGCGTACGCGCGCAGCAACGGAGTCAAGCCACCGTGGAGCTGACCAGGGCTGAGCTCGGGTGAAGGGGGGGGCGCTTATCGATAAGAGATGAGTCCGTCGCGGCCAGGCTGCGGTCCGTTGCGGTGATCGCGCCTCGCATGTGACGGACGACTCTCTTCCAGATCAGGGCATGTCGCGTGGAGTTAGCCGGTTCCGTCTGGCCGGGATCAGGCCACGGTCCGGTTTTTGATCGGCGCGCGCCCAACCACGATCGTAACGTTATCCGAGCCGCCGCGCGACAGTGCCAGCTCGAGCAAGTCTCGGGCTACTTGCTCCGACGACGTCATCGCGCCGAGGTGTGACGCGATTTCGTCGTCCTTGACATGCTTCGTGAGTCCGTCGCTACACAGTAGCACCACGCAGCCGCGCTGCCGAATATCCACGCGCGTGACAACTGGAGTTGCCTCGTCCGCTCCTATTGCACTCGCGAGTACGTTCTTCAGGGGCGAGCGCTGCAACTGCTCGCGTTGGAGCGCACCCTGATCCACAAGCTGCTGACCAATAGTCTGGTCGCGCGTAACTTGATGCAGCGTCCCGGCTCCATAAAAATAGCAGCGGCTGTCTCCCACTTGCACGACGTAGAACCATGGCCATACAGCGATTCCGACGGTGAGTGTCGTAGCCATCCGATGCTGATCCGTGCGAGCCGCTTCGGCACGCACGGCATCGTGTGCCTCGATCGCCGCCGCGCGCAGGGCTTCCAGGAATTCCCGTTCGCTCGCGGAGCCCACGGCATGGTAACAGCGCAGCGTGGACGCCACGTATCGCGTGATCGCTGCGGTGGCGATGCGTGCCGCGTCGCTGCCTGCCGCGGCGCCACCGACGCCGTCGGCGACCACGAGAATCGTCGCCAATCTGGTCCCGCGCAGCGGCAACACGTCTGCATTCTGCAGACTCGTTCCGTGAATTACCACCTGTGGGTGCACTGTGCACGTGAGGAAGTGGTCCTGGTTTTCGGCGCGCACTTTTCCCTGGTGCGTGACACCGAACAGATCCAGCTCCTCGTCCGCAGGTCGTCCACCAATAGCCGCGGTGCTCTTCGCGGTACCCATTTCTGCGAGTGCCATAGACCCTCCTCTTCCAGGTTCCACCGCACTACAACTATGTTCGTGCCGGATAGCGGTCGGCAAGGGAGACGTGATGGTAAATATTGGTCGTTGCACACTCGCGATGCTTGCAATCACGCTGGCCGGTATTTCCTGTCGCCGATCAGGCGCGGCGCTGGCCACGCAAGAGCTCGTCAGCTACGACGTCGGCGCGCGACCGCGGGCAATCGCTATCGCTGATCTGAACGCTGATGGCCGCTCCGACGTGGCCGTGGCCAACGCCGGCGACGGTACCGTGTCCATCCTTCTCGGAACAGGCGGCGGAAAGCTAGGCCCGGCTCCCGCATCGCCAGTCATGGCAGGCCAGGAGCCCTCGGACGTGGAGGCCGCCGACCTCGATCGAGACGGCGACGTGGACCTCGTCTTTGCGAACCACGAAACGTACGCGGTGACGGTTCTGCTCAACAACGGCCGTGCTAGCTTCACGCCGGCACCTGGATCTCCGTTTGAAACGGGTGCGCGCCCGCACGTCCACGGACTCGCAACTGGTGACTTCGATGGCGACGGCTGGTTGGACGTCGCCGTCGAAAGTTCAGACACGAAAGAGGTTCGCGTTCTTCGAGGAGGCTCGACCGGTCTCGGCGCAGCGGTCGGCGTCTCCGTCGGCACGATGCCGTACTACCGACTCGGTGCCGCCAACATTAGCGGAGACGAGCAGCCCGACATCATTCTTCCGGGCCACGGTGACTCCACCGTGAGAGTGGTTCGGCGCGAAGCCGCGAACCTGGTGCTGGCTCCGCTGGCAATAAGATTACACGACAAACCCTGGATGGTTGTCGCTGATGACCTGAACGGCGATCGGCGTCAGGACATCGTGGTCGTTCACTCGGATGCGGTCAGCGTCTGGCTCGCGGAACGAGAAGGATTCTCACAAGCACAGGCCTCACCATTCGCCATCGAGGGAGCCACCGAGGTTGCTACGGGAGACCTCAATAATGATGGTATGGCCGATGTAGCGATCGGCGCCTGGGATGGAGAGCTGGTGACCGTGTTGCTGACGCCCAAACTGGCTCAGCGCACGCTGCGCACCTGCGAGCGCTCAATAGGTCTGGCGATCGGCGATCTCGACGGCGATCGCCGAAATGAACTGCTCGCTACGTGCGCGACACAGAATCGCGTGGTGGTAGTGATCCCGCCGTTCGGCCGTTGATCAGGGCGATCCGCGCCGGAGGACGATGTCGCCGTTAACGGTGCGGATTCGAATCAGTCCGCGTCCGCTCCCCACTAATCCTCTCGCGCGCACATAGCGCCGCGGCGTTCCCTGATTACTCTCCCACTCAGCTTGGTTACTATCCCACCCAGTGATCTCGTCACGCTCCAGGTCCCACGCACTCTCGATGATCGCAGCGCGGCCAAATCTCCGGGTGAACGCTGTTTCCAGATCGATTCTGGCATCCAGAGTTGGCGGAAGCTCCAGGACCACGCGTCCCGAGCCGGACGTTACCTCCACCGACTGCTCCTCTCCTTTGGCGTTCACGAGTGTGATTCGCACGTCGCCGGCACCAGTTTCTGCGCGCACCGAGCCGGCTACCGGTCCGATCTCGATGTTGCCACCGCCGGTTGTCGCGTCCACTAAACGTGCAGCTCGGCCGACCCGGATGCGTCCTCCCCCGGTAGAGATGTTCGCCCCTTCAGGCGCTTGCGCGATCTCGACGTCACCGCCTGCTTTCCGCACGTGCAACACACCGGTGGGCCGCAAGCGCAAGTCTTCTATCTTGCCAGACTTGCCAACCGTCACGCCCTTCAGATCGCCCTTGTTCTCTTCATCCGAAGCTTCTGCGTAGATCACGGGACCGCTTCCCGACGAAGCACGCAATCCGCCCCGCACTTTTGAGAAGCTCACCATCCCGCCTCCGGTACTGACCGATCCGCGCAGGTCGCTGTCGGAAACCGCGATGTCGCCGCCACCCGTAGAGAGATTTGCCTGCCCGCTCAACCGCTCGAGGGTCAACTCGCCGCCACCTGTCTGGCCGCGGAAGCTACCCTCGACGCCGATAATCGTTACCGCACCACCGCCGGAGGTGAGCTTCACATCGAATCGCTTGGGTACGGTGATCACGAATGAGTGCGAGGTGGAATACGAGCTAGTCTCGCGGTCCTGCGCGGAAGTGACGCGGACTCCGCCTTCCATTCGCTCTACCACCACACGCGTGTCTTCCCAGTCGCGGCCCGCCAGTCGAACGCAAACCGTTACCCTCTGCTCGTCCGCGCCGCGAATGTCCACCGTTCCCCCGGTCTCGAGGTCGAGCAGGAGGATCTCTCCCGGAGCGACCTTGACCTCGTTCATCAAACAGGAGTCAGGCGACGCGGCGGAGACCCCTGAAATCAGGGGCGCTGCTTCCACCGTCGCTTCCGTTGTCGCTTTCGGCGATCCTTGCCGCGCTATCGCCGCTTCGGGCTGTCGCGAGACCACAGATGTCACTCGGGGCGTCCCGTCGACGACTGGCTGCGGAGACGGTGAGGCTGCACGTAGCTCCGGGCGCAGTCCGGCGAATGGAACGAGAGTCACTCCTAGCGCGGCAGTCGCCAACAAGCGGGTGCGGAGAGCGACCCTTCTTCGTGGCCGAGTAGCATCCAGCACGGCGAGCAGGCGCCCTTCCAGGTGCGATGGGCGCGCCATGCTGACGGCGACGAAGCCGCTCAGGCGAAGCTCACGCGAGTGTCGCGCGACGTTGAGAAGATGAACCGCATAATCCGGCGGGGCGGTTCCGCTCGAGAGCACGAGGTCGTCACACGCGTGCTCGCTCTCGATGCGCAGCCGGTGCGCTGCGAGCCAGACCAAAGGATGGAACCAGAACACGCCGCATGCAATGCTTGAAGCTAGGCGAGTGAGGTAATCGCAGCGGGCGATGTGCGCCAATTCGTGCACCAGCGCTGCCCGGCGGCGCTCCCTCGGCCACGACGCGGCGTCAACAGGAAGCAACACAACCGGTCGCGACCATCCCCACGTAACTGGCCCGCCTGCGGCAGCGCTTAGGCCCAGCCGAACGGGGCGAGCAACGCCGTTTCGTCTCACCGCTTCCCCGAGCAGCGCACTCCACTCGTCACCCTTAGCGGGGATTGCGGTTCGAGCAAGACGCGCGAGACCTACGTGTCCCAACAGTATCCGGAAGAACACACCAGCGCAGCCGATAAGCCACAACCACGCGACGATCGTCGTGGACGGCACGTCTGCAAGCTTGGCAATCCACCGGGCTTCGGAATTTCCTGAGGACACGGTGCTCTCGCGCGAGGCACCGATAGTTTGCGCGCTAACGTTAGTGAGAGAGTTGTCCGTTGAGCGCGGAACGGTGCCACCTGTCGTGATCACGGGAGCGGAAGGCAAGGTGATGACGGAGATCGCGACGCCCGGGGCAATGGGAGTGATAAGCGTGAGCGCCAGGGTTCCCGCGATGCCGAGTGTCCAGACAAGGTATCGCGCTTCTGCGGAGCGATGGCGTAACAACGCCGCTAACGCGGCAGCTGCGGTGAGGAGGACGGTTACCTTCAATACCAGCGCGGCTGCCCAGGGAAAGCCGGGTTCGGCGAACAGCGCGATGAATGAGCCGATCATGAGCGGCCTCCCCCCCCCTTACGGCGTTTTTGGTCGATCAACCTGGCCAGTCGCGTCAGCTCCTGGTCAGTTAGCGGTTTTTCGGCGACTCCCAGCATTGCGGCGACCGCGGACTCCATCGAGTTGTTGAAGAATGTGCGCAGCAAGTGCCTGGCGGCGGTTTTCTGAATTAGTCGCGGGTCCGCTGTGGTCAGGTAGACGTGACGCGGCCCTTCCCATTCGTGGCGAAGCAGGCCCTTACCCTCAAGCAGTCGCAGCATGCTTCTTACGGACGAATAGCTTGGGGGGTCCGGCAGCTCACGCAACACCTCAGCCGCCGTTGCGCGGCCGTGCCGGATAACGATATCCATGATCTGGCGCTCCCTGCGTCCGAGCTCGGATAGCGGCGTGGCCATTTGTGCCTCTATTGGAGTTAGTGCGAGTGGGTAAGCAGCCTGCTGATGGATTAGCATCATGCTGATACATTAGCATTACCTGCGCAGACTGTCAAGGGCTCGGGAGTCGGGAGTCGGGAGTCGGGAGTCGGGAATCGGGAATCGGACTGCAACCAAGAGGTAGCTGTTTCCTGTCAGCTGAGTTGTACCTTGACCTTCAGTAGCTAGCGGCCGAGCTTCAGCTAGATGAAGGGTCTCGACTCATTGAAAGCGTGCGCCGGAAGCTGGCGCGGAACGAGCAGATTGCACGAAGCTCCCGGCAAGCATGAAGATTCGCCATCGACCGCTGCTATCACTCCTATCCTCACCGGCAGGTTCGTTCGGCTGGACTACAGCTGGGTTTACCAAGGTGCACCTCAGGAAGGATCGCTTTTGATAGGCTACGACAAGACGGCGGGCAACATGACAGCGCACTGGATTGACTCGTGGCACATGAGCAACAAAATCTTGGCGTGCGAAGGTGCCGCCGACGACAGCGATGAGCTCTCCGTTCGCGGGTCATACGCGGCGCCGCCTGGCCCCGATTGGGGGTGGCGTACAAACATCATTGCGAATCCTCCAGGTGGGCTTCGCATGGTGATGTACAACATCTCGCCTGAGGGCCAGGAGTACCTGGCCGTCGAGGCTTCCTACACGAGAGCGTAAGCAGTCGTGCCTAAAGGCCGTAAGCCAACTGCGCCTAAGCGCCGGCCATCGCTGTCTTCAACTCCGCTGGAACGATTGCGCAAGCTTTGTGTCGCGCTTCCGGAGGCGCATGAAGTAGAAGCGTGGGGCGAGCCGACGTTTCGCGTGCGCAACAAGATGTTCGCGATGTACGCGAGCTCGAATAATCACCACGGTGGTGGACGGCCCGGCGTCTGGTGCAAGTCCACGCATCTCATTCAGGATATGCTCGTTCACGTGGAGCCGGATCGCTACTTCGTTCCACCTTACGTCGGCCCCAGCGGTTGGGTAGGTATTT
>JBHENQ010000173.1:0-3920 GCA_046261975.1 Gemmatimonadaceae bacterium | reverse complement strand
CGCTCGTTCGCGAGTCGGATGAGGCACTTGCAAGCATGAACTCACGCCTACGCACCAGTTAGCCCAATTATGAGGAGGGGCGCCTATGTGGCGGTATTCGACAACTCTGATCGTGCTCGTCGTGGCTAACGCATCGACCCGGAGCACTGCTCTGCCCGGGTCGCATGAGCATGCCAAGGATGATATTGTCGGGCGTTGGGACATCACGATCCAGTCTCCCGACAAAACGCTGCCCTCGTGGCTCGAAATTCGACGCTCTGGCCGCGCTACTCTCGTCGGTCAGTTTGTGGGCGACGTGGGTAGCGCTCGACCCATCGCACGTGTCGAGTTCAGCGGCGGTGTGATGCGCTTCTCCATCCCGCCGCAGTGGGAGGAGGGCGAAAACGATATGTCGTTCGAGGGTCGCTTGCAGGGCGAACAGATGGCGGGGTCGCTGAAGTTTCCCGACGGGAAGCAATTCAACTGGACGGCCAAACGCGCACCGTCGTTGCGACGACAGACGGAACCCAGGTGGGCCAAGCCGATCCGCATCTTCAACGGAACCGATCTCACAGGCTGGCGCGCGCTCGGCGAGAACCAGTGGCGAGTAACAAATGGGGTGCTGCGCAACACGAAGTCCGGCGGAAATCTGGTGACGGACCGCACGTTCACCGATTTCAAGCTGCACATCGAGTTCCGCTATCCCAAGGGCGGCAACAGCGGTGTGTACCTGCGCGGCCGCCACGAAGTACAGATCGAAGACAGCCCGGGCACCGAACCCACGACCGTCGGCCTCGGTGCCGTCTATGGCTTTATAGCGCCGAGCGAGATGGCGGCGAGGAGGCCCGATGAGTGGCACTCGTTCGACATCACTCTCGTAGGGCGAATGGTCACGGTAGTCGCGAACGGAAAAAGGGTGATCTGCAATCGCGAGATTCCGGGAATTACCGGTGGCGCGCTCGACAGCGACGAGGGCGCGCCGGGTCCGCTGTTACTCCAGGGCGATCACGGCCCGATCGAGTATCGGAACATCACATTGACACCGGCGCGATGACGCTTGGGGTGGTTCCTTCGCGATGGTCAGGCGAAGACGCCTGTCTGGATTAACTCGGTGAGCATCCAGACAGGCACTGCCGTTTGTTGCGATTGACCCCTTACGGTATGCGCGTCCCTTCGACTCGCAGGCGAAGCACTGAATCAGGTCCCGTTGTCTTGTAGTGAGCGACGCTTGTGCCCACCAGCTTGCCGCCCTCAAGCCGGAGAACACTCTGCGTTCTGACCTGGAGGCCCTTGCGCCGGACGCTCTGGAAAGGACCAGCGTCCGTCATTATGCTGTCGCCGCTGACAGTTACGCGTACCGGGACGATCGGCAGGTTCTCCTGGGCCCGCGTCCATCCGGAGGTGTCCGCGGTCGCGATGAGAACGTAGCGAGTGGTGGTTGTATCGGTCCCCGCTACAGGGGTGGAATGCATCTGCCACTTCCCGGCAACGTCAGCGAGCGAGAGTGCGGCGGGAGCCGCAGGATCCGGCATGGCAGCAGCGCCGGCCGCCGTATCTGTCGCGGCGTCGTCACCGGTCTTGGCGCATCCCAGAAGAACAGCCACGCAGCAGCAGATCGCAAAGTAGCGCATCACACTCATGAGACCCCTCCGTCTTCAGTGATTGTTGTATCAACGTTCCCGCACCCTGGCCTGCTGCGCCAGCTTCCTACCAGGGGGAGCTTACGGCTGCCCAACCGAACGAGCAAGGGCTTGATGACTCTGACCACGCGTCGCACGACACCTATCAATCTGGCGGCTCGGGAGGACTCTGGAGTGGGGAGCTGGCCGCCGAGGCACGGTGACCGAGCCGCCATGGCGTACACAGTGAATCCTTCCCGTGAGCAGCTGAGCGTCGCCCTCGGCGATCGATACGTGATCGAGCGCGAGCTGGGCCGCGGTGGGATGGCGACGGTCTACCTCGCGCGCGACGTCAAGCATGACCGATCAGTCGCGATCAAGGTGCTCAAGCCCGAACTGGCGGCTGGCGATAGGCGAGCCGTTTGACGGCCGCGCGGACATCTACGCTGTGGGGTGCGTAGCTTACTATCTGCTGACCGGGCAGATGGTCTTCGATGCGGACAACGCGCTGCAGATGATCGCAAAGCATCTGCAAGCCGAGCCGGTCCCGCCATCGCAGCGAACGGAGCTCCAAATTCCGCCGGCGCTGGACCAACTGGTGCTTTCCTGTCTGGCGAAGAAGCCCCAGGATCGACAACAGACTGCCGCAGCTCTGGGCCGCTCACTTGCGGAGATTGAGGCCGAGCCATGGAGGGAGGAGCAGGCAGTGCGGTGGTGGAGTGGAAACCGACCCGTCGCGCCCGCCGAAACTTCGACTGTCGCCTAATCCGCCCTCAGCGCCACATTCGGATCGACCTTCGTCGCTCGCAAGCCAGGTACAAGGCTCGCCGCGACGGCGACGATCAGGAGAGCTAGTAGGACGCCGATGAATGTAAGTGGATCGGATGGCGAAATCTCGTACAGCAGCGGTTTGATGTATTTCCCTGTGAACGCGGCCAGGCCGGCGCCCAAGACCATTCCCACCGCCGTGACTCGGACACCGCTGCCGACGACGAGACGCAGGATGTGGCGCGAGCTCGCGCCAAGCGCGACGCGCACACCGAGCTCGTGAGTGCGTTGCGCGACGTCGTACGCGATCACGCTGTAAAGTCCGAGCGCGGCGACAAAGAGCGCAAGCACGCCGAACAGGCTGAACATCGTGGCGCCGAGCCGCCACGGCCGGACGTTCGGATCTATGATGTCCAGCAGCGACTGCGCTTTCACAAAGCCGGAGCCGGGCATCATGCGCTGCAGCTCGCGTCTCACAGGCTCGACCTGCAGGCGTGCCTCGCCGCGGGTTCGCACGAAGAGACTGGCCCAGTTCGGAGACAAGTGCTGAGCTGCGGAGAAGTACACGTTCCGGCCCGGCCCCTCGTCGAAGCCGCGCCGGATGTCCTCCGCAACGCCTACCACGTAGCGACAGGGTACGGTGTCGGAGCCGTCCTTCACGCACTTGCCGAGTGGATCCTGTCCTGGCCAGATGGTGTGCGCGGCCGTCGCGCTGACAATGGCGACGCGCACAGCGCCGGCACGGTCCGCGCTGGTCAAGCCGCGTCCGCGGAGGATTCGCGTCCCCATCGTCCTGAAATATTCGGTGGACACTGAATTCAGGTAGTACTCATCGTGCAGGCGAGTGCTGTCCACTCCCGGCGAGTAAACGCGGTCCGACCAGGTCATCCAGAACGGGACGGCGTGAGTGATCGTCGCCTCTTCCACCATGGGCAGGGCGCGCGCTCTGTCCATGAGCTCCTCGAACAGCATATGCTTGCGCGCGGAGTCGATTGCGGTGCCCCGCATGGAAAGGCCCACATGGACAATGCGCTCGGCGTCGAATCCCAGGTCGAGCGTTCGCACGTTGTGCAGGCTTCTCACGAACAATCCCGCTCCGATTAGCAACACGACGGAGATTGCACCCTGCAGCACGAGAAGCGATGCGCGGAGTCGCGAGCGATGCACGCTGCCTTCGCGTCCTCCGGCCTTGAGGGTCGCGGCCACGTCGGAGCGGCTCAGCTGCAGCGCTGGGACAATCCCGGTGAGCAATCCCGCCAAGAGCGCCATCAGAGCGCTGAAGAGAAGCACGCGTCCGTCGAAGAGGGTGGTCGTCCACTCGACGTCGGGGAGGAGCAGCTTGCGCAGAACACCTCCACCCCAGTGCGCGACGAGAACACCGGCGCCGCCGCCGATCAAGGCGAGGAGCACGCTTTCGGAGAGGAGCTGGCGGAGCAGGCGGCCGCGGGACACGCCGAGCGCTATTCGCACTGCGATCTCACGACGCCGGCGAAGAGCTCGTGCCAGCAGCAGGTTCGCGACGTTTGCGCATGCCATGAGGAGCACGAGCGCCGA
>JBHENQ010000172.1:0-12707 GCA_046261975.1 Gemmatimonadaceae bacterium | reverse complement strand
ACGTTGTCGAGCATGCTCGGCGGCCTCCCCATGATCGCCGAGGTGGTGCGCAGCTCGGCCAACGTGTTCAACGGCGCGAGGACGCGCTGGTCCAACTTCTTCCACGGTCTTCTCATCCTGCTTTTCGTGATGTTGCTGCCGAGCGTGCTGGAGATGATCCCCCTTGCGGCGCTGGCGGGGATTCTGGTGATAATCGGTTGGAGGCTGGCCCATCCCAGGCAGTTCGTCGAGGCCAAGCGCATCGGCAAGGAGGAGCTCGCGCTCATGCTGGTGACGATCATCCTCGTCGTCATAGAGGATCTCCTCGTTGGCGTCGTCGTCGGAGTCATCGTCGGGCTGGTGATCGCGCTCGCACGCGGAACTTCGTTCGGAAACCTGTTCAAGCCGCGGGTTGCCGTCGTGGAAGACGCGGCGACCGGCACAACGACGCTCAAGTTCTCCGGAGCATTGGGATTCGGGAACTTCATCGGCGTGCGTGGCAAGTTCGACAAGCTCGCCAAGGGCAAAACCGTGGTGCTCGATTTCACGGATTGCAAGTTCATCGATCACACGGTGGTCGAGCGACTCCACGATTTCGAGGAGGAGTACGAGCGCGAAGGAGGACACGTTGAGAAGATTGGCTTTGACGGCCTCGTTAGAACGACCGATCATCCGCTCTCGGCAAGGAAGAGAGTGGCTACACCCACAACGCCGCAGCATGGACGCCAACCAGCGCAGAGCCGTCGCTAGTGGCGTTGGCGATGACTGCGCAGTGAGGTCGCCATGCCGATACTGAGTATCATCATCGGGACCCCGCTTGTTGGGCTCCTGCTCATCCTGCTCCTCCCCAAGGGGCAGGTCGCGCTGGCTCGTTTGGTGGCGCTGTTGGCGACCGGGACAGCGTTCGTTCTCTCCTGGAGCCTGCTCTTTCGCTTTGACCGGAAGACAGCGGCACTGCAATTCGCTGAACGCCAGCCATGGGTACCCGAGCTGGGGATGGGGTACAGCATCGGCATCGACGGACTTTCGTTCCCGCTCGTCCTTCTCACCACGCTGGTTACCGTCGTCGCGGTCCTCAGTTCCTGGAACGTCACCGAGCGCGTCAGGAGCTATTTCGCGTGGTTCATGCTTCTGGAACTTTCCATGCTCGGTGTATTCGTGGCGCAGGACTGGTTCCTGTTCTACGTGTTCTGGGAGATCGGGTTGATTCCGATGTTCTTTCTGATCGGTCAGTGGGGGGGCGAGCGGAGGAACGTCGCCACGATGAGCTTCTTTTTGTACACACTGGGCGGGTCGATCGCGATGCTCCTCGGGATCGTCGTGCTGTACCTGAACACAGACCCGCGAACGTTCGACATGATGGCGATGCTGCAGGCGCGGGGAGGCTGGACCCAGGCGTTCCAGATGGCTCCCTTTGTAGCGTTCTTCCTCGGCTTCGCGGTGAAGATCCCGGCGTTTCCGTTGCACGGGTGGCTCCCGCTGGCGCACGTGGAGGCACCCACGCCCGTGAGCATCATCCTCTCGGCGGTGATGCTGAAGATGGGCGGCTACGGGCTGATGCGGCTGAGCACGTTGCTGCCGCTCGGACTGGAGTGGTTTTCGCCCGTTCTTCTCGCGATCGGGCTCGTCAACATCGTGTACGGAGCGCTCCTGGCCTGGCGACAGACCGACCTCAAGGCCATGGTCGCGTTCTCGTCGATCAGCCACATGGGGTTTGTGATTGTCGGGGTCGCCGCGCTCAACGCTTCGGGGTTCTCGGGAGCCGCGCTGCAGATGGTAACACACGGCATCATCACCGCTGGCCTGTTCCTCCTAGTCGGCGTCATCTATGAGCGGACGCACACGAGGGAGGTGACGGAGTTCGGTGGGCTTTCGACGCGCATACCGATCTTCTCGGTTCTCATGTCGCTTGCGCTGGTCGCCTCCATGGGCATGCCGGGCCTGGCACAGTTCGTCAGCGAGCTGCTCGTGCTCCTCGGCGCTTTTCAGCGCTGGGGTCTCTACATAGTCGTGGCGATGGTAGCCATTCTCCTCACGGCTGCGTACTCGCTGCGCACCATCGGCCGAATGTTCATGGGTCCGCCGAATCCGCGGTGGGCCAACATCTCCGACATCCGCGGAGCGGAGCTTGCGGCCGCACTTCCTCTCGCCTTCCTGACGTTCCTGCTCGGGCTCTACCCAAGCGTCGCCCTGAATCTGATGAGGGCCACAATGGAACAGGCGGCAGCGATCTTTGAGTAGGCGCATGGCGGGCGCGATCTCCAACGAGCTGAGGCACCACATCAAGCACGAGGTGGATCACTGCAGCCACCTGCTCCCCAGTCAGGGGCCGATGTCCACCTTTATCCATCACAACACCCTTCACGGGTTGCAGCACCTGACCTTTGAGACGGCGTTGGCAGAGGGGCAGCGACTGCTTGGCGGTCGTGGGTATCTGCGGAACGAGGAATATCGCGCGCTGGCTGCTGCGGGCAGGATCACTGAGAACGACCTGCGCGCCGCCTTCGACGCTCGTCCCGCTCTCGCGACCGACGAGGTGGTGGCCGCGATCGGCGATCGGCGGGTCACGGCCGGTGACGTGTATCGGGCGCACCTGCTGTTCGGGGCGGAATCCCTCGATCGCGGTCGCCTGGACTTCGAGATTCGAGAGCGCGACGCGACACGGCGGTTGCGCGACGACCTGCCCGCGCCGATACGGGCGGCGCTAAGGGAGCGGGCCGCGACGGACCTGCGCCGCTCGCTCGACCGCGTTGGGCAGGACTGGACGCTGAGTGACTGGATCGGCTATCACACAAACCTCGACCTCGCCGGACGTGTGTACTCGGAGGTCGTCCGGGCACTGGCAGCCGACCTGAGCGTTCCCGGGCGGGAACCCGCATCCCCCTCACCCCGCGGCGAACCGTCCTCGCCCGCTTCGACTTCCGGGTCCGCGGCGCGTTGGCTGAAAAAGCTCGAGATTCCCCCTGACCGCTGGGGCGACTATCTCCGCTGCATCGATGAACGGTTCCGCGACGTCCCGAGCGCGCAGCGCGGGCGGACCCACGAGCTGTGGCTTCATGCCGAGTCGGGCTGGGTGACGAAGCTGAGTGAGCGCCATTTCGGAACACGCGGCACGTACGGCGCGATTGCGACACACTTCAACTCGGACCTCGAAGCGTACACCGTGCTCTCGCTCTGGGGGGCATGCCTTGGGAGCTACGCTCTGGAAGATCCGTTTTCGCCCACTGATCCGCGCCACTTTCAGGAACAGGAGGCTGACGGGCTGCTCGAGCAGATGAACGAGAAGCTTCGCCACATGGAGCGGTGGGGTGGTCCACCGATACCGCTTGACGCGGACCTGCACGCGGCTGTGCAGCAGCTTGTGGAAACCGAGGTGGCTCGCCTCCGCGGGCGCATGGAGCAACCGGTCGAGCAACAACGCGGAAAGGAGGACGAGGTATCGGCGCTGGAAATGGCCCACCTTTGCTGGTTCGTACTGCACGATCTCGGTGCGAACGAGCTGAATCGGCGTGGGCTCGGAGCACTCGATGCGCTGGTCTCGCTTCGGCCCGACGAAGGTGAGCACACAGTGTTGCTCGCGCGCCTGCACGAGCGCGACCCGCGACGAAAGATGCGCGAGCATGTTCAGGCGGAGCTCGCCAGGGAGCTCGGCGAGCTGGGACGCCTGCGCTCGCACGCTGACGTGCTCCGCAACCTCACCGGCGAAGACGTCAACGAGCGCGTGAACGCATACATGATTCGGCGCTGCGCCGCGTTTCTGGACGAGGGACAGGCGGCGTGGCGAATGCCCGGCCGCGCTCTCGGATTCTACGACGCGTGGCGGAGTCTCGCCGCATCTGAGCGCATCTTCGATCTCGAAGGCCTCCCGGGATGGCGGAATGCTCTCCATCACCTGCCGGCCCTCGCCGAGGACGCAGTGATCGAGCAACTCCTCACCCTTGGTGTGCACCAAGACCACTGGGGCGATTATCTGGGCCGTCTGCTGGTGCAGCTGCCCGGGTGGGGAGGGCTGATCAACTGGCGGGCGCGCCGGCCTGCCTACACGCGGCAGCAGGTTCAGCCGATCGATCTGGTACAGTATCTGGCGGTGAGGCTGTTCTATGAGACGTTGATAGTCCGGGATATCTGCCGGCGGCGGTGGCAGCTCGACGGCGACGTCGAAGCGCTTCAGCGCCACTTTCAGACACACAGCTCCGAGTTCTTCGTTCGGCGAGAGCTCTTTCGTGGCAGCTTGCTCGATCACGTTGCGGAAAGGGCACGCGCGCTTGTGGAGAAGCGCTTCAACGCCGCCGAGGCGGACGACGCGTGGGATACGGTCGCCGACGAAATCTGGGCCTATCGGGAGAGCGGCCGCTCGGATGGCGAGAGCGGGCCGACCATTCACGGCAGCGCGTGGCGACTTTTTCGTCTCGCTCAGCTGCTCCGGCTCACCGGCGACGACGTTCGCTCGCTGGGCCCCGCCACGCGTGACAGAATGGTCGGCGCGCTGGACGCCTTCCCCGCCTCCTCACACGGGCCGGTCTGGCTGACCGCGTACGAGCGCCACTACCGAGATGAGGTGCTGAACGCGCTCTCGAACAACCGCGGAAAGGGACGCTGGCGGACGCGCCCGACGCGACCAAAAGCGCAGGTAATCTTCTGTATCGACGAGCGCGAAGAGGCGATTCACCGCCACTTCGAGGAGCTGGACCCGGCCTATGAGACGCTCGGCGCGGCAGGTTTCTTCGGCGTCGCCATCAACTACAGCGCCCTCGGAACCCACGAGACGGTGCCGCTGTGTCCGCCGGTGATCGTCCCGGGACATCGGGTGGAGGAGGTTCCTCGGCCGACTGAGGCGAAACAGGCGGAAAAACGGCACAGCCGTGCCAAATGGAACGAGGCGCTGCACAACACATATTGGGAGGTGAAACGCAACGCGCTTTCCGCGTATTTCCTGATCGACCTGCTTGGGTTACTGCAGGCGGTCCCTTTGCTGGGGCGAATTCTCATTCCGCTTGGGTACGCTCAGATGGTGGAGCGACTCCGGCGACGATTCATTCCTCCAGTGGCGACGATGCTGACACTCTCGTCGGACGACGAAGAGATCGGCAAGCACGCGCCCGCGGTCAAGCTCGGTTTCACCGCCGACGAGCAGACGGATCGCATCGAGGCGATGCTGCGTAACACCGGACTCACTTACGGATTCGGACGGTTCGTCGTGGTTTGCGGCCACGGGTCCTCGAGCATGAACAATCCTCACGAGTCGGCCCACGACTGCGGAGCATGCGGAGGCAAGCACGGCGGTCCCAACGGGCGAGCGTTCGCGGGGATGGCGAACCGGCCGGCGGTTCGCGCGAAGCTGCGGGAGCGCGGCATCGACATTCCCGACGACACCTGGTTCGTGGGTGCCCAGCACAATACTTGCTCGGAGCTGATGACTTACTTCGATACAGAATCCATTCCCGTGTCGCAGCGGGAGGATTGGCGACGACTCGTAGCCGACCTGGATGAGGCTCGCGCGCGGTCGGCGCAGGAGCGCTGCCGCCGCTTTGCCTCCGCTCCAAAGGACGTCTCACCCCGGCGTTCGCTGCGACACATCGAGGGCCGCGCCAACAACCTGAGCCAGGTGCGCCCGGAGTGGGGCCATGCCACGAACGCGTGCGCTGTGGTCGGCCGGCGCTCCGCCACGCAAGGACTCTTTCTCGACCGTCGCGCGTTCGTGATCTCGTACGATCCGTCACAGGATCCAAGCGGTTCGATCCTTGAGCGAATTCTCCTCGCTGTCGGGCCGGTAGGCGCGGGGATAAACCTGGAGTACTACTTCTCGACCGTGGACAATCAGAGGTGGGGGTCTGACACGAAGGTCCCCCACAACGTATGCGGACTGGTCGGAGTCATGGAAGGCGCGATGAGTGACCTGCGCACCGGGCTGCCCAAGCAAATGGTCGAGGTTCACGAAGCGATGCGCTTGCAGCTCATCGTCGAGGCCAGCAACGAGGTGCTGGGTGGGATCTACGGCCGGCAGGCTGCAATTCGCGAGCTTCTGGACAATCAATGGGTGCACCTGATCGCGATGAATCCCGACAGCGGTGAGTTCACTCTGTTCGTCCCCGGCAAGGGATTCGTCGCGTGGGATGAGCCGCTGACAGAGCTGCCGGTGGTTCAGTCTTCCTTCGAGTGGTACAAGGGAAAAACCGATTTCCTCGGCCCCGCACTGATCGTCCAGGGCCGCGGCGACGGGCGACTTGCGGGAGAATCAGGGGCCGCGAGTGTTTGAGATCGTCGTAGCCGCGATTCCGGGGCTACCGCTGCTGGCCGCCCTGGCCAACGGCGTCAACGGCATGCTGGGCGAACGCTACCCCCGCGCCTTCCAGGTGCGGGTATCTAGCGGCGCGATCCTCCTCTCGTTTCTGGGCGCTTCCTGGATTCTCGTCCAGGTTGTCCTCAATCCCTTTCCGCGGGAGGTGCTGATCGGCCGCTGGTTCACCAGTGGTGACCTGGCCGTCAACTTCGGCTTTCTCATCGATCCGCTCTCCGCGGTGATGATGCTGGTGACGACGAGCATCAGTTTCCTCATCGCGGTGTTCTCCATCGATTATATGCATAACGAGAAGGGGTTTTCGCGCTTCTTCAGCGTCCTGCCGCTGTTCGTAGCCGCGATGCTCGTTCTTGTCATGGGTGACAACTACGTCCTTCTGTTCCTCGGCTGGGAGGCCGTGGGCGTGTGCTCGTACATGCTGATCAGTTTCTACCAGGACCGTACGGCGGCGGCACAGGCGGGCACGAAGGCGTTCGTCATGAATAGGATCGGGGACGCCGGCTTCCTGCTCGGGATATTCCTCCTGTTCGCCAACCTCGGTACGACCGACTACCAGGACGTATTCGCCCGGGTGCCGGATGTCGATACGGGGACGGCGACCGCGATCGGGCTCTGCTTGCTGCTTGGGGCCGTGGGTAAATCGGCGCAGCTGCCCTTGGCGACGTGGCTACCACGGGCAATGGAGGGGCCCACCCCTTCGAGCGCCCTGATCCACGCGGCAACCATGGTTACCGCCGGCGTGTACATGATCAGCCGCAGCCAGGTACTGTATGACAACGCGCCCGACGCGCTGCTGGTCGTCGCGCTTGTCGGAGCGTCGACCGCGCTATACGGCGGAGTGGTCGGGCTGGTTCAAACCGACATCAAGAGCGTGCTCGCCTATTCCACGACGACACAGCTCGGATTGATGTTTCTGGCGTGCGGACTCGGCGCCTACCCGATCGCGATCTTTCACCTGGCCGCGCACGCGTTCTTCAAGACCTACCTGTTCCTCACCGCTCCGTCCATTCTGCACCACCTTCACGGCGGCGCGGATGTGAGAGAGAGTGGACCGGCGAGGCAGCCGGTGCCGGCTCTCTTCACCCTCGCGTTGGTGGCCTCGTCGGGATTGGTCGCCATCGCGTTGCTGTTCCGCTGGTGGCGAAGCGACATGATCGGAGGCGCGGCGGGTGGCAGCTTCTCGATTCTCCTGGCTCTCGGGCTCATCGCCGCGTTTTCTTCCGCGTTCGCGGCGGCCAGGATGGCGCACGTCGCGCTTCACAACACGACGCACGGAGGCCACCACCTCCGACCGAGCCCCACCTCGATGGCGGTACAGCTACTGGGACTCCTGGCCGCGCTGGCTGCGGTGGGGCTGGCGATCGGACTGCTTCCGGGAGGCGCTCCGGGGAGCTGGTTTCAGCAACTCCTCGCACCCGCCGTCGCGACGAACCCGGGACTACCGCCGGGAAGCTGGGTGCTCGTTCTGCTTCTTCTCGGCCTCCTCGTCCTTCTCCTCTTTTCCGCCTGGTTTACGACGCTGTACGTGGACCGGTTCCGACCAGAGCAACCGGGGCTGATGTTCTTCCGGCGCCGCCGACTGTACAACCTCGTTCTCAACAGGTTCTGGCTGGACGAATCATATGGCGCGCTTGTAATTCGCCCGGTGCAGACTCTAGGACGCGCGCTCGATTCGTTCGACACCAATGTCATCGACTGGTTCACCGGCGCGGCGCCTGCGCCACAAAAGGTCCGGACCGCGGTTGAAACCTGGGAAGAGAGATTGCTCGCGAGCCGAGCCGCCGGAGCGATCGTTGCACCCCGCGGCGAGATGCCTATGCCCACTTCGACCTGGGAGGAGGAGGAGCGGCGGGAGAAGGACGCGGCGGAGACGGAGGCCACCGGCGTCATCGGCTGGCTGACGCGTACGAGCGCTCTCACCGCCAGACGTGTCGAAACGGAGATCGGCGACGCGACAGGCGCGCTGGGCTGGATGACGCGTGTGAGCGCTGACGCCACCGGCTGGGTGGAGACCGAGGTTGAGCGGCACTCACCCGGTGGCGCCAGTGGACGCCTCGTTGGGACCGCGTCCGGCATCTCCACCTGGTTCGAGAAGTCGGTCATCGAACGGTCAGGCGATCTGGTGGACGACCTCGCGGAACTGGTGGCGAGGATATCGGCGGCTTTCGAGCGCATTGTTTTCCAATCCGGGATTCACGTGGAGATGCCGCGTGCCAGCAGTCGGTTCGCCAGCGTTCTGATCCACATCGAAGAGCTGCTCGGCAAGCGACTCGTGATCGGCTTTATCGTAGCGGCATGGCTCCTCGCGCTTGTGGCGGAGCTTCTATGGACCTGAAGGAAGTGTACGCTTTCGAGCAGATCGGGTTCCCGGTCCTGTCGCTGCTCCTGTTCCTCCCCGTGTTGGTGATCATCGTTCTTCACTTTACGCGGACCGAGAAGCTGATTTATCCGATCGCGCTCTCAGGTGCCGTCGCGGAGTTGGTTCTCGCTTCCATCCTCGCGGTCGCATTCGTTCCCGAGGTAGCCGACATTCAGTTCGTCGAGAAGCTCGGACCCATCCCCTGGCTCGGCGTCTCCTACTATCTGGGAGTGGATGGAATCAACATCCTCTTCGTCCCCATCACAGCGCTGCTGACCGTCCTGGTGGTGATCTACGCGGAGTACGCCGCCAAGGCGGACGCTCGCCGCTACCTGATGGCCACCCTGGCCTTGCACGCCACGATGATCGGCGCCTTCGTCTCGCTCGACCTGGTGCTGTTCTGGATCTTTTTCGTGCTGGAACTCGTGCCCAGCTACTACCTGATCACGCGCTGGGGTACCGGAACGAATCGCGAGCGTGCGGCGCGGGAGTACGTGACGTTCATGCTCGCCGGTTCGGCGCTCATGCTTGCCGGGATCGTAGCGCTGGGGGTGGACGCACACGCGCACGCGGGCAAGGTGTCGTTCGACTATGTGGAGCTCCTGCGCGCCCCCATCGCAAGCGAGCTGCAGACGATCGTGTTCTTTCTGATGTTCTTCGGCTTCGCAGTCAAGGCGCCGGTCTTCCCTTTCCACACCTGGATGCCGAAGGTGCTGGAGGAGGGACCCGTCGTGGGGATGAGTGTCTTTCTGGTGGGACTCAAGCTGGGGACCTACGGTTTCATTCGATTTCTCATTCCGCTTCTTCCCGACGCGGCGCAGCGATGGGCCTGGCTTATGCTCTCGCTCGGCATCGCGGGCATGCTCTATGGAGCGGTGATCGCACTGGTCCAGACGAACCTGCGACGGCTTCTGGCGTTCAGCAGCTTGAGCCACATGGGCGTCGTGATGCTGGGGCTGTTCGCGTTCACTCATTACGGCTTGCAAGGCGGACTGCTGCAGATGATCAACCTCGGAATCACGGGCGCCGGCCTGTATTTCGTCGCGGGATTCCTGTATAGCCGTATCGGTGCGCCCGACCTGTCTGCCATGGGCGGGCTCGTGGAGAGAGCTCCCTGGCTCACTGCCGCGTATCTGATCATCGCCCTGGCCGGCGTGGGACTGCCCGGAACTGGCGGCTTCAACGGTGAGCATCTCGTGATGCTCGGCGGGTTCCAGGTTCACTGGGCCATCGCTGTCGCCGCTGGGGTCGGAACGTTTCTCACGGCCTGTTACTTCCTCTGGTTCTTTCTTCAGGGATTCATCGGTTCGCCCAGCGCTGGGCTCGCGCCCAAGCTCCCTGATCTCCGGTTTCGGGAGCGGGTGATCGGGATCGCTCTGGGGTTCATGATCTTCTGGATCGGCCTGGACACGATCCCATTTCTGCGGGCGATGAGCGGATCGCTGCGCGCGGTGGAGCAACACGTGGAGCAGATAGTGGGCGCCCGATGAGCGTGCCGGAAGTCCTCGCTGCGGATCAGATCGGATTTCCTGTGCTGAGCGTGTTGGTCTTCCTTCCAGCGCTCGCGGCCGCCACACTGATATTCATCAGGGACGAGCGTGTCGTTCGCGGGGTCGTGCTCGCCGCGGCGCTCGTCGAGCTCCTACTCTCCGTTCTGGTCGTCGCTCTGTTCGTGCCCGGAGTTCAGGACGTGCAATTCGCGGAGCGAATGAACTGGATTGAGACGCTGGGGGCGGGCTACCACCTGGGCGTGGACGGCATCAGTGTACTCTTTCTCCCCCTCACCTCGTTCGCCACGCTCGCGGCGGTGCTGATCTCGCGGAAGAGCGTGCGATTCATGTACAAGTCCTACTTCGCGATGCTCCTGCTGCTCGAAGCGATGACGATGGGCGTGTTTGCGTCACTCGACCTGATCCTGTTCTTCGCCTTCTGGGAGTTGATGCTGGTTCCGGCGTACTTCCTGATTCGCGCGTGGGGCCCGGGTCCGAACCGCCAACACGCCGCGCTCAAATACGTCATGTACATGTTGCTCGGCTCGGCGCCGCTCGCGGTAGGAATCGTATTGCTCGGCCTGAATTACCGCGCGGTTACCGGCGAGTCGACCTACTCGTTCGACCTGTTATCGCTTCCGGCCGTTCCGGTCCCCCCCGAGGCCCAAACGCTCATCTTTTTCCTTGTGGCCTTCGCTTTCGCGGTCAAGGCGCCGCTGGTCCCCTTCCATACGTGGCTGCCAACGGTGCTCGCGGAAGGGCCGATCGGACTCGGCCTATTCCTCGGCGGCATCAAGATGGGGATCTATGGCTTCCTGCGCGTCGCGGTTCCGCTCATGCCAGGAGCGGCCATCGAATGGTCCTGGCTAATGACCGCCCTCGGTGCTATCGCCATCGTTTACGCGGGCCTGATCGCGCTCGCCCAACCGAATCTTCGCCGCCTGCTCGCGTTCGCCAGCATCGCTCACGTGGGGCTCGCGATACTGGGTGTTTTCACCTTGAACGCGCAGGGGATCCAGGGCGCGGTGTTGCTCATATTTCAGCTGGGCATCGTGGCGACAACTCTTCTCTTTATGGCCGGAGCCTTGAGCGCCCGCACGGGCTCCTCGGAGCTGTCTTCGTTCGGCGGGCTCGCCGGCCGCGTTCCGGTGCTGGCGGCATTCTTTTTCCTGGTAGGGCTCGCCGGAATCGGCGTGCCGGGAACGAGCGGCTTCATTGGTGAATTCCTCGTGCTCATGGGCGCCTTCCGCGTTCACTGGGCGCTGGCCACCGCCGGAGTGCTCGGAGTAATACTGAGCGCGGCGTTCTTTTTCCTCTACTACGAGAAGGCGTTCCTCGGCCCCGTAAGACGCGGGGGCGCCACACTCCACGACTTGCGCCCGCGTGAGGCGGTCATAGCGATAACCGCCGTCGTGATGATCTTCTGGATAGGCCTGATGCCCGGCCGCTTTCTGCACATCACGGGCGGGTCGGTGGACGCGCTCGTCGAGCGGGTGACGCAGGCGCGCGTGGCCGACCGCGCCGCAACGAGATAAGAACCAGCATGGACGTTCAATCCGTGACTCCGCTCCTGGCCATCGCCATACCGCTAGTCGGCGCGGCGCTGATAGCCGTCACGGGGAAGAACCCCAAAGTACGGGACGCAATCTCGGTCCTGGGCGCGGGGCTCCAGTTCGCGGTGGTCGCCGCAATGCTCGGCCACGTCCGCGGCGGTGACACGCTGCACTACACGATTCTTTCCTTTATTCCCGAAGTCTCCATCGCACTCCGAGTGGACGCGCTCGGCATCCTCTTCGCCGCCGTCGCCTCCTTTCTGTGGGTTCCCACCGTAGTGTACGCGATCGGCTACATGCGGGCGCTCCAGGAGCACGACCAGACACGGTTCTACGTTTTTCTTTCCCTCAGCCTGGCGGCTACCCTGGGCGTCGCCTTCTCGGCCAACCTCGTCACGCTGTATCTGTTCTACGAGGTGCTGACCGTCACGACGTATCCGCTCGTTACGCACGCGCATACTCCCGACGCGACCAAAGGCGGCCGCAGATACCTCTTCTATCAGCTCGGCACTGGTATCGCGTTTCTCCTGCCGGCGATCATTCTCACGTTCACGCACTCGGGCACCTTCGAGTTCCGTCCAGGAGGCGTATTTCCCGCGGAGAGCGGGCGCGGAATCCTGCTGGTCGTCTATCTGCTCTTTCTATTCGGCATCGCCAAGACGGCGATCATGCCGTTCCACGCCTGGCTGCCCGCGGCGATGGTCGCGCCGACGCCGGTGAGCGCGCTGCTGCACGCGGTGGCAGTTGTGAACGCCGGCGTGTTCGCGCTGCTTCGGGTGATGCTCGACGTGTTTGGCGAGGGGTGGATGCGCGCGCTCGATCTCGGCACGATCACGCTGGTCGTGTCCTCGTTCACAATCCTGATGGCATCCGCGTACGCGCTCCGACTCGACAACCTCAAGCTGCTTCTGGCGTACTCGACTATCGGCCAACTCTCCTACATGGTCCTCGGCGCGGCACTGCTCAGCCCGGCGGGGATGATGGGCGGGGTCATCCACCTTGTGAACCACTCGGTCTCGAAAATCACC
>JBHENQ010000171.1:0-37623 GCA_046261975.1 Gemmatimonadaceae bacterium | reverse complement strand
CCATCCACAAACAGCGAGGCGCCGTCGGCCGCGAGCGACGGCGAAACAAAGCCTCCTGTCCCAGAGATCGAGAACACCTTCGGAACCACAGGGGCGCTGCGGCACTCTCGCAGTTACTACGTCACACAGGCGCAGCTCCAGCAGCGCATATATGGAAGGGCTAGGGATTAGGGATTAGGGATTAGGGATTGGTGAAGAGGAGCTCCCTAATCCCCAATCCCTAATCCCCAATCCCTAGGGGTGCAAGTGCATCTCGCGCTCGTACATCTGTCGCCGCTCCAACTGGATGGTGACGTGCTGAATTCCGAACAGGCGCATGGCGTCGTGGACGTGCTCGAGCACGTGCTGGTGCCGATCCGGCTCGCGGACCACGGCGTGCGCGCTCATCGCGACGACGCCTGAAGTCACCGTCCAGACATGCAGATCGTGCACCGATTCGATACCCGGAATCACTTCGAGTTGTGCGCGCACACTGCCGAGCGAAATGTGCGCTGGAGTTGACTCGAGTAGCACGTCTATGGATTCTCGCACGAGGTTCCAGGCGCCGCGGACGATCAGCGCCGTCACGATGAGTGACGCTATCGGGTCAGCGGGAAGCCAGCCCGTGAACCGCACGGCGATCGCGGCCACAACGGTGCCCACAGATCCGAGGAGGTCGCCCAATACGTGTAGATAGGCGCCGCGCACGTTCAGACTCCCGTGACTCGCGGGTCTCAGGACGGCGGCGGCCGTAACGTTGGCGAGGAGGCCCACAGTAGCCACCACCAGCATCAATCCTCCGGCGATGGGTTCCGGCTGCCGGAGGCGTGTGACTGCCTCCCAGATGATCCAGGCAGAGAGCAACAGCAACGTCGATCCGTTGAGAAAGGCAGCGAGAATTTCCCACCGCAGATAACCGTAGGTCCGGCGGTCAGTCTGCGGCCGACGGCAGAACCAGTTGACAAACAGCGAGAGTGCCAGCGCCGCGGCGTCGGTAAGGACATGGCCGGCATCAGCGACCAACGCCAGCGAGTTTGACAGTAGTCCGCCGGCTACCTCGAGGGCGAGAATGCTGCAAGTGATTACCAGGGCTATACGAAGGCGGTGACCCTGGTCCGCGGATGCCGCTTCCGGCATGTGCGAGTGGCCGTGATGCTCTCCCACTGGCAATCAGACCGGCAAGGAGCCGAACCGCCGCAGAATAGGCTGGCGTGGCCGTACGGGGACCCAGTAACTTGAATAGGTGATCGTACGGCTGCTGCTGATAGGACTCCTCGTACTCGCGAACGCATTTTTCGTCGGCGCGGAGTTCGCACTCGTGCGCGCGCGGCGTTCCCGGCTGGAGGCCATGGCCCGCAAGGGGATGCGATCGGCTGCATGGGCGCTACGCGCCGTCGCCAATACCCGCCGCATGCTTTCGGCGAGCCAGCTTGGCATAACGCTGGCCAGCCTCGGACTGGGTTGGCTGCTTGCCACAGCATTGCCGGACCTGCAGGTGGGTCCAGGCGGCAGATTGGAATCGGCACTTCGGGTCGTGCTGGCTGTCGGCATAGTAGCCTATCTCCACATAATCGTCGGCGAGCTCACGCCACGAACACTGGCCATGGCGCAGCCAGAGCAACTCGCCCGCTTTCTGGCACCGCCTCTCATGGTGTTCTCATGGGTAGCGGCACCTTTCACTTTCCTCCTCACCCGGACTTCGCGTTGGGTGGAAGGGCGTTTTCGCAATCTTGCACAAAGCGAGGAAGAGTCGGTTCATTCGTCCGAAGAGCTGCGTCTACTGGTCGAACGGAGCCAGGAAGGAGGTGCGTTGCTCAGGCCGGAAGCAGAGTTGCTCGAAGGCGTGTTCGAGTTCTCGGAAAAGAACGCCCGCGAAGTGATGACACCGCGCACCGAGATCATCGCACTTTCCCTGGAAGCAACGCTGGACGAGACGGTGGCGCTAATCGCCGAGCACGAGTTCTCACGCTATCCGGTTTACGACGAGTCGATTGACAATATCGTCGGTGTCCTGCTAGCGAAAGATCTGCTGCCGGTTCTCCGAGACTCGAGCGCGCGGTTTTCTCTCGGTGCCCTCATGCGCGATGTTCACGTCATCCCCGGTACGCGTGAGGTCGAAGAGGTGCTGTCGGACTTCAAGAGGCTGAAGGAGCACATCGCGATCGTGCTGGACGAGTACGGCGGGACGGCCGGTCTGGTGACGATGGAAGATCTGCTCGAGGAAATCGTGGGCGAGATCCTCGACGAATACGACGAGCCACCCGAGCCGATGGGCGTCGCGAGACCGGGCGAAATCATTATTCCCGGCGAGACGAATATCGGTGAGCTGAACGAGAACCATGGACTCTCCGTTCCGGACGCCGACCACACGACCATAGGCGGCTACGTGTTCGGCTCGCTCGGACGCGTTCCAGTTCCCGGCGACCGAGTAACGGCGGGAGGCGCGGCGTTCACGGTGCGCACCATGGATGGCCGCAGGATAGATCAGTTGGCCGTTGAGGCTGCGAGGATCGGAGGCCGGGAGTCGGGAGTCGGGAGTCGGGAAACCAGAAACGGGAGTCGGGAGTCGGGAGTCGGGAGTCGGGAGTAGTTCGTCTCGCAGTACGGACTCCCGACTCCCACGCACTACCGCATCCTTCCCCGTGGCAAGAGCTCTACCAGGTTAGCTAGCCCGTACGCCGTCGCCGCCATCACGGTCGCGGCCTGCGCGACGTCAGCAGGAACACCGTGGTCGAACGTGTCGACCTGTGAGTGATGCGTGTGGTCGTAGCCGCGCGGGAGCTGATCGTAGTTGAAGGCTGGAACGCCGTACTCCAGGAACGGCAAGTGATCCGTGCCGCCCTTGTTCCTGCGCTGGACCTGAAATGGACCGAGCTCGTTCACCGGAGCAAACAAGTCCCTCCACAGATTGCCGAGCTCGTTGCGCCCCTGCAGCGACATCCCGATGATGCGACCGCTCCCGTTGTCCAGTACGAGAACGGCCTGATACCTGGCCAGCTCGGCGGCATGCGCGTTTGCGTATTCGACCGAGCCAAACAGACCCTGCTCTTCCCCGCTGAAGAGCGCGAAACGAATGGTCCGCCGGGGCCTCACACCTGCAGATTTGAGAATCCGAGCCGCTTCCAGAACGGCTATGGAGCCTGAGGCGTTATCGGTGGTGCCCGTGGCAAGGTCCCACGAATCGAGGTGCGCACCGAGGAGCACGACCTCGTCCGGCCGCTCGGTTCCGCGGAGCTCCGCAACCGTGTTGTACTGCGTGACCGAGTCAGACCCGAACGAGTTGGATATGTTGGCCTCCAGCCTCACGCTCTCACCAGCCGACAGAAGACGTTGGAACTGCATGTACGTCTCTGCCGGAATGACGATTGTGGGAAAGGGCAGGATTACCGACGGCGATCCGCTCATGGTGAGCAGGGAGAATTCCTTGGCGCCGTTGTTCACCACGCCTGCAATTCCTTCCGCAGCCAGCAGCGACTGGATGCGCCGCCGGTAACTCAGCTGAGCCTGGTCAGGTTGCCGGAAAAGTGCACGCCGAACGGAGTCTCGAGCAGCCGAGTCGCGCGCTGTCATCGGCGGACCGTCCGGGTTCCACATTCGCATGGCCGGACTCGTCATCACCCACGCACCCCTGAGCTTTCCAGCGTAGCGCTCCGCGAATTCCGCCTCTGTTCTCGCGTCCAGCATCACGACTGGACCAACCAATGGGCCGTTAGTACCTGGCGCCCATGCCCACGAGAATCCGATGAGCCAGCGCTCGTGCGGCATCACCATCCGAAGAGTCATCGGTCCGCGCTGCCAGCCGCGTCCAAATCGCCACGCCTCCAGCCACGTGCTGTCCATTCCGTACTCACGAAACTTCCGCACCGTCCACTCGTTGGCGCGCCGCATGCCATCAGTCCCTGTGAGACGCGGGCCGATGACATCGGTCAGGTAAGCCAGATCCGCCTCGGCGCGTGACGACGCGCCGGTTCCCTCGCGTACTATGGCAGCTATTGCTCCAGCGTCCGAACGCACGGCGATCGCGGCCTGGCGGACGGTGTCCGGCCCGCCACCGGCAAGCGTCGCAGCCGTCGCGGGCGCGGTGGTCGGCATGGGCGCCACCGTCGGCCGGCACGCCAGGAGAGCCGCTCCAAGCACCACCAAACGTCTCATGAACATCTCAGCGTCGCGATGAAGCTTTTCCTCGCCCGGCAATCCGGGAGCATTCGAGTACCGCCATGATGAAACTCGAAGCGTCGGCAACCCCTCGACCCGCGATGTCCAACGCGGTGCCGTGGTCAGGTGACGTTCGAGGGAACGGCAAGCCGAGGGTGACGTTTACCGCACTTCCGAAAGAGGCGACCTTGATGGCAGTCATGCCCACGTCGTGATATGGTGCGATGACCACGTCGAACTCGCCGCGCATGGCGCGTACGAACACCGTGTCGGCTGAAAACGGGCCCGCGATCTCGCTCTCCCGAGCGGCTGGGGCAAGCAGGGCTTCGTCCTCCGTGCCGAAGCGCCCGCCGTCTCCAGCGTGCGGATTGAGCGCGCACAGAGCTATCCGTGGCGCGATGATACCGTACCAGTCGCGAAGGCCTTCGCGCGTGATATGCGCAATTTGCACAATGCCGGCCTGAGTGAGGGCTGCCGGAACAGCACGAAGTGAAATATGGGTCGTGGCGAGAACAACACGCAGCCGCTCGGAGGCGAGCATCATGGCGACGCTGGCTCCCGTCAGCCTTGCAAGCATCTCCGTGTGACCGGGGTAGTCATAACCGCCGGCAAGCAGCGCCTGTTTGTCTATTGGAGCCGTGACGATGCCCTGCACGACTCCGTTCTGCGCCAGCTCTACCGCGCGTTCTATTGCGCGTCCACTTATCCGTCCGGCGACGTCCATGGAGCCTCCATGACTTCGCCACGTGCCTACTGCTTCGTGAACGCTTATCGCTAGCCCTCGCGGTCCGACCAGCACAAGCTCGCATTCATCACAGACCCGCTCGTCCTCCAACGCCTTTTGCACGATCTCCGGGCCGATTCCTCGCGGATCTCCTAGCGTGACGGCCAATCTCACCCGGTTCATGCAACAGTCTCATCTTTCAACACGCGATAAAGCGACTTCGCCTTTTCGCGGCTCACGCTCTTCCCTGCTTCGGCCAGCAGTTCTATCTCGAGCGTGCGGCGTGAATAGTCCACACGGACAACGTCTCCGGGCTGTACTTCGGCTGATGCTTTGACGGGAAAGCCGTTGATGAAAACTGAGCCGACGTCACAAGCTTCCTTCCCCTCTGTGCGGCTCTTCACGAGCAGCAGGCGCTTGAGAGCGACGTCGATGCGCACCGTTAACGCCCGGAAGAAACCTACAACCTGACGGAGACGAAAGTCTCCTTGCGCAGACCGTCGAGGAAGCGACGGATCGCGCGCTCCTGAGCGAGCTGCTGCCGGATACGCTCACGGAAATCTGTGATCGTAGCTTCTCGCTCCTCCTGTACATCCATGAGTTGCGCGACGACCAGCTTTGGCACGCCACGAGTCTGATCTTCAATCGGGAAAGGATCCACGATATCGTTGGCCGCCTTGCCCTCGAACGCCTTCTGATAGGCTTCCGGAAGTTGTGCTTTGGGAAAGGCCTGAGGGATCAGTTTCTCCTCGTCCGGATCGTGATGCTTCGCTACCAGAGTGTCGTAGCTGACGCCGGCGCGCCAGGCCGTCACAACCGAGTCTGCTTCAGCGCGAGCAGCGGCGATGTTGACAGAATCGATGCGTGGGCGGATGAGAATATGCCGCACTTTGGCTTCCGCCGGTTGCACACGGTCTACCTTGATGATGTGATACCCGAAGTTGGTGCGAACAACCGGGCTCATCTCACCAGGCGGCAATCTGAATGCCCACTGCTCGAACGCGGGTACGAACTCGCCACGCCTGCGCCACCCCAGGTCACCGCCAATCTCCTTGGTGGACGCGTCCATCGTCTCGCGTTTCGCGATCTGCTCGAAGTTGCCGCCTGCCTTGATCTCCACTAGCAGAGACTCGGCCTTCAGCCGCGCCGCCTCGTGAGCGGCGTCCGAAGGCTTCGGCGCAATGACTATCTGTCTGAAGGTGACAGTCGCGGGAAGTCGTGGGAGCTGGCCCTGACTCTGGGTAAAGAACTCCGTCACATCCTTCTCGGACACTGGGGCCGGCACGATTTTCCCGTCACGTCGCATCTTCTCGATGAGGTTCTGCTGAAGCGCGGCGCGACGCTGTTCTTCGGTGACCCAACGGCGAAACTCTTCTGGATTGCCGAACCCCGCGCTCTTGAGCTGGTCACGAAACTCCACTTCTGTCTGGTAGCGCGCGCGCACTTTTTTTACATGGTCGTCCACCCCGGGCACAAGCTCGAAGTCGGTGATTCGAATGCTGGTATCCTGCAGAGCCTTCTGAACCAGGAGCTCTTCATCAACCAGGCGGGCAACCACCTCGCGCGCAAGCTCGAGCAGCCCCGCTGAGTCCGTGGGAACTCGCTGGCCTTGGGCGGCGAGCGTATTCATGTTTTCCATGACGTCGCTCCACAGGATCGGCTTGTTGCCGACGACGGCGACGATGCGGTCAACCTGAAGGCCCCCCCCGGACGGGCCGTTCCCGGGCGCCGCTGGTTGCTGGGAAGACCCGTCAACGGCCGAGACGGCAAGAAGTAGCGCGGGCAGTAGAGACTTCAAGAGAAAACCGGGTGTAGGGTGTGGGGTGTGGGGTGTCGGGGACACCGACATCCTACACCCTGTTTTTCATTCCGTTACGGCGTTTTTGGCGCCGGCTGCGAAGACGGCGGCTGCGCGGGCGGACGCTGCGTTGGCGGCGTCTGCATCTGCGGCTGCATAGGAACGGCGGACGGCGGACGCTGCGCCGCTCGAACCGAGTCTGCCTGCTTGCGGATGCTGCCAGCCCGTTGAACGGCCCTGTCGAGTCCCGCAGCATTTACTTTCCAATCGTACGTACCGCGAAGCACCGCCTGGAGCGGACCTGGTATGTTGACATAGGATGCCTGATTGGCCAGCAGGCGGTCCATGTAGCTCTCGATCTGAGCAGCGGCAACGCGCTCGCGCTCGCTCGCGGACTTGGCGCTGTCCGAAAGTGCCGCCGGCGAGATGCCGAGCGCCGCCCACGATCCGGTCACGAGACTGCCGAACTGGCTGCGGAACTCGGCCATTTCCTTGGGATCCAACGCCACCTTGGCGCTATCGGCCTGGTGCAAAACGAGCTCGTTCGTAACGAAGTTCCGGGCGAAGCTAACGACATCGGAGTCAGCCGCCTGCGGCAGCATCGACTGCACCTGCGCCATCTGAGGCATCGCCTTGACCCACTGTGCGAGCCTGCCGGCAGTGAAGTTGCCTGCTCTCGAAGTCGCAATCACGGCGTTGTTCTTCTCGTGCGCGCTGGGATCCTTGATGACTTCCCTCACGGTAGCCGCGGCGCCATCCCTCACCTTGATGTTACCGCTCTCCACTAGCTTCGCGATGTACAAGCTGTCGGCCGAGCGTGCGGAGTTGGACACCAGTGCTTGCGCGAACTCATCCTTGACTTCCGCGTAGGTCGCGCGGCGGATGATGTGGTAGCCGAATGATGACCGCACAACAGGCGATATCTCCCCGGGTTTCAGTGCGAGCACTGCTTGCTCGAACTCTTTCACCATGGCACCGCGCGGAAAGACACCGAGCGCGCCTCCGCGCTGAGCGGATTGCTGATCCATGCTGTTCTTCCGAGCCATCTCTGCAAAATTCGTCTGCGTCACCTGCTGGCGCAGCGTGGCAGCCTTCCTGCCGATGGAATCTCTTGCGCCCTGCGACAACCCTTGTTCGGGCGCCATGAGGAGAATGTGACTGGCTGCAAGCAGTTCGCTCTGGTCGTATGCCGCCCGCGCGCCCGCTGAATCTGGCACGGTTCGGTTCTTCATCGCGATCTCGTGCCACTTGTTGGCTCGCGCCTGTGCGAGCAGCGGCCACAGAGCCTCGTCGACGAGCTTCGTGTCAGTGAGCGAGTCGTTAGTCGCCGCGGCGTGCGCGAGGAGCTGGTAATTCACCCAGAGCTCTGACACGCTCTTCGCGACATCGGCGCTGATGGGAACCTGCGAGTTGCCGATCAGCTCAGACAGCCTGTCCACGGACAACTTCTGCGAACCGGCGCTGGCGACGACGTCGACGTGTGCTGTCATGGCTTCCTTGAAGCCATCGCACGCGGCAAGGGCGCTTACGGCACTGACGAAAACAAGAAGGGGACGGTTCATTGACGGGAGATAGGTTGAGGAATTGCGGGTGTAGGGTGTGGGGTGTGGGGTGTGGGGTGTCGGGGCCTACACCCCACACCGTACAGCCTACACTCGCTGTTTTTTTTCAAGTTCCCAGCCCACCGAGGGCGCGCACTAATCCTTCCAAGATTCCTGAACCGCCCAGGCGAGTAAGCTTGAGCGAAAGGGGGTTCGTGCGCCGCACCTCAGCCTGGAACTGCACCTCGCGAAATGCGGAAGTCAGCCCTTTTAGTCTGGGTACAGCATAGCCATTAAAGGTAATACGGGCTTCATCCGCGCGCACCAGGATGCCTTCGATCCCCAGCCGGCCGCCAATTACCCTGAGAAGCGCGGCCGCAAGGAAGGCTTCCGCTGGTGACGGAAGTGCACCGAACCGATCGCGAAGCTCCGCCCTGAGCGCCTCGATGTCGGCTGGGTCGGTCATGCGCGTGAGCCGCCGGTAGATGTCGAGCTTCGCTTCCTGGGACGGGATGTAACTGTCGGGAAGGAACGCCGGCACGTCCATCGACACGTCCGCTGGAACGACTGGTGGTGCATCATCTCCCTTCACTATGCGGCTGACGGTCTCGTCCAGCATCCGGAGATACAGATCGAAGCCAACAGCCTGGACGAATCCTGATTGTTCCGGACCGAGCAGATTGCCGGCCCCTCGCATCTCCAGGTCCTTGAGCGCCACGTGATAGCCGGAGCCCAGCTCCGTGTGATGCTCCAGAACCTGCAGACGGCGATCGGCGTCCGGATCTACCTCGTCGGGCACGAGTAGATAGCAATTCGCTCGACGGTGCGAGCGGCCAACTCGACCTCGGAGCTGATAGAGCTGCGCAAGACCGAAGCGATCAGCGCGACTCACAAACATTGTATTGGCATTCGGGACGTCGAGCCCGGACTCGACAATCATGGTGGACACGAGGACTCCTATCTCGCCTGACACGAAGCAATGCATGACGTGCTCCAGATCGCGTTCGCGCATCTGGCCGTGGGCGACACCCACATTGGCCGTGGGCGCGAGGCGACGCACGTGATCCGCGATCGCATCTATCGTTTCGATCCGGTTATGAACGAAGAACACCTGCCCGCCGCGGTCGAGCTCGCGAGCGATGCCCTCTTCAATCAGGCCGTCGTCCCAGGGCTCGATGAACGTGAGGACGGGAGAGCGATCGCGCGGCGGCGTCTGGATCAGCGTCATGTCTCTCAGGCCGGCCAGCGACTGGTGAAGCGTGCGGGGAATCGGGGTCGCCGTCAGCGTGAGCACATCCGTCTCCAGCCGAAGTTGCTTCAAGCGCTCCTTGTGTTTCACCCCGAACCGGTGCTCCTCGTCCACCACGATGAGCCCGAGATCCCGGAACTTCACATCCGGGCTCAACAGCCTGTGTGTACCAATCACAATGTCGATCTTCCCGGCTGCGAGGTCCTCAAGCACGACTGTTGCCTCGGATTGAGATTGAAATCTGCTCAGCGCAGCGACTCTCACCGGAAAATCAGCAACGCGATCGCTGAAGGTGCGCTCGTGCTGGTCAGCCAGGATCGTTGTGGGAACGAGCACCGCAACCTGGCGGCCCGACTGCACGGCCTTGAACGCGGCACGGATTGCGACTTCTGTCTTGCCGTATCCAACGTCGCCCACGATCAGGCGGTCCATGGGACGCGTGGACTCCATGTCCTTCTTGAAGTCCTCTGTCGCACGGCGCTGGTCGGGAGTATCCTCGAAGAGAAAGGACGACTCCAGCTGCCGCTGCCACGATGTGTCCGGCAGGGCCGGCTGTTTGACGGCCATCCGCCGCCTCGCGTAGAGATCCAGCAGCTCGAGCGTCATGTCGCGAAGCGCCGCGCGAGTCTTATCGCGCTGTTGACTCCAGCGTTTGCCACCGAGCTTATGGAGGCGCGGAGGCGGTGCATCATCCGAGTCCGAACCTGAACGGTAGCGCTCGATCTGATCGATTCGGTAGAGGGGAACGTTCAGCCGATCTCCGCCCTCGTATTCGATAACCGCCACCTCGATGGTGCTTTCCTTGACGAACACCTGCTCTATTCCGCGATAGATCCCGACGCCGTGCTCCAGGTGCACCACGTAGTCGCCCAGCTTGAGAGCAGTGATGGTCTCGAGCGAGATGCCGGCCGAGTAGCGTCGGGAGCGCCGTACTCGCCGTTCTCGGCGGAATATCTCGTGGTCGGTGAGAACGCGAAGACCGCCGCCAGAATGGCCGAAGGGTATGACGAAGCCGCCGCCAATGCTGCCTAGCGCGAGGGCCGCCGGAGATGGAGTACGAGCGTTCTCGTTGAGCAGCTCGTCCAGGCGCTCACATTGGCCCGCGTTGTCGCAAAGGATTATCGTCTGCAGATCATCGCGCACTATCCGGCGCAGCAGGGCGATGTCGCGTCCGATGGGCTCGGCCGAGCGCATGGGAAAGACCACATCCGCGGCCGAAGACTCCGCGGTACCCGGCTCCATCAGCACGATCGTCGAAAACGCCTGAAGCGTCCGAAGTGAATCTTCCGGCGGCTGGTACAGCTCGTGGCGTGAGGCCGCATCCTCTCCGCGGCGCCTGGCGAGATCGATATGGTGACTCGCTTCTTCCCACGTTCGACGCATCTCCAGCGCGATACGATCTCCCCCGGGCACGAACACGATGGTGTCAGGCGGCAACATGTCGCTCAACGTGCCACGAATGGGCTCGTCCGTACCAGGTACTTCGCGTCCGTCTACGGGGAGCACGAGAGCCATATCCGCGTCACGCGTCGAACGCTGCGATACCAGATCGAAGTGGCGCAGGGATTCGATCTCGTCGCCCCAGAACTCGAGCCGCACGGGGTCAGCCATTCCGAAACCGTAGATGTCGATAATGCCCCCGCGGACGCTGAATTGTGCGACGTCCTCCACCAGCGGCACTCGCTCGAAGCCGATCGACACGAGATGCTCTGACAGGTCCTGCAGCCGCCGGGTGTCGCCTTTGCGCAGCTCCAGCCGAGCCGCGCTCAGCGCAGCGGGCAGGTGAGTTCGCTCGAGAAGGGCGCGGGTGGTGGTGATCAGAAGTCCAACCGCACCACGCCCGAGCCGCTCCATCGTTTCCACTCGTTCCCCTGCAATCTCGAGATGCGGTTCGGCTTCGCCGAATCCCTCGCGCGGCGGATACAGCGCGACAGTGGAGTCCTCGAGCAGTGATTCGAGGTCCGCCAGCAACCGCTCAGCTTCTGGCAACGTCTCGGCAACAATCGCGAAAAGTCGGTTGCGTCCAATCCGCCGCCCGAGCGCCGCAACGATGGCCGCGTTGCTCGAACCTGGTACGCCTCCTACAGAGACTCGGCGACCCGGAGCCGGCATGATGTTGACGAGATGCGCGAATACCGGAAGACGCTCGATGTGGTCCAGAATTATCGGGAGGGGCACCGGATGTGGGGCTAGGTGCTCTTGGCTCTGTGGCCCGCTCCGGCGAGCACGGATTCCACGAGTAGAATGGCCAGCGTGGCGAGGAGTATTGGCAGCATCACCGAGCGTCGTGGCGCCGAAGAGAAGACTTCTGATGCAAGCCGCAGAGTATCATCGGTGACCAAATAGGCACCCAGGCTGGCACGCAGCGCGTTAGACGACAGCCTGCGCAAATCCGACTCCTCAGGCTCCGCGTTCACGACCAGCGCCCCGACACGCAGCTCGCCGCTGACAAAAAAATAGGAGCCGGCAATATCTGGTGCGGTGATCGTGTCGCTCCTTAGCGCCAGTCGCTCCCCGCCAGTCAATTCGAGCCCCAGAGCGCCGCGCGGGCGGGCGAGCTGTGCTCCGGGCCTGGACGACATGACACCGCCCGCGTCTTCCGAAAGCCTTTGGGAGATCACCTCGCCAAGCCACGGAACGAAGGCAGCCTTGATCGGCAGATCGCTAGCCTCGGGAGTCAAGGGCGAGGCTACCAGCACGTAACCCTTGCCCGCGACGATCCACGCTTCGCCTCCCGCCATGGCCAAGGTGTCCGCCGGCTCTCCCGGGCGCGGTACGAGAACAAACCGGTGGGAGACGGTAACTCCGTCGAGTGCGCGCTCGACACCCGTCCGCGAAATTATCGAGCTACGCGCGCGCCTCACCGGACCCAACCGCCATGGGACGCCAAGACGCTCGAGAGTACGGTTTGCTACGCCGGCACGCACCGGATCCGCCGGCGCGAACAACAGAGCTGGAAGAGTTGAGGCCTGGTCTGCCGGCACCAGTTGAAGGTCGTCACCCGCCGCAACTCGCTCGGCTTCAACCAACGCGTCGACTGCACTGGAAGCGAAGATCCCGAGCGTAGAGTGCACGGTTACGCCTGGCGCCGGCCCTATCCAGACTGCGAAGTGGCGCAAGTCATCTCCCCGCAGCTCGTCCGGCTGAACTTCCATGGTGCCGGCGGTCCAGCCGCGCTCAGCCGGTGCCGCGCGAACGATTATCTCCTCGTCGCGTGTCGCGGTGCCTCGAGCAAGCGTGCGTCCCTCGATCGAGATGCGGTATGTCGCCGAATCCGGTGTTTGAACGCGGGCGCGCACCGCGCCTCGCGGGGTCCATCGCACCGGTGATGCCGCGGCGTACGTCACTGCACGATTGGATGGCGGCTCACCTCGCGGCTGAAATGCCGTGATGCGCATGTCTTGCCTTCCACGCACGGAACGCCAGCTGGATGCCTGACCGTCGGTCACCACAACGATCTCGCGCTCCTGTGCCTGAGCGCTACGCACCAGAGAATTGGCGCGTGCAAAAGCTGCGTCCAGATCGCCCGAGCCTGCCAGCGGTTCCACGCCTGCGATGGCGTTGAGCACCGCGCCGCGTCCACCACCAAACGTGGCGCCATTCGCGGTCACCACCCACAGCCGGTCTTCCTCCGTGGCCAGTTTCGCCACGGCTGTCGCTTGGGCCTTGAGCTCATCCAGGACGGGGCCGCGGCCGATTATCGTGCTGGTGCTGAGAGAGTTGTCCAGCACGATCGCCAGAGCGGTGGGAGCGTGGCCGCCACCGGAGATCTTTGCTACCGGTCTGGCAGCGGCAGCCACCACGAGCAATACAGCCGCCACGCGCAGAAGCATGAGCAGCAGATTCCTCAGTCGAAGCTTGCGGCTGTTCTCCTTCTCTGCACGGGCCAGATACCGGACGGCGGGAAAGTCCACGCGCGTGCCGATTCGCCGGCGCATCAGATGAAGGAGCAGGGGCACAGCAGCAGCGGCGCCTGCCAGGAGATACAGCGGCGAGAGAAAATCCATCAGGGCATGTGCTGGCGTACCGCAAATGCGCGTCTCAGCGGAACGCCGAACGGCGAATCGGTGGAAATGGTTTCGTACACGGCTCCTGTCGACGATAGCACCGAGCGCCATTCGCGGAGCGCAGCTTCAACGGTGCTGCGATAAGCAGTGCGAACATCGGCGACGGTCGCTGCTACCTCGATCGTACTCTCCGGATCCACGAAAATCGCATCGTGCGCAAAGGGCAGCTCACGCTCCGCGGGATCGATAATGTGCAGGACCGTCACGTGATGGCCCGCATGCCTCAGCGCGCGGACGTGTCTCGTGACCTCGTCCGGCTCCATGAGAAGATCGGATAGCAGAATGACCATGCCACGCCTGGTGATGAGGCGGCCAGCCTGCACCAGCGCGTCGGGCGCGCGCGAAGCCTGGCCGCGACCTGGTTCGTTCAGGGCCGCGACGAGGCGGCGCCAATGTCCCTTGCGCACTCGCGGTGGAATGGCCGTGCGGATGACGTCGTCGAACCTGACAAGCCCTACCGCGTCCCTCTGGCGCAGGAGAAGAAGCGCAATAGCGGCGGCCAGCCTCTCCGCGTAGTCAAGCTTGGTCAGCCGGTCAGGTGAACCCGTCCACGCCATTGAGCGGCTAACGTCGAGCACGATCGTCGCCCGCAGATTCGTCTCCTCCTCGAACTGCTTCACCACCCACCGGTCCGATCGCGCTGCGATCTTCCAGTCCACGTAGCGCAGCTCGTCACCGGGTTGGTAAGGACGGTGTTCGGCGAACTCCACCGAGAATCCCTTGCGCGGCGAGCGGTGGAGTCCTGTGAGAAAGCCATCCACCACCCATCGCGCTACGATCTCGATGTGTCCGAGCGCGGCGACAGTGGCCGGATCCAGAAGATCGGCTCGCTGGGCGTTGGCGATGTCCATTGGCCGGTGGAAGCTAATTATCCACTACTACTGTCCACAATCGGCGCCTACCCATGTCGCTCGCATGTGACATGATCTCATTGACGCTGTTCTTATTGACAGCAAAGCTGTTGCGACATAATACTTTCAGTATGGTGTTGCCCGGGGCACGACGAATGCAGTTAGTTACGTGAACTCCTCGCCTGGATGGCAGTCATGAGAACGCGTTCCGTACTAAGCGGTTTGCTTGCACTCGCGGCCTCGGCTTGCGCCAGTGCTGGGGTGGGCCAGGAAGACCGGGCGCCCGACGCGCCGGTGCGGAGTCGGGTCTTCGACCGTACGCCTGAAGTGCAGGTATGGCTCTCGGGTGATCGAGTCTTCCGGCAGGGCGACAGAGTGCGTGCGTACGTGCGTGCGGAAGATGGCGCTTATGTGATGGTGTTTCGCGTGGATACCGAAGGCCGTATCACCGTGCTATACCCAGCGGACCCCCGCGATGATGCCTTCATGCGGCAGGGCGAAACACGACTCGCATCGCGCCGTGGCCGCGAGTCGTTTTATGTGGACGATGAGTACACCGGGCTCGGATACGTCTTCGCAATCGCATCGAACGAGCCTTTCAGAACCGGCCACATCAGCAGCCAGGGCGGCTGGGAGTATAGCCATATCGGTGACCGGACACGCAGCGAGCCGTTCACAGCGATGCATGACTTTGCCAGGCAGATGCTGAGCGACCCGCAGAGTGACTATGCACTCGACTACGTGCATTACTCCGTCGAACGGCGGCTACGATACGCCAGCTATTACGATCATCACGACGTCTATCACGATCATTTTCACCACAGCCACTGGCACGACCCAGTGTGGCATGTCTACTGGCCATACTTCGTGATCGGGGTCGGCTTCCGCTCGTGCGGGAACTATTACGATCCGTACTTCCATCCATGCTACGGCTATTATGGAGGCCACGGTTATTACGGTTATTACGGTCGCCGCGCCAATAGAGCGGTTTACGTCAACGAATCCAGGATCCGCTCGCGCTTCGATTTCAAGACGGCTTCCGCACAACCCGTCGCCATTCAGCCGGGCAATGTAATAGACCGGAGGCGCAGGATAACCGACGGGGATCCTAGGCGTCCTGGATCGAATAACATCACCGGCGTCGGTGGAGTCGGAACGGGGGGGGGCGCGGTAATTGGCACAGGCAGGCGGGTGCGAGAAGTAGCAGACGGCCCTGGGAGTGGAGGCGGCGAGCAAGGTCTCGTCAGTGAAGAGCTCAGGCGAGTTGGAAACGAGCGCGATCGTGTCGATGTCACACGGCGCTATCCCGGCACCGACACACCGAGGCGCGATGAGCCACGCGATACCGACGACAAGCCGCGTCGCGAGCCGCTAGGTGGGCAGACTCGCTTACCGGCGGACGAGCAGCCTCGCCGCGCACCCATGGATTTTCCGCGCCCCGAACCTCGCAGCGAGCCACGCAACGAACCTCGCAGTGAGCCACGTAACGAACCTCGCAGTGAGCCACGCAACGAGCCTCGCTCGGAGCCGCGCCGTGAGCCGCCCAGACAGGAGCCGCGGCGTGACCCCGGCGCAGGCAGCGACAGGCGGGCCGAGCCTCGTAGCGACTCGCGCAGCGCACAGCCTTCGGCTGCGCCGAGTCGCGGTGTGGGACGCAGGACACCCGGCGCAAGCTGAGCGGACCGCGCTAGCCGTCCGCGCGCCAGTTAGGCGCCAAAGGTCGAAGCTCCGTTATATTTCGTGATTCCAGGGCGAAACGCCCGAATCCCGAGACAACTTTGAAGCTCGATCACATCCGCAATTTCTGCATCGTCGCGCACATCGACCATGGCAAGTCAACGCTTGCCGATCGTCTCATCGAGGCAACCGGCACGGTTGGCAAGCGCGAGATGAAGGATCAGGTCCTTGACACTCTCGATCTGGAACGAGAGCGGGGAATTACGATCAAGCTGAACGCCGTTCGAATGAATCACGACTCGCGCGACGGCCGCAGCTACGAGCTCAACCTCATTGATACGCCGGGCCACGTGGACTTCACATATGAAGTCTCGCGTTCTCTCGCCGCCTGCGAGGGCGCCATCCTGGTGGTGGATGCGTCTCAAGGGGTGCAGGCACAGACTCTGTCTAATCTCTTTCTCGCGCTGGATGCGGGGCTCGTTATCGTCCCGGTGATCAACAAGATCGATCTCCCGGGCGCGGAACCCGGTCGGAGGCAGCGCGAGCTGGCCGACCTTCTGGGCGTCGCAATCGAGGATATCCTCCTGGTAAGCGCCAAGGAAGGGATCGGAATCGAGGATCTGCTCGAGCAGGTGGTGAAGGTTGTTCCCCCGCCTGAAGGCGATCCGGATGCTCCGCTCCGAGCGCTCATCTTCGACTCCTACTACGACCGCTACCGTGGGGCGATTCCCACGATACGGGTGGTGGATGGTACGATAACCCCAGGTATGCACATCACCTTTGGCGCCAGCACCGAGACTTACGAAGTTGCGGAGGTTGGTTACAGCCAGTTGCGGCAGGTGAAGACTGATTTCCTGAGCCCGGGAGAAGTCGGTTACGTAGTGGCGAATGTGCGCAGGGTGCAAGAAACGCGTGTAGGGGACACGGTGTTCGACGCGGACCGCCGCGCCGCGGTACCGCTGCCCGGCTACAAGGACATAAAGTCGATGGTGTTCGCGGGTATCTATCCAACGGACCCGAATCAGTACACCGATCTCCGCGACGCGCTCGAGAAACTGCAACTCAACGATGGCTCACTTCACTATGAGCCGGAGACGTCCACCGCTCTTGGGTTCGGTTTTCGATGCGGCTTTCTGGGACTCCTCCACATGGAGATCGTGCAGGAACGGCTGGAGCGGGAGTTTGATCTCGATCTGGTCACGACGGTGCCGAGCGTTGAGTACCACGTCCATCTGAACGACGGGTCGATGATGCTTCTCGAGAATCCGTCGCTCATGCCGCATGGCTCAACAGTGGCTCATATCGAGGAGCCCTACGTGAAGGCGCGCATCGTCGCGCCGGCGGATTACATCGGGCCGATCATGACGCTGGGAACAGAGCGACGCGGCGTCTACCTCAACATGAGCTACATCGATACCAGTCGGGTGGAGTTCGATTTCGAGTTTCCGCTTGCAGAGATCATCCTTGATTTCTACGACAAGCTCAAGACGATCAGTCGCGGGTACGCGAGCCTCGATTATGACCTGCTCGGTTACCGGCGAAGCGAACTCGTCAAGCTCGACATGCTCATTAACGGCGATTCTCTCGACGCTTTTTCGGTGATCATTCATCGAGACAAGGCGTACGACTGGGGTCGCAAGATCGCGGGCAAGCTGAAGGAATTGATCCCGAGGCAGCTGTTCGAGGTGGTGATCCAGGCTGCGATCGGCACCAAGGTAATCGCGCGCACAACCGTGAAGGCCCTTCGGAAGAACGTCCTCGCCAAATGTTATGGCGGTGACATCACCAGAAAACGGAAGCTTCTGGAAAAGCAGAAAGAGGGCAAGAAACGCATGAAGCAGGTTGGATCGGTGGAGATCCCGCAGGAGGCCTTCCTGGCGGTTCTTCAGGTAGACTAGTGCAGTCTTTCGCCGCGCAGACTGCATCCTCAACGATGACGGCGGCGAGTCCCCAGATCGCCGAGCAGCTGGACGATACCGAGCGAGAGGAATCCCTGGTCATACAGACCAGCTTCCTGGGCGATGCGGTGCTCACCACGCCTCTCATTGCGGAGCTGGGTACCCGCGGACCGGTAGACGTTGTGGTAACGCCGGCATCGGCACCCCTTCTCGCCAATAACCCGGCCATCAGAAACCTCTTTGCTTACGACAAGCGTGGGGATCAGAGCTTTAGCGGTCTATGGCGCGCGACCAGGCAGGTCAAGGGCCGCCGCATCTCTCTTACTGCGAGCAGACGGAACGAGCGGCGAGCCAGACAGATCGCTTACCTGGCACAAGGATCGTGGCGAAGCGCGATGCTGGCGCTACTGGCAGGCTATCCCGAGCGAATCGGATTCTCCACGTCTCCCGGGCGAATGCTTTACACGCAGCAGGTCCTCTATCGCGACGATCTGCATCACGCCGAACGGCTCTGGCGTCTGGCGTTTCCCAACTCCCCACCGGGCTCTGCCGCCGAGGGAGCAAACGCGGACGACCGTCTGCTGCCGAGGCTATATCCCGGCGCCGCGGAGCACGACGCCGTGGACGCCGCTCTGAGCGGGCATGAAATTCGGAGCTCGCTGATCGCTCTTGCACCGGGAAGCGTATGGGCAACAAAGCGGTGGCCGTATTACGCGGATCTCGCTCGCCGCTTGGTTGATCGCTTCACGATTGCGATTGTTGGGAGCGTGGCGGACCGCACCGCAGCGATGGAAATAGCCACTGTCGCGCCCGGGCGTGTGATAGATGCCACGGGAGCGCTCACGCCGTTAGGCTCAGCCGAGTTGATCGGCCGCGCCCGCGTGCTCGTTACCAACGATTCATTACCTCAGCACATTGCGTCTGCAATGAGAACACCCACGGTGTCAATATTCGGTCCCACAGTTCCTGCGTTCGGCTTCGGGCCATTGGCGCCCGGCTCTCGGACGGCGGGTCACGCGACCCTTGCGTGCCGACCTTGCCATCACCATGGTCCCGAGCGATGCCCGCTGGGCCACTGGCGGTGCATGAGGGAGCTGGACGTTGCCCAGGTCGAGCGGCTCATCACTTCCATCACAGGCTAACCGATGGCGAGATCCAAGCGGCAGAAATACATAGTCGGAGTTGACCTGGGCGGGACAAACATTGTTGTCGGCGCGATGTCCGTTGACGGATCGCGCGACATCGAAACCCGCTCGGAGTCCACGCATGCTGAACGCGGCGCCGACTCTGTAGTGGATCACATCGTCGCCATGATCGCTGGTGTCATCTCCGACGTAGTCTCCAAGTACGATGCGCAACCGAGGGATTTTCTCGGGGTAGGCGTTGGTGCGCCTGGTCCGCTCGATCGCGAGAATGGAATCGTCGTGGTAGCGCCGAATCTGGGGTGGCGCGATTATCCTCTTCGCGACGCCGTCTCCAACCGCATTCGCCTGCCGGTTACGCTCGACAACGACGCCAACTGCGCCACAGTCGGAGAGTGGTGGCAGGGCGCGGCCAAGGGCGCGAACAACGTCGTCGGACTCACTATCGGCACTGGCATCGGCGGCGGTGTCATCCTGGACGGAAAGCTCTACCATGGTTCGTCGGACGTAGCCGGCGAGATCGGCCACACCACCATCGATTCTACCGGCCGCTATTGCCGTTGCGGCAACTATGGATGTCTGGAAGCCTATGCTTCGGGACCAGCGATCGCTCTGCGCGCCCGCGAGGCGCTGGAGCGCAACGAGGTCTCCATCCTCAGAAAGATGGTTAAGGGCGAAATCGAGAGTCTCACCGCTGCCACGGTCTACGAGGCAGCAAACCAGGGCGACGCTCTGGCGCTGGAGGTTGTGCGCGACACAGCGCGTTTTCTTGGTACCGGGGTAGCCAACCTGCTGAACATTCTGAATCCAGACGTCGTCGTGATCGCCGGCGGTGTTACCAGGGCCGGCGACCGGCTATTCGAGCCGCTGAGAGCAGAGGTAAAGCGCCGGGCGTTCAAGCCAGCGGTGGACGCTTGTCGCATCGTTCCTGGATCGTTGCCTGGTACGGCAGGTGTGGTCGGTGCTGTCGCTACCTTCAAGGCCCAGAAGTTGGTTTAGCGGTGAGGCGGAAGCGGCTGGGCGTTATCGGCACCTTCGTCTGGGATACTATATATGGTAGGGATCCTCTGGCGGCCCCGGTCGAGGAATGGGGTGGAGTTACGTATGCCCTGAGCGGGTTGGATGCGGCCCTTCCCGATCAATGGGAAATTGTGCCGCTGATAAAGGTGGGCTCGGACCTCGCACCTCAGGCGAGACAGTATCTCAGGCAGATCGAGCGAGTGGCGGCGGATGCCGCGCCAATAGAGGTCCCGTACCCCAACAATCGAGTAGAGCTGCGCTACGAGACCAGCGAGCGACGATGCGAACGGCTCACGGGCGGCATTCCCGGGTGGAGCTGGTTGGGACTCAAACCGCTGCTTGTGGATCTGGACGCGCTCTACATCAATTTTCTAAGCGGTTGGGAGCTCGACCTCGAGACGTCGCTTCTGATCCGTCAGCATTTTCGTGGCCCGATCTACTGCGACCTGCACATGCTGGTCATGTCCGTGCAGCCCGGTGGCCTGCGCGCTCCGCAACCGCTGGAAAACGTGGCCGAGTGGTGCCGGTGCTTCGATCTCCTGCAGGTCAACGAGGAAGAGATGACCATGATGGCGCCGGATCCAATGGCTCTTTCAGCCACAGCGCTGGCCGCTGGAGTGCGGTGTCTCATCGTCACACTTGGAGGGCGGGGGGCGGTGTATGTGGCCCCCTCGGACTTCGAGCGCCTGAGCGACATCTCCGCTTCCGGGTCGCTCGAAGCCGCTACCGGCCCGATTCGCACCGCGCTGGTGTCCACCGAGGGATACGTGGAAGGCGATCCAACCGGTTGCGGCGATGTTTGGGGTGCGACGTTCTACTCTCGGATGCTCGCAGGTGATAGCTTACCCGAGGCGATGCGCATCGCCCATCGGGCCGCGGCTCGGAACGTCATGCACCGGGGGGCGACTGGCCTTTCCCGGCACCTGCGCGGAGAGCTCATTCGTAGATGACCACGGTCGTTAACGTTCCTCACTCGTTGGACGACCGGACATTCGAGTCTGTGCTTGAGCAGTTGGCCGGGGTAAGTGCGGACGAGAAGGTGCTTCTGGATGCGCGCCATACGCGGTGGGCGTCGCCATATGGGTTGACGGCGTTGTTGACGCTGGCACAGGTGCGCGCGGTCTCGGGGGGGGGGGGGGGGGAGAAACCCGGCCTGTACGCGCCGGAGGCGGATGAAACAGCCTCTTACTGGTCGCGCACCGGATTCTTCGGCTTCGCGGCTGATCTATTCGTGCTGCACGGAAGCATCCCGCGGCCGCGCGCTGCAGGCGAGTCGAGCGTTCTCCTCGAGATCACTGCGGTATCGAAGAGCGACGACGTGCACGACGTCGTCGGCAGGATTCAGCAGAAATCACAGGCTATACTGGTGAAGGAGTTGAACCTCGACCCGCGTGCCACCATGGGGTTCGCGATGACCCTATCGGAGGCTTGTCAGAACATCGTGGAGCACGCAGGACGCGGGGGTTGGGTGGCAGTTCAGACGTATCGCTGGCAGAAGCGCCTGGGAAGGCGGGTAGTGGTGATCGCGGTGTGCGACGCTGGTGTGGGTTTTCGGGAATCGCTGGAGAGCGCTCAGGGCCGGCGCATGAGCGATCGGTGGGACGATGCCATGGCGTTGGAGGAGGCAGTGCTTCGGGGCGCGAGCCGGTTTCGGGATCCGGGTCGTGGGCAGGGCTTGGCCGGTGTTCGGCGTTACATTGGTCGGTGGGACGGAAAGCTGTCGGTTCGTTCCGGAACGGCGCGAATCTCGATAGTTCCAAGTTGGGATGAGGATGTTCCGCTGGAAGAAAAGCTGGCTTACTTTCCTGGCGCGCAAATGCAAATAACAATTCCGGAACGAATCGTCACGCGGTGATCCACCACATCGACCTTGGCACGGTGCTCCGCCGCACGGTCTGCGACCTATACTCGGACCTGGTAACTCGACCGACAGGCGCCGCGGTCAGAACAGGAATCGAGCGACAGCTCGAAGAGCTGGGTGATCATACTCTCACAATCATAGATTTCTCCTGCGTCGGCCTATTGGATTTCTCGTGCGCGGATGAGATCGTCGCCAAGCTTCTCCTGCGCTACTGCGCAGATACCGCGCCTCGCGAGGCCTACTTCATATTTCGCGGGGTCAACGCTTCACATCTGGACGCCATCGAGACCGTCCTGGAGCGCCACAGGCTTGCGATCGTTGCTCAGGCCGACAACGGCGAAGTGTTGCTGGTGGGAACGGTCGCGGCCGGCGAGCGAAAGGCGTGGGAGGCAATGTGCCGGCTGGGGCGGGCCGGCGCGGCTGACCTTTCGCGGGAAGCGGGCATGGATGTGGTTGAGTCCGAAGCTCTTCTCAAGTCACTGTGCCGGCGCCGGCTCGTCATGCGCTATGATGAGGCATACGTGGCGGTGGGAGCGCCGTAGAACAAACAGAAAGCGGGTGTGAGGTGTGGGGTGTCGGGTGGAGGCCCCCACACCCCACACCTGACACCCTACACCCGTTTCTCTCGCTCAATGAAATCCTTCAATCCTCCGCTCAAGGTGATTCAGCTCATCGCGACTCGCGCGGGCGATGCGGAGCGTGGACCTCTTGTGCGTCTAAACGGAAATGAGGCTCGGCTGAGGCTTCTACTCGACGGGGAGCTCGCGTGGGTGTACGGGCCTCGGCGCCACGAGCTCGCCGTGGTCGTGGTGGACGACAGTCTGCCTCGAGGTACAGTCGCGCTACGCGATGTGGCGGGTGCCTCTCCGTCGGAAATAGTTCATCTGGTGAAAACAAATACCGATCGTCCACTGGACAGCGCGCATTTTGGATGAATAGCCGGGTGTAGCGTGTGGGGTGTAGGGTGTAGGGTCCCCGAGACCCGACACCCCACACCCAACACCCAACACCCTACAGAACGAATCCACTCTCTCCAGTTATCCCCTATGCCCTCCCTTCCCCGCCGGCACGGCCTCTCGACTCTCTCCCTTCACGGCGGCAGCGAGCGGCACGCCGCTGACACACCCGTCGTCAGTCCCGTATTCCAGAGCGTCAACTTCGTACAGGAGATCGGCACCGCCGAGGGCCTGCGTTATCCCCGATACGGAAACAACCCGAATGCGGAGCTGTTGCAGCGAAGGCTCGCTCTTCTGGAAGGAGGTGAAGCCGCGGTTGTGATGGCGAGCGGGATGGGCGCAACCGCCTGCGCCATGCTGGCCCTGCTGCGCCCCGGCGATCACCTGTTGTCCAGCTCCTGGGTGTATGGCGGCACACACCGCCTGTTCACACAGGAATTCGAGTCCATGGGCATCGGTGTCACTCTCGTGGATCCCACCGAGACTCGAGGCTGGCGCAAGAGAATCAAGAAGAATACGCGAGCGATATTCATCGAATCGCCGGTGAATCCAACTTGCCGTGTACTGGACCTGCGTGGCGTCGCTCTTCTTACGAAGGAGAGTGGTCTGGCGCTAGTCATCGATTCCACATTCGCCAGTCCGGTGAATTTCCGGCCAATGGAACACGGTGCGGACGTCGTCATTCACTCGGCCACGAAGTACCTCAATGGACACCACGACGTGCTCGCCGGCGTTGTCATGGGGACCGCGCCTTACATTGAGGAGGTTCGGCAGAAGATGATGGTGTGGGGACAGGCGCCCGATCCGTTCTCGCTCTGGCTATTGGAGCGTGGCCTCAAGACGCTGGACGTTCGCGTGAAGCGACAGAACGAGAACGCAATGAGAATCGCAGAGTGGTGCGGGGCGCGAAAAGAAATCGCACGCGTGCACTATCCGGGTCTGGCGGAGCATCCAGACCACGAGGTGGCGGCTGCCACCCTGCGTGGCTTTGGTGGCATGTTGGCCATCGAGCTTGCCGGTGGAGGCTCCGCCACCGACAGATTCTTGCGCCGTCTCAAGATCTTCACACATGCGCCAAGCCTCGGCGGGGTTGATTCACTCGTCTGCGAGCCAAGGTACACGTCGCACGCCCACATGACTGCGGCCGAGCGCTCCGCGATCGGCATTCCCGACGGTTTGATGCGGCTGAGCATCGGGATCGAGGACGCCGAGGACCTGATCGCGGACATTCAGCAGGCTCTTCGGTAATGACGGGCGAGGTAGTTTCAACCTCTACCGGCGATCGACGCCGCGTTGAGCGGAGAACCAGTGCGCGAGTAGCCGATCTCACGCTTCCGGAGTTCCGGCGGATAGTGCTTACCTCCGTGCTCTTCACCGTGGTGTTGGTGCTGTTTTTCTGGATGGTTCGTACCGTGGTCATCGGCGCGATACTCGCGGTTATCGTTGCCATCTACCTGCGCCCGCTCTACAACCTGTTACGCCGCGGCATGCCTCCCGCTCCCGCGGCGCTCATCACCTTGATGGCTGTGGTTGTCCCTCTCATAGCGATCGGCGTGTACAGCTACCTGGAGCTGCGGGAAGCCACGGCGTATGTCACGGCTCATCAAGATGAGGTCGTGGCGAGAATAGACGCGGCGCTCAATAGAATTCCTTTTCTGCGCGGTGCCACTCTCACGCAGCAAATTCGCACCCTGGTTTCCACAGCGACGAATTATGGCAGCACGGTCGCTCAGGGTGCGAGTGAAGCGGTGGTGGAAGTCGCGGTTTCCGTAGCCGTATTCTTCTTCACGTCGTTTTACGTGCTCACCGACGCCGGCGCGATCCTGCGGTACATTCGGAGCAAGATCGCGCCGCGCTATGCCGAGCTCACCGCCTCGCTGGAAACAAACGTTCGCGGCGTACTGTACGGCGCCATCTTCGCAACGCTGGTGACGCAGAGCATCAAGTCCCTGATAGTGCTCGCGATGAACCTCGCCTTCGATGTGCCGCTGGCCGTCGTCCTGGCGCTCCTTTCCTTCGTGCTGGGATTCATCCCGATACTCGGCTCGTGGACCATTTACGTCCCCGTTGCTGTCTGGCTTGTTATCTTTCGCGACAACTGGGCGGCCGCCGCGATCATGCTGATAGTCGGGTTTCTCGGGAACACCATGTTCATCTCGATGTATGTACGGCCAAAGCTCGCCGCCGAAAAGTCGCGCGTGCTCAACTTCTACTGGATGTTCGTCGGGCTCGTTACCGGCGTTTACACCTTTGGCTTGGTTGGGATTCTACTCGGACCGATGCTGATTGGAGTTCTCAAGGCTGTTTTCGACACGGTGACCGCTCATGCAAGCTGGCGGCTCATTGAGTCGGAGGGCGCGGAAATCGTGGATGCGGGGACGCAGGCATGATTCGGTTCGACCGGGTTACGAAAGAGTATGCGCGGGGCGGCACCGCTCTGAGCGATGTCAGCTTTCGCATAGCCAGGGGTGAGTTCGCGTTTCTCACCGGCCCCAGCGGAGCGGGCAAGTCGACCATCCTCAAGCTCATCTTCATGGAGGAGATGCCAACGAGCGGCGTGGTACGGGTTAGCGGCGTTGAGTCCGGCCGCGTACCGCGCCGGGAGATCGCCATGCTCCGCCGAAAACTCGGCATCGTGTTTCAGGACTTCCGCCTGCTCGAGAACCGCACGACTGAGGAGAACGTCGCGTTCGCGCTGGAGGTGACAGGCGCGCCTCGTACAGTCATTCCTGGCAAGGTAAGCCGCCTGCTCGCGCAGGTGGGACTTGCCTCCAAGGCGACGAACTATCCGCGTGAGCTCAGCGGCGGCGAACAGCAGAGGGTGGCAATCGCGCGCGCTCTCGTCAACGACCCATTCGTCCTGATCGCGGACGAGCCTACCGGGAATCTCGATGACAGAGCGACTCGCGGCGTGTTCCAGCTTCTTCGCGACATCAACTCTGCTGGCACCGCCGTCATCATGGCCAGTCACAATCTGGAACTTGTCAGACGGTCTAACGCACGAGTGATCGAGCTCGATCGGGGACAGATCGTCTTCGATTCCGGTGAATCGTCGTCTCCGCCGTCCAGGGCAGCGGTCAAGTCCTGATGCGGCTTACCATACGCGAAGCGCTGTTGGACTTCCGGCGCGCGCCGCTCCTGAGTGCCCTGACCATCCTCATGATTGCCTTCAGCCTATTCGCGTTCGGTCTATTCGGCCTTGTAGCGCTCAACGTCGGGGGCGCGCTGGCCCAGGTGGAGGAGCGTGTGGAGATTCGCGCATTCATTCTGGACGGCACGCCTGTAGAAGCGGTAGCCGCGGCGATGGGAGATATCGCCGCATTCCCGGAGGTGCTGCGCGTCGACCAGATCACACCGGAACAGGCACTGGAGAAGGCGCGGAAGGATATGGACGAGTTCGAGGATGTCTTCGACGCAGCCTTCCTGCCAGCATCGCTGGAAATCCGCCTCAAACCCGGGTTCAGCGATCCCACCACAATACAGGCGGTGACGGCGCGCGTTCAGAACTATGACTTCGTGGATGAAGTCAGGTACGGGCAGGAATGGGTAGAACAACTATACGACATCAGGAATCTTGCCACGATTACGGGAATCATACTCGGCATCGCCTTTGCCACCGTGTCAGTAATCATCATCGGTGCCACGATTCGGATGGCAGTTCTCGCGCGTGCCCGCGAGATTTCCATAATGCGGCTCGTGGGTGCGACGGATGGGTTCGTTCGCCGCCCCTTTCTGCTCGAGGGATTCATGAAAGGATTGGCTGGTGGAATTGTCGCTCTCGTGCTCACCTGGCTGGCGCACGGTCTCGTGAGCACCTATCTCATAAAGACCGAATTTTTCGGTCATGGGATCGCCGCAGCAGGCGTGTTGTTCGGAGGACTGATAGGCCTCGCCGGCAGCGCTCTTTCCGTGGGGAGGCATCTGGGGAGAGTATGAAAAGAACCAAGAGCGGGTGTGGGGTGTTGGGTGTAGGGTGTGGGGCCCCACACCCCACACCCTACACCCTACACCCGCTCTTTATGGCTTCTCTGCTAGCCGTCGCCATTCTGCTCGTTTTCCCAGCGAGCACGCTGGCGCAACAGCCCCAACAGGCCGAGTCCAAGATTCGTGCAGAGCGGGACCAGCTCGCGAGGTTGCGCCGAGAGCGAGAGCAGCTGGAGCGCCGCATGTCCGAGCTTCGAAACACCGTTCACGACATGTCGGAGGAAAAGGCAAACCTCGACCGGCAGGCTGACATGACGGCGCGGGCGGTAAAGTCACTCGACAACCAGCTTGAGTCCATCACCGGAGAAGTCGGCCGCACGACCTCCGACCTCGTTCGTGCAGAGGATGAGCTAGCCGTCAAACGCGCAATTCTCCGACGTCGCATCACAGACATCTACAAACGCGGAACCCTATACTCGGTACAGGTCCTCCTTGCTGCCGAGACCTTTGGCGGGCTTGTGTCGAGATATAAGTATCTCCATCTGCTCGCGCTGCGTGATCGCGCACTCGTGCGGCGTGTAGAGGACCTCCGGAATCAGATCAGGCGGCAGCGCGGCAATCTCGTACGCTTTCAGCGCGACATTACCGATACACGCTCTGAGAGAGCCCACGAAGAGGACCGGCTGAGGCGACTCGAGCGCGAGGTGGGTGCGAGTTTGAGGGTGGCGCAGCGCAGGACGAAAGCGACAGAGACGCGTCTGGCGCGAATCCGGCGCGACGAACAGCGACTTTCCAATGTGATCGCTTCGCTCGAAGCGGCGCGGCGTAGATCGGAAGCCAGCCGACCAAACGTGCCGAGTGCGCCCAGCACGCTGAGAACGTCCGATCTGGGTACGTTGGCATGGCCGGTCGACGGCACGATCCTCTACAACTTCGGCCGCGTGGTTAATCCGAACAACACTACAACACGGTGGAACGGGATCGGCATCGGCGCGGCCGAGGGCACTCCAGTCAAGGCAGTGGCCAGTGGCCGCGTTGTGGTGGCGGAGCCGTTCGGGACGTATGGTCTCACCGTCATCGTGCAGCATGGAGGCGGCGACTATTCAGTCTACGGATCGCTGAGCCGCCTCGGCACCCAGAAGGGAGCCGTAGTAAGCAAGAGCCAAGTGCTAGGGTTCGTCGGTGCATCTGATCCAGACCTGCCGTCCCATCTGCATTTCGAGATACGCCCTCAGGGACGCGCGGTAGATCCGCTCGAGTGGCTGCGAGGAACGCGTTAAGCGGGGACTCCCAATCGCGGGCGATCTGAATACCCGTCCGGAACTGGAACGAGCCTGTACATGCCCGCGGAACGGCCATAGCTTTTCAGGGGTATGACTCACGTGTCCAGAGCCAGCGTGAAGCCGCGTTTTTCAGCATGGCGGCGGGTTGCCATCGTTATTGCGGCAATCGTCCAGACCACTACTCTTGCGCTCGCTCCGTTTGCGGAGGCTCGCGCAGGTTCGAGCCCGCGCGAGCATGTGGAAGCGGCAGGCACAGGCCAGCATCGCGCGCACGATATCGACACCTGCATCTCGTGCGCGGCTCTCATCACGTACGGTACAGTCCCAACAGCACGATCTGTCTTCGACCCCTCGGGCACTAACGATCGTCGTCCAGTGTTCGACGACGATGCGAGTCCGCCGAAGGCACAGCTCGCCCCCTCCCTCCCCCGGGCGCCACCCGTTTCCGCCTGAGTCGCTGCGGCACCGCCGCGCGCATCTGTATCTCAGACAGGAATCGCTTGATTGTCTCCGCTGAGACAATCAGCTCCACATTCAGTAATAGAGGGGAGAGAATGCGTCTTCGTGCCATTTGGTTGACGGCAGCTGTACTTCTAGGGATCACCAATCTCGAGGCCCAGCAACGCGACACCACCCAGCGCGCTGATTCGGCAGCCCGGGCCCGCGCCGATAGCGTCGCCGCAGCAGACTCCGTGCGGATAGTACGCGAGCTGGAGCGAATCCGCGGCGAGCCACGCGGCCGCCTGGATTCACTGCCAGTACTAACCACCCCGTCGGGCCAACCGGGCAACCCTCGCCTGCTGCCGGACATCAGCGTTGTAGCCGACCTGATCGCAGACGTGTCGCCCGACGGCAGTACACAGGAGGATGGCACCCGCCTTGGCGTTCGCGAGATTGAGGTAGCGTTTCAGGCCAACGTGGATCCGTATTTCCGCGCAGATGTTTTTCTGGGCGTGTCCGACGCCGAGGGTATCGCCGTGGAGCAGGCGTTCATCACGACCACCGCCCTTCCCTGGGAGCTGGAGGCACGTCTTGGCCGGTTTCTCATGCCTGTCGGCAAGCAGCTTACAACACACCGGCACGACCTTCACACGATTGAGTTTCCTCACGTGATTCAGCAGTTCTTTGGTCCCGAAGGTCTGAAGGGCACCGGGGTTTATGCAAGCAGGGTGTTCGCTCCGTTCGGCTTCTACCAGGAGCTGATACTCACCGCGGTTGAAAGGTTTGATGCAGAGAGCAAGGAGGAGCTCACGACGAGCGAACCCATTAACAAGAATCTCGATGGCCTGGGATACTCGGCCAGACTTCGGAACTACTGGGACCTGAGCGAGGCAGCCAATCTGGAGATCTCCGCAAGCGGAATCACTGGGAAACGGCCCCAACCACTGGTAACTCCAGGACAAGACCCCGAAACGGGCGACAGCTTCAACGCGGTGGCTGCGCGGCAGTCGGTGGTTGGCATCGACGCCACCTTTCGCTGGCGACCGCTGCAGCAGGGACTTTACAAGTCCTTCATTCTGCAAGCGGAGGTCATGCGTCAGCTGAACCAGAACCCGGCGGGAGATGTTTCCAATTATGCCGGTCCTGTCGAGGACATCACGGGCGCGTACGTCTTCGCACGCTATCAGATCAGCCGTCGTCTCTTTCTGGGCACTCGGTTCGACCATGTAGACGTCGCCAGCAGCGGCCAAGACAGCTTCCGTGCGATCTCCGGCTATCTACAATTTTTTCCGAGCGAGTTTTCCAAGCTGCTCGCGGGATACGAGCGGGTCATGCCGGGCGGCGACTTCAAGGATCTCAACCGGTTGATTCTGCAGGCGACGGTTGCCATCGGCCCACACAAACCACACCCATTCTGAGCGAACGCTTCCGGAATGAACCTCAAGGAGCTGTAGACGATGTTCAGACACCTACTGTCACTCGCGTTCGGGGCGGCAATTACGGCCGCCCCCGGCGCTGTCGAAGCGCAACTTAAAGTGGTGACCAGCACCACTGATCTCTACGATATCGCCCGCGCCGTGGGCGGCACCCGAATCACAGCCACTCACATCGGCGAAGGCTATCAGGACCCACATTTCATCGAAGCGAAGCCCAGCTTCGTGCTTCAGTTGCGCCGTGCGGATGTCTGGGCCTTCGTGGGTCTCGAACTTGAAGCCGGATGGATGCCGCTACTTCTGAACGGGGCGCGAAACCAGAAGATTCGCCCAGGCGCTCCTGGTTACGTGGATGTCTCGAGGGTTATTCCGGTGATGGATGTCGCGCGCGGCGTCGTGGACCGAAGCCAAGGTGACGTGCACCCGCTGGGAAATCCACATTATTGGCTCGATCCGTCAAACGGAAAGCGAATTGCCAGAGTCTTTCGAGATAAATTCAGCGAGTTGGATTCACGAGGAGCCGCGACATACTCGCAGAACGCTAGCGCTTTCGAGTCGCGCCTGGATGCCGCCGCGGCTGCGTGGGCGCCGGCCCTCGCGAGCATCAAGGGAAGGCCTGTCGTCGCCTGGCACACCAGCTGGCGGTACTTCGCGGCATACACCGGGATGAATATCGTGGGCTTCATGGAGCCAAAGCCCGGTGTGCCGCCATCGCCTGCTCACCTGGCCGGACTCATCCAGACAATGAAGCGCACCGGCGCCAAGGTGATCATCATGGAGCCGTTCTATGACAGGAAGATGGCAGACTTCGTTGCGCGAAATACCGGGGCCAAAGTCCTGGTGCTACCTCCCTCGGTTGGCGGCGCCAAGGGTCTTGATGACTACGTGTCGGTTTTGCGGAATAACATCACGCAGCTGGCTGCTGCAGTAAAATGAGCTCGCTTGTAAAGTTCGAGGGAGTATCGCTCGGGTACGGGCGACGGGCTGTCCTCACCGGACTTACGTTCGATATCCCCGAAGGTGATTTTCTGGGCCTTGTCGGGCCCAATGGCGCCGGCAAGACGACTATACTGCGTGCGATCCTCGGATCGCTCAACCCCACAACGGGAACGGTAACGCGAGCGCCCAACCTGAGGTTTGGTTACGTGCCTCAGCGCGATCAGGTGGACTACACGTTTCCGCTCAAGGTGCTCGACGTCGTCCTCATGGGACGCTACGATCGAATTGGCCTGGGACGCCGGCCGAAGGCGTCAGACCGGGAGCGTGCGCGTGCCGCGCTGGAGCATGTGGGCATAGCTGATCTCGCTGAACGGCCGCTTCATGCGCTCTCCGGTGGACAGAAACAGCGCACATTGATAGCCCGCGCGCTCGTCGGCGAACCCAACATCCTGGTGCTGGATGAGCCCACAAGCGGAATGGACCTGGTGTCCACCACGCAAATTCTGGGTCTGGTGCGCGAGCTGCATGAGCGCGACCGCCTCACGGTTCTCATGGTTAGCCACGCGCTGAACGAGGTCGCGAACTACGTGGAGCGCATTGCGCTCGTCCTCGAAGGTCGTTTCAGGATTGGCACGGTGGACGCGATCATGAACGAGGCCACGCTGAGCTCAATGTACGGAATACCGGTTGAGGTGGACTCATTCGGCGGACACCGCATAGTGCTTGCTCGACGCAGCGGCCAACTTCCTTCGAACAACCGTGTTTGACGCGGCCCTTCTTTTCGCCGATGCGCTCTACGGAACGATCGTCATTGCGCTCGCGGCTTCTGCGTTGGGGGTGTACGTCGTGCTGCGGCGCATCGTGTTTGTCGGTGCAGCGCTCGCCGAGTTGTCCTCTGCCGGCGTAGGACTCGCGTTCTGGCTTGCGGGTATGGGCGTCGCGCTCGGCATCACCACGCATCCTCTGGCGCTCTCGCTGGTGGTCACGCTGGCTGGAGCCTTGTTCTTCGGTGCCGGCGGAGCTCGAGGACGCATTCCACCCGACGCCACCATAGGTGTGACCTACGCGGTCGCGGCGGCTGCCGGGGTGCTCCTGATAGCGAAAGCGGCGCATGGAGAGGCGCACGATCTCTTTCTCATGGGCAACATTCTCGGTATCACGAGAAAAGACACGTTAATCCTGTTGGCCGTGAGCGTGCCGGTTCTCATCCTGCACGTCGCACTGTACAAGGAGTTTCTTTTCGTTTCGTTCGACCGCGAGACCGCACGCACTCTCGGGTACCGCATCACCGTCTGGAATCTCCTGCTCTATCTGACGCTGGGTGTGGTCATCGCTTTCTCGATGCAGTTCGCCGGCGTCATGCTGGTCTTCAATTTCCTGGTGCTGCCGGCCGTTACGGGTCTCCTGCTTGCTCAGACCATGGCAGGAACTTTTGCCTGGGCGCTGGGGGCTGGACTCCTGGCGGCCACGGTGGGATTCTTTCTGTCGGTACCATTCGACCTTCCCACCGGGCCCGCTATCATCGCGGTCTCGGGCGTCCTCGTCCTCCTCGCATGGCTCTTTCGTCGCTTGCAACCACATCACTGACGCTTCTCGTATTGCTCGCGACAGTGACCACGCGAGTCGGATCTCAGACCTCGGTACGCACCCCTAATTTCAGGGCCGAGATCGCCGTAGGGTATTCTTCTCCGCTGGTCAAGGATGCAAATGGAACGGAAGTTCGGGCGACCTGGAGCCCTTCCATAGGTGCCGGCATCGCGTGGAACGTCGCGCCCAAGACCCATCTCTCACTGACCCTCCGCGGGGCGCGCCCCTCACTCGACCTCGAGCATGACGGCAACTCATGGAGCGGCGGCTCGGCGACGATCGTCGACGTGATCGCTGCGGCGGAGCGCGAGATCTGGCAGCGTGTAGCGTTACGAGCAGGACTTGGTTTGGTGTGGCTCACAGGTCCTGATGACGTCGCCCCATTTCGGGGCACAAGCGGTAGTCAACGATTTCACGCGGCATTCGACGCCGGGGCGGTTGTGCGCCCGGCCTGGAAGGCGCTTGCGACGCGACCGATCTTCCTGACTTTCGGCATTCAGGGTTTTCGACTCGGTAATGCGACAGCGTCCGATCCTGTCACGAAGCCTGGCGGAATACTCAGATTCATGGCTGGCGTGCGCTATGGTCGCTAGCAGGAACTCGCGCGTTGTGCGCGTCGCCATCATGTCAGCGCTGGCGGTCATCAGCGGCTGTGACGCGCCGACCGTGGATCTGGAGAATCCGGCGTACGATCCAAGCGTTCAGCTCGACGACGGATCGCGCGGCACTTATCACTGGCCACTAGGCAGCACAATCTCGGTCTACGCCGACAATTCCAACGCGCCGGCGGGCGTGGACCTGCAATCGACAGTGAATCAGGCGATCGCGCTCTGGGAGGAGACGATCTACTATCGCGAGTTCGATGCGCGGGTGGTGAACGATCCGGCAGCTGCGGACGTGGTGGTCCAACTGAGCACCGCGCCGGCGCTCGTCATCATTCCTACCGGTTGTAACCGGGGCGCGGCTCCCGGAGTTACTACCATTTGCACTACCGGGAGAACGGTGGTCGCGCTCCCCTTCGCATCCGTTGATCCGCCTCCGAGCAAGGTCAAGATGGCGGTTTCAGTTCGACGCGATGCGGTCGGGAGCGAAGCGGCGTTTCTGTCTCTCGTTGCACACGAGCTCGGTCACGTGTTCGGCATTGGTGGCCACAGCAACAACGCGTACGATCTGATGCATGCCGCTCCGACTGCACCTCGGCCAAGCGAGGGAGACGCGAGGACTTTGCGGTTCGTGTTGCGCCGTCCGTCGGCCTTGCTGCTATGACGCAGCGTCGAGCGATCACCGAGCGCGAGGTCAGACAGGCCGCGCGGGATGGTGTTCGGTCAGTCGATGTCAGAGGCGCAGTCGTGACGCCAAGCGCCAAGGACGCCGCCAGGGCGCTCAAGATCGAGTTGGTGGCCGGATCGGCCGCGATGCAGCCAGCTTCCTCACTCGCGAATGCGCCGGCTGCGGAATCTCCGCGCGCATCGGCAATCTCGATTGCGATCGGCGCGGACCACGGGGGTGTCGCGCTGAAGGAGATCCTGCTCGCTCGCCTTCGCGAGCTTGGCCATAAAGTCATCGACCTCGGTACTCAAGGAACCGAGCCGGTGGACTATCCGGACTTCGCCATCGCCGTTGCCCGCGAGGTGGCTGCTGGCCGCGCCCAGGCCGGGATAGCAGTGGATGGCGCCGGAATCGGAAGCTGCATGGCAGCCAACAAGATACGCGGCATTCGCGCGGCGATGTGCCACGACGTTACCACAGCCACGAACGCTCGGGAGCATAACAACGCCAATATGCTGACCCTGGGCGGTGGACTCATAGGCCCACGACTTGCGGTCGCCATCATGGAAACGTTTATCCGCACTGGTTTTACAGGTGGCCGACATGCGCCAAGAGTTGCCAAGATCGACGCGCTGGACGACCAGCGCTAGGTTGCTAGATTGGGAAATTAGAACAACGGGTGTGGGGTGTCGGGTGTAGGGTGTCGGGACTGCGGCCTGCCCCGAAACTCCAACACCCGACACCCCACACCCCACACCCTACACCCTACACCCCAGTTCGTCAGGAGTAACCCACCACATGGCAACACAGACGGAGCCGCGTGTCGAACGTGCCGAGAGGGAAGCGAATCGGGGCGGCGCGAGTTTAGACGGGCAAGGTCTCCGGCCGTCTGGCAAGATTCATTGGAATCTGGTGGCTCCCCAATTGATGCAGGCCGCGATCCGGCGGAACGAGGGCGAACTGGCCGACATGGGACCGTTTGTGGGAGATACCGTTCCCCACACCGGGCGATCGCCAAACGACAAGTACGTGGTGCAGGAGCCAAGCAGCGAGAAGGAAGTCTGGTGGGGCAAGGTGAACCAGCCATTTGCACCGGAGAAGTTCGACACGCTCCTGGTGGATGTACAGAAGTATCTGAATGGACTTCCCGAGCTATTCGTGCAGGACCTCTACGCCGGTGCCGACGCCAAGAACAGGGTACGTGTGCGCTTCGTGTGCCCCAATGCATGGCACGCCATGTTTGCACGGAACATGTTCATTCGGCCGGAGGTCTCCCAGCTTGGCGCTTTCACCCCGAACTTCAGCGTCATCCACGCGCCCGAATTTCAGGCCGATCCATCCAGACACGGCACACGAAGCGGCACTTTCATCATTCTCAACCTGGCCAAGCGAATCATACTCATCGGCGGCACACGCTACGCCGGCGAGCTCAAGAAATCCATCTTCACAGTGATGAACTATCTCATGCCCAAGCAGGGTGTGCTGTCCATGCACTGCTCCGCCAATCTCGGCAAGGATGGAGACACGGCGCTGTTTTTCGGCTTGTCCGGCACAGGCAAGACCACGCTTTCGGCCGATCCTACGCGATTCCTGATAGGCGACGATGAGCATGGCTGGTCGGATGAGGGAATCTTCAACTTCGAGGGGGGTTGCTACGCCAAGGTCATCAACCTATCAGCGGAGAGCGAGCCCGACATCTATCAGACGACACAGATGTTCGGCACAATCCTCGAGAATGTCGTGCTCGAAGAGCACTCGCGCAAAGTGAGATTCGCCGACCAGTCGAAGACCGAGAATACACGGGCGTCATACCCGCTGCATTACATTCGCAACCACGTGCCGAGTGGTCGCGGGGGACATCCGCGTAACGTCATTTTTCTCACCGCCGATGCGTTCGGAGTGCTACCACCGATAGCTCGCCTGACGCGCGAGCAGGCGATGTACTACTTCCTGTCAGGCTACACCGCCAAGGTGGCCGGAACCGAGCGTGGCGTGACGGAGCCGCAGGCCACTTTCAGCGCTTGCTTCGGCGCCGTATTCCTGGTGTGGCATCCCTCCAGGTACGCGGATATGCTCGGCGCGCTGCTTGGTGAGCACGGCTCGCATGTCTGGCTTGTGAACACAGGTTGGACAGGCGGACCCTACGGCGTGGGAAAGCGAATGAAACTCTCGTACACCCGAGCGATGGTGCGCGCGGCTTTGGAGGGAGCGCTGGATGATGTCGCGACCGCGCCGGACCCTGTATTCGGCCTCGCAGTACCGGTTGCGGTGCCCGGCGTTCCTGCCGAGGTGATGAGAACTCGGGACAGCTGGGAGGATACCAGCGCTTACGACGCACAAGCCAGAAAGCTTGCCGGAATGTTCGCGAAAAACTTCGAGCAATTCTCGGCAAACGTTGATGAATCAGTGAGGAAGGCTGGCCCGAAGAGCTGATGCGGTGAGTGGCGTCCGACGATTCTGATTCCATCATTTCGGAGATAATTCGCGATCCACTCTGGAATAACATCCGGGTGGACGCGCTCGCGCTACGTCTCATCGATACGGCCGCCTACCAGCGCCTCCGGTACGTGCGCCAGCTCGGTCTCGCCTACCTTGTGTATCCTGGCGCCACACATTCGCGCTTCGAGCACGGACTGGGCACGTACCACTTGGCGCGGCGCACGCTCGCCTTGCTCGACGAACGCGGAGAGTTGGCGGACGTGCCCGACGCCGAGGTCGAGAAAAAGATAGTCCTCGCCGCGGCACTGCTTCACGACGTGGGACATTATCCGTTCTCGCACGCACTGGAAGAGATCGGTGCGCGCCATCACGAGGAAGTAGCGCAGAGCCTTATAACGTCCGGAAATGCCGCCGCGGTTCTGAGGCAAGCCATCTCGGCGGACGCTCCGGAACGAGTGTATGATCTCATCCGCGGAACGAGCGCGAGTCCGCTGCAGGGTCTGATCTCCGGATCATTGGATCTCGACAAGATCGAATACCTCAAGCGTGACGCAATGATGTGCGGCGTGCCTTACGGAGAGATCGACGTCGATCGCCTGCTTCATTCTCTCACGCTCGTCCATGACCCCGCATCCGGCCGTCTTTCGGTGGGCGTGCTTGAGAAGGGCCTCTCCGCTCTTGAGTCGCTCCTGTTCGCCAAGTACCAGATGTACCGAAACGTTTATTGGCATCACGCTGTGAGAAGCGCCACCGCCATGTACAAGCGAATCGTCGATGATGCGCTGCGCGCAGGCGAGCTTCACGCCGCAGAGCTCTCCACGTTCACGGACGAGGGTCTCCTGCACCGTCTCGATCTCACGATGGTCGCCCCGCGGCTCAAGGCTCTTCGAGCGCGCCGGCTCTACAAGCGCGTGCTCGAGTGCCCGGCTGCGGACCTGGGCGCGGATTTCGGCGAGTGGCTGGAATCGAATCGCGATCTCGCGATCGCTCTGGAAGACGCGCTCGCTGCAGAGCTGGGGCTGGAGTCCGGTGGGCTTCTGATCGATTTTCCGGCAAAGCCCCAGATGCTTGGGCTCGACATCCCGGTTCTCCGGCGCGATGGAAATGTGCAGCGTCTCACCGCTGAAGGATGGCCTGGCGCCATCAACCTCCCCGCCCTGTCGGATGACCTTTACCGCTCAGCGCGGTGGCTTCGTGTCTTCACCAGCAGTCCGGTCTCGCTGCCGCGTCGTTCGTTCATCGCGCTCATGCAGCTGCCGGAAAGCGAAATCAGTCGCGCTCTCACGGAGTGGCCGAGGCTGCTGAGCTCCTAACAGGCTGCTGAAAAAAGCTATCCGCTGATGAAAAGAACCACCAAAATAGCGGCAGACTCAAACACGCCGCGGATTAC
>JBHENQ010000170.1:0-18529 GCA_046261975.1 Gemmatimonadaceae bacterium | reverse complement strand
CGGTGAAGCGGGTTGAGGAGATAATTGAACTCGAGTCCAACAACCGCACTTGGGACCTTTAGCACAGCAAACTCTTTCTCCTCGAGCCATGTGTCCCCGGTTTTCGTCAATTCGGAGGGAGCAGGGTATTCCATCCAGTTCGCGGGTAGGGCTCCCGAGTCGATGGATTTGATGGTCGATTCTGGAATCCCGGCCTCGAACAGCGAGTAGGCGCCCAGCGGACCTGTTGAATCCAGATGTGCGACCATTTCCAGCGTGGCGAGAGCGATCGTACTCGACGTGTAGACCGCCCGTCGGCCGACACTTGTCCAGCGTCCGCCATTACGCCGGGCTCCCTCGCCGTCAAACGCTGTGGCGGCGAATCTGCTCTTGACTATTCGCCACGATGCTACCACTTACGAGAATACGCCGTGCTCGAGCCGGCCGATTAATCGTTCAACTTCGATTGCACCTGGATCAGTCTTGCTCATACTAAGAGGAGTACGGCTGCCCAAAGCCTTTGCAGGCGAACGGAGCCACTGTAGAGCGGCAATGCTGTCTCCTTCGAAGAGCTCGATCGCCCTCCCATAGAGCCGCGCCAATCGCAGGACACGATCAGATTCGTCGGGGCGAAGTCGGCCCTCAGCCTTTCTTCGATGGACGGTCCTTGTCGGTATAAGGAGAACGTCGGCGATGGTCTTACCTTGCAGTTCCATGATCCGCAGAAGCTTCTCGAAGAAACGGTATTCAATCCCCTTCTCGACCTTATAGTGGAGGCTAGTGATATCGTGAGTCTTTATCCCCAGGAGACTTGCGTAGACGTGCGGCCCATGCGGACCGCGGACCGCTTTCCAATAAGCCCGGACTTCCGGCGGTTGGCCGGATTCCCTGGGTCGGGGCAGCCCTTCAGAGGTCTTTGCCATATGGCTGAATTATATAAGCCATTTGGCAAATGTCAAGTAGCGTAAACGTTGCTGCCCGCGCGCGAAGGTGACCCACATGCACTACGGTAGACGAACCGTCACGCTTTGGCCGGTGCGCTCCACAGTGGCCCCTCGGAGTTTTGCGTCCACTCCGTCGGCTTTTATTGTGACAGCGCTGTCTGCTTGCGAGACGATCGGCTCAGTCACCAGACCTGTCACTGTCAGTGTGCGCACTCCGTTGAAAAGCGGGTGCGCGCCTGCGGATTCCGTGAGCGCGAAGCGGCCGAGCAACTCCACTGTACCGGCGTCGTTGCCCAGCTTCAGGAAGCGGGTATGTAATACCTCCCCGGGCGCTACGGTCTGAACGTTGAGCGGGTCGAACCCTTGCGGGAAAAGTGGTGCGCTGGGTGCAACGACAATCAACCGCCACCCGGCTTGCTCGAGAAAAGTGCGCCGCTGTTCGGCTCTGCGCGTGCGGAGAGCAGCTATATCCTTCGCGGCTGCGTTCTGGATCCTGGCACGCTCCGCGAACGCGAAGGGACACGACGGGACGTTCTGCCCACGAGCGTCGAGCGCTGTTGAGAGGAGAATGTCTAAAAACGTAGAGTCGTTCTTCTCGAGCGTGGTTGGCCATGTGGGTGAGAAGCGATCGAGCAGTCGCGCGAGCGCGAGGCCGCTCGCATAACCGCGCTGACGGACAGCTTCTGGCGCGAACTCTTCGTTCGGTAGCACGGCAGTGTTTAGCTCGCCCGTAGCGCGATACTGTACGTAAGTGGCCAGGCCCTCGTTGAGCTCGGTGCCGCGCTCGTAGGCGACGGAACCGGCCGGCAGCGCGGCAAAACGCTCTCGCCGCAGATCCAACGCGCTGCGGGCCCAACAGGAGGCGCGATCCGGTGCGCGCGCAACGAGAGCACGCCGCAGCGCCTCCGTTTCCAGTCGTCGAAGTGCGAACAACTCGATGACGTCCACTGGGTAAGCGAACAGCTCCGCTTCGTTGGCGCTCCATCCACGGTGTCGCTCGCCCTGGAAGACGTGAAACATCTCGTGGACCAGGATGCCAGCACGCTGGAGAAGTGCGACGCGGCCGGTGGCCGGCATCAACGTGGCTGTGCGCACGCCTCCAATAATCTCGCTGGTGTTTGCAGTAACGCTCGGGTGCCGGCCAGGGTATGCCCACACGCTCTCATGTCCAGGCACAGGATGGAAGCCTTCCGGCGGAGCGCGGTGGCGAAAGAGCAACGTGCGTTCTCCGTCGTAAATCGCCACCGGTACCACTCGCGGGTCGAACCCCGGCCACAGATCTCGCGCGCTGAGGCGATCAGCCTCTGCCATCACGCCGAAGGGATCGGTGCTGATGACTTCGGCAGTAGATGGGCGAGCATGGGCCTGCCAAGATTGGCAGCCCGTAAAGAAAAGTGCGGGAACAAAAAGAGCAGAAACAGAACGCACAGAGCGCCTGCTATGAGGCGGGAGAACGGATCACGTCCGTTGGACACATGAGCCGGGCCTGGAGGTTGCCTCGGCAGCATAATCCTCAGTTGAGGATGCGAAGCTCCCACGGTTTGGATCAGCGTTGAGTGAGGAGAAGGCGCATCTTGTAGGCGATTGCCCCCGCGCCGCTCATGTCCACGTTTGAAAGGACCACCACGGTATAGCCGAGATCGGGGTAGATATCGACCTGGTTGAATGCTCCCCCGGCGAATCCGTTGTGGCCGAAGAATCGCACACCGTTCCACTCGTGCGATTCGAATCCGTAGCTCCAGGTGCCGTCCTCTGCTTTGATGCGCGGAGTGATCGCCTCTCTCAGCGTTTTATCGCTCACCAGCTTACCCAAGAGCAATCCATTGCCAAAGCGCTGGAGATCTGGAGCTGTCGAGAAGCTGCCGCCAGCCGGGCTGCCTCGACCATCCGCGGATCGTTCGACAGAATGGTAGCGGTCCAAGTCAGGCCTGCGGTCAGCCCCGAAGCGCGTAAACGCGGTTGCGGCCGAATCACCGTTTAGTTCATAGCTCGTATGCGTCATCCCGAGGGGGGTGAAGATATGGGACTGCACGTAAGTGACGAACGACATGCCCGATACCCGTTCAATGATTGCGCCGAGCAATACGTAGTTGCTGCTGCTGTAACTCCACTGGGATCCGGGCGCGAACTCGAGCGTGTCATTGCCGAAAAAGGGCCAGTAGTCTACTGGCGAACGGACCCGGCTCCTCCGCACTCGATACGCTTCGGTGAAAAGATATTCAGGAAGACCGGATGTGTGCGTAAGCAGGTGGTGCACAGTCAACCGCGCTGCGACGGAGCGATTCGGGTAGTCGGGTAAGAGCTTCGCAATCGTGTCCTGATACGAGAGTATGCCTCGCTGGACCAGCTGCGCTATTGCGACGCCGGTAAACATTTTGCTCACCGACGCCATCTCGAATCGCGTATCGATCGCATTCGGAATGTCAGGATCTTTGCGCGCCAAGCCGTACGCACCACCAAACACCGGCCGCCCTTGATGATACACTGACACGACCCCCGAAAAGACGTCTGCTCTTACAAGCTTCGGAATAAATCGCGTCAGCTCCGACGCGATCTGAGTTTCGGTGACATTCGCATGTACCTGCACCGAGGAGCTCGCAGGCTCGAAGAAACTGACCTGCCGCGACGTGATTCCAAACGGGTACGTTGTCTCGGTGGCAATGGTTACGTGGCCCCAGCCCTCGACCAGATCTTGCCAGACTGTAGCCGCGATCGAGCTGTCGTTCGAGGAGTCAACGGCTTGTACTATCATTGGGCCGAGATTGAGGTAGAGCCATTTGTCGCTGGCTGCTCTGTCGGCGGCATTGCGTTTGGCCAATGCCGCTCGCGAAAAGCTGGTAGCTGCGAAGGCAGTTAGAGAATCGAGAGACCCGGTATTGTATGCGGTGACCCATTCCGAGAGTCGTTTAGCGGCCGGCGAGTTCGGGAGCGCGCCAATATTAGCTGCATCCGATGATGGCCCCGGCGGAGAAACCGGAGCGCAACTCCAAAGGCTGGCAAGAGCGATGGTCAACGCCACTCCGATCGGGGTCGTCATGGCTTGACCTTGGCGCGCCCCGACGATCGCGATCTCTTTGATCCTGCGAGCATCAATGGAAAAAGGTGCTCGGCGAATTCTCCCAGAGAGTCATCCATCGCCTCGCTACGCCCGCGCCGTTCCAGCCATCCCAGCGTCGCCAGATATGCAATCTCGGCCCGGCGGGCCGCGACGGGCGCGCTTATCGAGGCAGCTATCAGCTGTTGCTCGATGAAGCTGACTCGCTTCAGCTCCACGGCATTCGCTCGCGTTCTTAAAATGGCACTGCGCCGAGCCCAGGCAAACATCTCCCGATCAGAAGGATAATTCCGGGCTGGGGAGATTAGCTGGAAGAAACGCAGCAATCGATTGCGGGGGCTGTCTGCCGTGGAGGCTTGGGCAACCAGCCACGTTGTTTCCTCTTCCCACAGATCGATCAACGCATCGAGGAGGTCTCCCCGGCTCCTGAAGTGCCAGTAAAAGCTGCCCTTGGTGACGCCCAGAGCTCGGGCCAGGGGATCGACGCGTACGCCCTCGACGCCATCTCTTCCGAGCACGTGCACCGCTGTTCGAAGCCAATCCTGGCGGCTGGCCATCGCTCCTCCATACTGGTGAGTACGGAAAAGCTAGCGCTTTTGCCGACCGAAGGCAATACGGTACAGTATGGGAGCTACCGAGGCTGCGCGTGAAGGCACTGGCACGATCGGAATACTCCGGTTAAGCGCGATACGTCCGCATTCGTGGTGCCGACGCTCCCCCTCGGTGCCTCTTAGTACACAACCCATGTGCGGCAGAACCTACACAGGGTACTGACCCTAAATCATTCCTCACCCAACGAAGTGCTACCAATCATCCCAGTTTACTCTGTTGCCTTCTTCCCCGTGCTCCGCCGTGGAGCGGGCCCCGCCGCTCTGGTGCCGCAGCTCCGGTCCGTCTAAACACCTTAGTTCAGCTGCAGCACAGTACAACCATAGCGAGCAGCGGCATCCGAAAAGTGCTTGTCAGCTGCAACATCGCTAGACCGCTGTCGAAACGGCTGGGTTGGTCACGAGCATCCCAGCGCATTCCGTTGCGCGTTGCAGAATCCTAGCAGCTAGCGGATCAATTATTGTAGTATCCAGCCCCTCTTTAGTCGCTCTCTCAGTGACCGCCTCCAGCGCTGACGGCAATTGTTGCAGCACCTGCGCAACGTTATCGAGGATGTACTCAACGGGTATAACGTTGTCTTTCGCTAAGGTCTCCCAGCTGATTCGGTTGATTCGACGAACTATGTATGTGCCTCCAATCTTCATCGCCAGCTTTACCCGATGAAGACCAGGATCGGCGTAAGGTAAATAACTGACTATGTCGTAGAATGGAGCTAGTCGTATACCTGCTGGACTATGAAGCAGCGCGTAGTTTTTCGCATGCGCATCCGTTCCAGCTATAACCCATGTTAAAATCGTGGCGCCAAGGAAGCGCTGAACGTCCTCTTGTGGGTTCCGCGATGCATCCCTGAGGAGCGTTATAGTGTCCTTCACCCCAGGGCCGCCTTCGTTCTCGTACTTGCGCGTTGGCATTACCCCAAGGGCCTGACAAATATCCTCTTGATGAATGCGATAATAGACTCGCCCTCGCTTCGCACGGTCGAAACGTTCGACCACGATCGCCACCTCGTCTTCGAACCGCATTACACGCGATCTGACGGCCGCCAAGCCTAAGCTGCTCGCGAGACCAAGGCAAAGGTGTTCGTTTTCAGCAAAGCCTCGAAACTCTTCTGAGGGCGGCTTGAGTATTCGGTTGGTCGGGGTCCGACCTGTCGGTCTTCCCCATCTCTCCTTTTCTTCAAGGAGGGCAATCTTTGGCTGAGCGCCAGCGAGACTGAACTGGCCCACAGTTCGACGCGTCGTTCCGGGTATTCCTTGCTCACGTACGGTCTTTAGCTCGCGCGCGATCTCGGCGTGAGTCAACCACTCCACAGTGGGTGCGTTGGGCGCGGGTCCCTCTAAAACGTCAGCGCGCTCGGGTGGCGCAAATTGCACAGCTCCAGCGCAGTCTGCTCCCATGTGGGATAACAGCGCGACAGGGTTCCGCGCAGACACCCCAAAGAGACGACCGTAGTGGTCGAGGGTACGATCACTGTCCGGGAGAAGCCCCCAAAGAAATGGGCTAATTGCTTCATCTCCGTGTTCAACCGCTGTAAGCGGCATGGATAGAGAGAGCGGGTACGCGCCACTATTGTCGCGCCACTGGTCCTTATAGACGAACCGAAGTGTGCCTGAGCTTGTTTGGTATATATCGCCGACACGGACACCATTCAGGAATGCGACGAGCGAGAGTCGTTCGCCCCTGCGCGGCTCAGCGGTGGGTTTGTTGCGTATCATCGGCGTCCCCGCCTGGCCTCCTCCACAATGGCATCAATGTCGTAAGCTTCGTATTTTGCTTGTCGCCTTGAGCGATTTCGCGCATCTAGCTCTACTCCAAGCACATTCAAAGTCCGCAGGACTAGAGACAGGTCGGTCGTGCGTTTACCTGCCTCCAGATCAATGATCCATTTTCTGCTCACTCCGACCTCGAAGGCCAGGTGAGCTTGGGTAAGTCTCTTCCTCGATCGATGGTCTCGAACAAGGTGACCGAGTTCTTTAGGGTTTCTAACTATCATTAGGAGATGCTTTTGGCCGACACACTATGTCACCGCACGGTTACATTGGCAATATGTCACCGCACGGTTACATTGTCAAGAGGTCACCGTCCGGTGACATCCCACCAGACTATGCAATCCGGGAACTAGAGGAGTCGGTCAAACAGCCTAATAGCTCGGGGCTCAGGCGCGGTTAGGCCGCTCAATGGCCGCCTGACAACAGCGCACGCGCCTGCGCCGAGGCGACAGGATGGCCGAATGCGACGAGATCCGCGGCCTCCGCGCCGCGCACGGCTTGGCGTAACAGCGCGTCGTCCCCCAGTTGCCGCGCCACGCGCGCGAGTTCCAGGTACACCCACGGAAGGACCGTCGGGCGATGCACGGGGCTCGCGACTGCGGCTTCAAGGTGCTCCCGCGCTTGTCCGAACTTGCCTTGAGCACTCAACGCCTGCCCGAGGCCGCACTGGAGCATGAACCTGGTCCGTGCGGATTGGCCGCAGGCGCGTCGGCCAACGCGGCGCGGAATGCCGCCTCTGCGTCCGCGTCGGCGCCACTGGCAAGAAGAAGATTCGCCCGCGTGTACGGTGCGAGCGCCGTCGCGATCGCTCGATACTCCGGTGTCCAGTGCAGAAACTGAAAGTTCGGATCGAGCGTGACCGAATCAATGTGACAAGGTATCTGCCACCTGAACCGCGTTACGAGTCCACTCAACGTCAGATGCCGCCTCATGGCAGGGCATCCCTTCCCCCCCACCCCCGCCAGCCGCACTTCGACGGTGGAATTCACGGAACTCGGTCCCAGCCTCACGGTGCCCACGACCGAGTCCCTCTGCTGCTCCCAGGCGACGCTCCAATCCAGCGCACCTGTCTGCTGAAACCAGCGCTCGTAGAACCAACGGAGGTCTCGCCGGCGCCGGCCGAGATCGCACTGCGTACTAGTACCTTCTTCGCACTGCGCAGGTACTGCGTACTTCGCAATTCGCACCCAAATCTGAGCAAGGAGCACTGAATCGCGGCGCTGGATTAGTACTTCGTGCGCAGCCTTGGGTGCTCGATGCGCAAGGCGAAGTCACTGCGCAGTGCGAAGAACGTACTCGGTACGCAGAAGGTACGCAGTGCGAAGAAGGTACTGGGTACGCAGCCGTTAGTAGCCGATAGCGCGCAGATTGTTTCGTATTCGTATCCCCAGTCGAAGTCCGCAGTATTTATTGTGCCCGCGTTCCTGTGAGGCGAAACTGCATCACGGAATCGGGACGCGTTGTCTGGTACCGGGCTATCACGTTTCCGACAAGGTTCCCGTCACGCAATGTCATCGCGACCCGATTCGACACCTGCATCCCCTTTCGTACTGCGCTTGCGAACGGCCCGGACTCATAGGTGATGCTATCGCCTGCAACTGTCACGTTCCGAATGGGAATCGCCGGTCCGCCGGGAAATCGGAAGCTCCATCCTGCAGGATCCTCAGTGAACGTGGCCACATTAGTTGCCACCACGCTGTCGCTCGACTGGCCCATTACGTTGAAGTTCCACGTGCCTGCGACGCTCGCGAGGGTAATGGGAGCCTGCGGTGTCTCGGTCGCGGCGGGCATTGAAGTATCTGCCGCGGGCGTATCAGCTTTTGTGCACGCGGAAACAACGAGTACGGCGGAAGCGAGAAGTAGCTTGATGCGCATCGAAACCCCCCGGAAGCATGGTTGTCCTTCACCCAAAGAGTGCAACGGCACGCTTAACGTAATCGTGCCCTCGGTGCGCCTCAAGAAGGGACACCGCTGAACGCTTTCCGCGACACTATATCACATATGCGCAGCCAGCGGATTACTTTCAGATTCGCCGTTTCCCTTTCATCACAGGAGAGCGCGTCACGGTGATCGGCTTGACGTTACACGTGTAGTATACGTGTAGCCGGAAGGGCCCGTAAGGGCGTGTGCTAAGCATTTCGCAGCTGCCGCCTGGAGATTCCCCATGATATCCCGCTTTCGTCTGGTTCTGTTCCCCATCGCGATGCTCCTTCAGCCGAGTTGCCACGCCCCCCGCGCGGGGCCGATCCCAGGTCCCCTGCCGTCAAGTGCTCTCGTTGAGGAAGAGGGGTACGTCGACGCTGGCAACGGCGTGCGTCTCTTCTATCGGCTCGTCGGCTCCGGCCGAGACACGCTTGTCGTGATTCATGGTGGGCCGGGGCTCACTATGGACTACTTTGCCAAGGATCTCGAGCCACTCGCATCGCGTCATGCTCTCGTCTTCTACGATCAGCGGGGGACCGGGCGCTCTTCACTGGTCAGTGACTCTGCCTCACTCGATGGGCAGCGCTTTGCCGAGGACCTCGAAGCGATACGCCGCCATTTCGCGCTCGAGCGCGTGGCGCTGCTCGGGCACTCCTGGGGCGCGGGCGTCGCAGCGCTCTATGCGTCCAGATACCCTGAGCGCATCGGACGCCTTCTGATCGTTGACGGACTTCCACTGCAGCGAAGGCAGCTCGTTGAGGCATTTGAGCACCTCGCGGCGGGACGCGACAGTGGTACCAGGGAGGACATGAAAAAGTGGCGCGAGGCACGAGTCGCGAACCCCGGCGACGCGGCGGCCTGTCACGCCTACTACGTCTTGTGGTTCCGCCCATTCTTTGGAGACAGCGCTGCAGCCAAGCGCAGTAAGGGAGACTTCTGCGCCGGCACGCCCGAGTCGCGACGCAATAAGATCTCCAGCGTGGACCGGTTTACGATGGCATCCCTCGGTGAGTGGGACTGGCGGCCAGCGGTGGGCCAGGTAACTGCACCGGCGCTCGTCATCCACGGAACGGTCGACCCTCTGCCAATCGCGACCGCTCGCGAGTGGGCTGCTTCGCTACCGAATGGCCGTCTCTTGTCCTTGGAGGGAATCGGCCACTTCCCCTATCTCGAAGCGCCTGAATCGTTCTTCGCCGCCGTGGATGGCTTTCTCCGGGGATCCTGGCCAGCAGAAGCCCAGAGAATCACCGTGCGGAGGTGAAAATGAAACCATTACCCATACTGAAGCACCCGAGCGCCTTCCTTCCCGTGGCAATGTCCCTCGCTGCCCTCGCCACCGTGTTGATTTTCGTTGGTTTGCACGGTACGGCCCCCCAGGAAGATGAGGGTGCGGCTGCCCACATCTGGCAGCTCCTCATGGCTGCCCAAGCACCTATCGTATTGTTCTTCGCGATCAAGTGGGTGCCGCAGTCTCCAAAACAGGCAGTGCCCATCCTGGCCCTGCAAATCGGCGCTGCACTAGCAGCGATGGCGCCCGTTTTCCTGCTCCACTGGTAGGCTAGCTCTTACTAAAATCCGAGCTGCACCTGAATAGCCCGCTCGACCGCTTCCATGTCGTCGCGGGACAGAGCGCCGACCCGCCGGAGGAGCCGTTCCTTGCTTGCCGTGACTAATTGGTCTGCCATCGCTTTTCGCTGCCCACCATTCACGACGACGTAAGCCTCGCCGGGATAAAGCAGCCTTACTTTGCTGGTAATCGGGACCAGCTGGACGCGATTCAGGTGCAGATTGGCAGCGTCGTTGCTCACGATGATCGCAGGACGCTGTTTGCGGATTTCACCGCTGATGGACTTCTCGAAGCTCACCCACCAGATCTCACCGCGCAGCATTTCCTGTGTCGTCGAGTAGTGCCTCTGACCAGTCGCGTGCTTCAGATTCTCGTGTCTGATCGGCAGCCATGCGGGCGTATCCTGCAGCAAGATCCTGTGTCGCAACGTGCGGACGCACCAGCCTTTCGATGAATTGGCTGATCTTTCGCCGGCCGATGAAGCGGTAAAGGCCCGCGTAGACCTCCTCGTCTATCATTATTGTAAGCTTCTTCTGCACCTATAGCGCCTCGTCAGGTTACACGTGTAATATACGTGTAACGACAACTGCGCAGGGAGTACCTTCTTCGCACTGCGCAATGATTACGTACTTCGCAATTCGCACCCAAGTCTGAGCAAGGAGCACTGAATCGCGCGCCGTCTTAGTCCTCGTCGCGCAGCCGTTCCGCCGTTCCTACCGAACTCGCGCCCTCACGATCCGCAGTCTGATCTTCTCGAGCTCCGCCACCGGTAACGTGCCCGAGAGCGTACGATTCACGCCGTCGCGATCAATCCAGTTGATGGAATTCACCACAGGCGGCGCTGCCGCCGCGCTCGGCGCTGGCGCGAGCTGCGCCGCGTTCTTCCGTTCTTCTTCCTTCGCCGCCGCCCCGGTTACTTCGCCTATCTTCAGCGCGGCACCGCTGCGCGGACGTGCGGAGCGCGATTCTTCCAGCGTCACTATCACGCCCGGCTTCACCTCGTACCGGAAACGCCGGACGATCATATCCGGCACAGCGACGGTTGAACTGTCCAGGAGCCGTAGCAGCGTAGAATCTGTCGCCGACTCATCGCGCCGGGCCATGCGACTCGCCTGAGCGTCCGCAAAGGACCGGTCCGCCACCTGTGGCACCGACGGCGGCGGCGCTTGCGCCAACTCCCGACGCTGAGCTGCGCTCTCCGCTACATCCGCTGCCGACGCCCCGTCGCGTCGAGAGGGCAGCGCGGGCTGGGGAGTTGCCTGGCGGGATGCGCCGCCTCGACCGCCCGTTGCGCCGGTGCGAGCGGGCTCCGCCTGCTTGACGGCCAACTCCTGGCTGGTTTCCAACGTCTGAGTATCAGTCGACACAGCGACGGGCACCGCTTGTTGGTCGACAGCCGGCGTCGCAACACTCAATGTCGCGTCCGTTCCGGTGTATCGCTCCACGACGGCGGCACCGCCGGCGAGAAGCACGATCGATGCCGCAACCCGCAAAGTTGTATTCCTGAACGCTCGACTCGCCCAGCCGCCGCGCGCAGGTTCTGTCGCCGGCAACACCCCACCCGGCACATCGTCGAGCGCGGAAAGAATCCGCGACGACGCAGCGATCATCCCGCGCGCCCCCGCCACTAGCTCCGCGCACTCCGCGCACTCCGCAACATGCTTCTCCACACGCTCGGCGTCCGGCCCCCCCCCACCACCGCTCAACGCTCCGTCGAGCCACGCGTGAATCGTTCCTTCATCAAGATGCTGCATGCCCACCTCTCTTCTGCCCGCTTTCCTGGAGCGATTCGTAAACCTCCACCAGCCTGCGACGCGCACGCGACAGCGTGGTCCCCACGGATCCCACCGACAACCCCAGCGATGACGCGATCTCGTTGTAATCCAATCCTTCCTCACGCATGAGAAGCGCCAGCCGGTCGCGCTCAGCCAGCGAATCCACCGCCTTGCGCGCAATCGCGGCCTCCTGCGCCTTCTCGATCGCGCTCACTTCCTCCTCGCCCTGTCTATCCTCCGCTTCCTGCCTGAGCAAGTTGAGGTGACGCCTGCGTCGCGCGTCCTTCCGCGCTTCGTCGCGCACAAGATTGTTCGCCACGGTGAAGAGCCACGCCCGCTCGTTGGAAAGCGACTCCTGCCTCAGCGCGCGGACAAACGTCTCCTGCGCCACTTCCTCCGCCCAGTCCCGGTCGCCCAGCCTGCGCGTGAGATACCGGACGAGCGTGTCGTGGTAGGTGCGGAAGAGGCGCTCGATGTCCATTTAGAACCGGGTGTCGGGTGTGGGGTGTGGGGTGTGGGGCCCTACACCCGACACCCCACACCCTACACCCGCTGTCTTAATCCGCATCACCACTTCGCCTGAACGTCCCGCAACTCCGCATCACTTAGCATCTCCTGGCCACTCTCGCTCGTCTCGATCGAAACCGAGCGTCCCGCAACCAACACACGATCGTCCAGTGCGAATGCCGCACGCAGCTCCGGAACCGCGTCGAGTATTCTGAAGTACGCCGCCGAGTAGGGCTTGATGCGAATGATAGTCCTGCCCTCCTTGTGGCGCGTGTCGACCCAAACTTCGTTACGCAACACGAACGCGCGATCTCCCGCTCGGCGCATTGTCCCACCGTCCTCCATCTCATCCGCGACTGCGAGATTGGAAACCGCTCGCTGCTCCGCCGCCTGTTTCGCCGCCTCGAACGTCCGCGTCTGTGCCGGTGCAGCCGCGCCGCGTGCCGCACCCATCTCGCGGCGCAGAATACGGCCCTCTACACCCGCCGCATCGCGATCTGCAACCATGCCGGGCTCGAGCACCAGATATGACGAGAACTCCGTCGGGATGCCATACCGCTCGCCCAACGCACGGATCTCGTCATCGATCTCCGACGAACCGCCGTTTCTACGTTTCTCAGCACTCAGATGGCCGATACGCTGAGTTGCCCAGAGACGCGGGATGAAGGAATTCTCTCTCGCGCGTTCCGGCAACGTTACTTCCTCCGACCAACGCACGTGTCCGTTGGCAGTCTCGCCGTCGAACAGGATGCGCGCGCGACCGCTGCCGTCGTAACGGCCCAGCATCACCAGGTCCTGGCCGGCGAACACGTCGACAGTTCCGGACGGTAATAGCCTGGAAAGACGGACGCCCTCAGCGCGCACGCGCACGTCCGTCACCACCGGGCTCGTGAGCCGGCTCGCGACGACGCCCACCGCGTGCTCAACGGATTCTTCCGGACGCACGAAGTGCGCTGTGCCACGGCCCTGAAGCGCCAGCTGCTCGATGAGCGAGACGTTGAGGTCCGCGCCCACGCCGAACGTGAAAATGCGTCGTGCGCCGCGGAGCTCGCGTGCGCGGTCCGCGATTGCCTCGGGACTGCGCTCCCCAACGGTGGGCGCTCCATCCGTCACGAAGAGCACCACGGCCATGCGACCGTCGGGCGACGTCACCCTCAGGGCTTCCTCCAGCGCGCCGGAGATGTTGGTCGAGCCCTCTGCGTCAACCTCGGCCAGATACCGCTCGGCGTCACGCACGTTTTCCCGTGATGCCGAAACGAACTCATCGCGGAACGTGCGGACATCCGTCGAGAAATCTATGATGCGAAACCGATCGTCAGGCCTGAGTGTGCCTAATACCTGACGGCCGGCTGCGCGGGCCTGTTGGATTTTCTTCCCGCTCATGGAGCCGGACGCGTCGAGCACTATCGTGACATCGCGCGGCAGAGACCGTGGGAGCGCACGTGGCGGCGAGAGCGTGATCAGCGCGAACCCGTCATCACCGCCCGTCGCGTGTGCCAGCACTGATATCGAAGGATCATTCGACCGACGGAACGGCAGAAGGAGAGTGACGTCGCGCGCGTCGCCGCGCACATGCACTCGTCGCCTGCCACCCGCGATACGATCGACGTCGAGCGAATGCGTGGGCGAGTAAGGCTCGCCGATGGCTTCACCGGCTGGATACGTGAGAGTGAAAGAGGAGCGGCCGCGGTCCCGATCTCGATCGTCGCGACGCGTATCGCCACGATCTGACACATTGACTGCAACGCCGCGCGGTGGGGTGGGATCCGACCCGCGGAAGTAATCCACGCGCAGGGCGTCGCCTTCACGCTCTGCTACCGAGTGAAACCGCACGACGACGCGCTTTCGCTCGCCGGGCGCTATCGGAAAGATTCGCGCGCGCAGCAAACCGTAGCCCATCCACTCTACGAGTGCGGGATCGCGCTGCCGGCGCACGATTTCCTCGTAGATCTTGCGCGCGGCGTCGGCGCTCATTGTCTCACCTGCCACAAGCTCACCGCCGATCTCCAGCTTGAGGTCCTGGAACGCTGCGCCTTTGGGCAGCGGGAAGAAGTAGTCCGCTTCGCCGATCATGTTGCCGCGATTGACGAACGTCTCTTCGACCTCGTAGCGAAGGACGCGGTCCTGCAGCTCCACGCGCACGTCGCTGCCGACCCGAACGATGGCCGACATGCGCGGCATCGGGTCGCACGGTCTGCACGGCCGGCGTACCGCGCAATCCTGCTCGGGCCGGCAGGGCGGAGGTGGTCCGCATCTAGTGTCGGGACAGGGGCGTGGGATTATCCAGCCTTGGGCCAAAGCGGCTGAGGCGAGCGAGACAAGAAATGCGGCGGCGAGTGCGAGGGTGCGCATCGTGATCTCCGGAAGAGGAACGGTTCTGGGATGAGACGTTCCTCGGCCGCGGACTTGCACACTGCCACCCCAAAGAGCCCCCCTGACATGGGATCAGTTGGTACTAATATTTGTATCAATTTGATACCGAACCACGGAGAACCATCGGGCTGGCATCAACCTTCGTTCTTGAGGCTTGTTAACAGGAGTTATTAATGGTTGCTGATGGACGTATTGCGCTGATCATTTGGGCTGGACGATCAGGAGGCCGACGTCGCTGCCATGAACCTGAGGAGCTCGTCGGGCGTGTAGATTCGCAGCCGAGCTCGGCGGAAACCGGCTGCGTCCCTGGTCACGATCCCGGTTGCGCCAGCGTGGCGCGCTCCTTCGTGTAGAACTGCATCTTCGTAGTCGCGGAAACCGAGTGTCAGAGCGTCAGCGAGCACGGCACGCGTGACGGCAGCCACGTCGAACAGCCCCAGGAGAGTTGCCACGTGCCGGCGCGCGGCCTTGGCTCCAGCGGCCTTCGCCGCGAGGTAGTAGATCGTCGTGACCGTTGTCGCGCCAAGGACGCCCGCCAGGTCCTTGCGCGCCACCAGTTCAAAGAGCTGCACCGCTACTGGCGCGTGTGGCTGGCGAGCCAGCAACACATCCAGGACAACGTTGGTGTCGAAGAGCACTCTCACCGGTGTTTTCTGGCCAGGTGGTCATGATAGTCTTCTTCACGTATGGGCTTGCCTGCCAAGGCTCCGGTAAGGGATCGCACTGCGGGAGAGAGCGTTTCGCGCTGGTGCTCTTCTGGCGGTTCGTTGAGACGCGCGAAGAAGTCAGCTACGATGCTCGAGACGGACTTGCCAGTCCGGCCCGCATACGCTTTGGCGCGCCGAATGAGACGCGCGTCCAGCCGGAGAGTAAGCTTTGTCTGCACTGACACCTCTGACGTATAAAAGACGAGCGAACTATACGTCACAATTGTAGCTTCCGCAAGAGCGTATGCGGGTCATTGTGGAGGCTTCGCTGCAAGAGGGACGATCCGAATGATCCGTTTCATCCGATGCATCCGTATAACCCTTCGTCTTGATGCTCGAGCGGTCAGGCCGTCTATTTGGCCCATGACAGAAACTCAGAGCACGGTCGAGCGCGGAGACGGGATAACCGTCATTCGCGGCGGCGTAAACACCCGGGAATGGAACGGCATTCGCTACCGGGGTGGTATGTCGTCGAAGAGCGTCGGATCTCGGCAGCTATCAATGAACGTCGCCACCATCCCGCCGGGCGGCGTTGCGTACGCCCATATTCATGTCGGCTTCGAGGTCATGCTCTACATCCTTCAGGGACGGGTGCGACACGAGTACGGCGATGGGCTGGAGAAGGTTGTGGAGAACGAAGCAGGCGACTTCATCTTCATCGAGCCCGGCGTCCCGCACGAGGTGTTCAACATGAGCGACTCGGAGCCCGTGGTCGCAGTTGTGGCACGGTCCGACGCGGACGAGTGGGAGCACATCGTTCCGTACGACCGCATCAACCGCAGGGCCACGCCAGCCAAGTGACTCAGCTCAATGGAATTCATCACGTTACCGCCATTGCGGGTGACGCCCAGGAGAATCTGGATTTCTACACCGGCATCCTGGGCATGCGTCTCGTCAAGAAGAGCGTGAACCAGGATGACCCGGGCACGTATCACCTTTTCTACGCCGATGCTGAAGGTCATCCTGGCACCGACCTGACCTTCTTTCCGTGGCCGCTCATGGCGCCGCCGCGCAAGGGTGCGGGCCTTACTATGGAAGTGGCGCTCTCGGTGCCGCCGGGCAGTCTGCGATTCTGGTTGGAGCGATTGTCGAGCTATGGCGCGAAGACCGGAGAACCGGAAGTGCGCTTCGGGGAGAACGTGCTGCCGGTAACGGATCCGCACGGGCTCGAGCTGGCGCTCGTTGAGACATCGGACACGCGCAGCTTCTCGCCGTGGGAAAAAAGTCCGGTGCCCGCGGAGCGTCAGATCACAGGACTCGACTGCGTGAGGCTTTGGGAGCGCGATCTGGAACTTACGGCGCGGTTTCTCACCAATGTGTTGGGATTCACCGCGCTCGGCGTCGAGGGCGACTGGCATCGTTACGGTGTTGCAGGCGGCGGTTCCGGCGCGCGACTGGAAATCAGAGAACTTCCCAACGCACCGCGTGGCGCATGGGGCACTGGGGCCGTTCACCACGTTGCGTGGCGAGTCGACGACACGGATTCCCAGATCGAAATGCGAGAGCGCGTGGAGAAAGCCGGCCGGCGTCCCACAGATCTCATCGATCGTTTCTGGTTCACGTCGGTGTATTTCCTGGAACCCGGCGGTGTCCTCTTCGAGCTTGCGACCGAGGGCCCTGGCTTCGCCGTCGACGAGGATCCTGCCGCACTAGGCCAGAAGCTCGTGTTGCCACCGTGGCTCGAGCCTAGGCGTGGCGAAATCGAAGCGAAATTGCCACAGCTTAGCCCGGCTCACGTCGATCTCGTCGAGTGATTGATGTCCGCGGGGCTCACTTACTGCCTGTCGCGAAGGGTTTCCCAGAACGCGCGCGGGTCGAGAACGCGCACCGACGCCTTGCCGGCGATTGCGAGCAGATCGCGATCTCCGGTTATGAGAACATCCGCGCGACCCGCCTCCGCGCTTGCCAGCACCCAGCGATCAGCCTCATCCCGCACGGCAATGGCGCTCGGTACCGTCGGCCGCGGTACAACCTCATAGTTGCGCAAAAGCGCCTCGATCTCATCGACCTCGGCCTCGGGTAGCCGGAAGCGCTCCTTGAGCACGCGGCGCAGCTCGGCCAACACTACGTCACCGACGATAAGCTCGTGTTCGGCGAGCACGACTCGGAACACATCGGCGGCCAACCCACGTGTGGCGAATGCGCTCACGAGCACGTTTGTGTCAAGGAAGACGCGCACGCGGCAGACGAGTGTGAGGTCAGGACAGACTTACGGCCGAAACTCAGGAGACGTCGCGAGCCACGTCCTCGTCCGTTAGGTACCCTTGGGCCTCAGCGAAGGGAGCAACGCGAGCACGCAGTTCCTCAAACTGCAGGAGCACCAGCTGCCGGCGCAGCGCGTCGCGCACAATGTCGCTGCGGCTCCGTCCGAGCCGACGGCTTAACTTCGCGAGCCGGCGCGCGAGCTCTCGGTCAAGGCGGATCGTTATGGCGGTGGGATTAGCGGCCATGTATGACAACGTATGACATACCCATCAGGTTCGCAATAACGTGCAGATCAATCGACTGAGAGCCGGGAAGCGGACGATGTACTCCCAGGCTACGTCGGTGGGCATCCAGTTTATCGGAACATACGGCGTGAGCTAATCCGTATATGGCGCCATAGTGACGGCTTAATGATTGATTAATGACGTATAAAAGTGGTACTTTTCCATAAAGCGATGACGATCGTGGCGCCACTTGTCCTATCCGTGTTCGTCCGTGTAAATACGTGGCGCCTCTTGGTGTTGCCGTCGCCGTATCCGTGGCGCTTTTCACACTTCTTGCTCCTCTCCCATATGAACCCAACCAAGAGGCGCACATGACAGATCAGCAGCCAAAAAAGCCCTCCACGCAAGACAAATCGCAACCAGGCAAGCAGTCGGACGGCACCAATAGCCAAGGCTCCCGGGGCGCCGGTCCCGATAATCCCAACAATACCACTGGCCGAACGGGCGAATCGCGATCCGGCGGCACCAGCAATCCTGACGCCGATGTAGAGCGCGCGTCCGGCTCCACGTCACCCGACGGCACCGGCACATCGGACCAGCACGTCAGTGGCTACGGCGGCCGGATGGACGAGCCGCGCACCAGCTCCGACCAGCGCGAGCCCCAGAACGTCGAGGATAGCAAGAATGCCGCGGACGGCCGCGGACGCGCTTCGCTCGGCGATGGAGAAGCCGGAGAGGGCGCCGAAACCGAGAGGCTTGGGAGGGAGTAGTCGCCACAAACGCGATAACTCTCCGTTGCTTCAGGTGCGGCGCGGAGTCGCTGTTCGACGCGCGCGCGTACACCTGCACTGCATGCGCGCACGCGAACGACGATGACCCGGGCGTGCTCGAC
>JBHENQ010000169.1:0-18360 GCA_046261975.1 Gemmatimonadaceae bacterium | reverse complement strand
TAATGGAGCTAGACATGGGCTGGTCCTCCGTTGATTTGCGACAGGTACTTCACGTCGCATGTGGCTCTGGTGACTCCGGTTTCGCACGGAAGAACTAACCCACGCGAAAATCGGAGGGCCAGCCCAGTCATAATTTCTAGGTTGGCTAATTGCTGGGGGTATCTGCCATAATCCGCGTCATCCGTGGCTGCCTTTTCGGATTTTGATCGGTGTTCCTGTCCGTGAAATCCGTGGCCTTGAACTGTCGCTTATCCACTAGCTATCAGGATTTCTCGCTGGCGATGAGCTCGGCGTACAGCCCGAGATAACTCTGGTAGCGGGCCGCGCTTACTGTGCCGTCTTCGACGGCTTCGCGGATGGCGCAACCAGGCTCGAGCGCATGACGGCAATCGCCGAACTTGCAGTTGCCGAGAATCGGTCGGAACTCGAGAAAGCAATGATCGAGATCGCTGGTAGTGAGCCCCCATAGGCCAAGCTCGCGAAGCCCTGGCGTGTCCATCACGAACCCCCCGCCGGGCAGAGGATGCATCTCGGCGCCGACGGTAATGTGCCGGCCCTTCATCACGGACCGGCTGATTTCTCCCACCCGCAAGTTCAGGTCGGTATAGATGGCGTTGATCAGCGACGACTTCCCCACTCCTGACGGGCCGCTCAACGCCGACACCCGGCCGCTAAGCGCATCGCGCACACCCTCCAGCCCTAGTTGCTGCTTCGTGCTCGTTGTGTGAAGCGGATAGCCCGCGCGCTCGTAGTCGGCGAAACGGTCGCGTGCGTCCCCAACACCGACGAGGTCGACTTTATTGACTATCACCATGGATGGAATGTCGTTCGCAGCGGCGATGACGAGAAATCGATCCAGCATTCTCAGGTGTGGCTCCGGCTCCGCGGCTGCGAAGACGATTGCAACCTGGTCCAGATTAGCAGCGACGACGCGCTCACCGTGTCCGCTACCCGGTGAACGCCGGGCCAATTTCGACCTGCGCGGCAGGATCTCGCAGATCGCCCAGACTCCATCACGTTCGTCGCGCTCGAGCGATACTTCATCACCCACCGCCAGCTTCAGCTTCTCATCTCCGCGCTCTCCTCCAACCATCTTCAGCCGGCCGCGGAGAGATACATCGTGCGTTTCGCCGGTCGCGTCCAGTACCTGCCAAACCCCGCCGGTGCCCTTCAGAACTACCCCGATCATGTATCGTCCTTCATTACTTCCCACCATGGCCTCGCCGGCTGAGTGGGGGGGGGCGCACGGTCCGCCAGAAGAGCATCCAGAGTCTTCTTGACTTCATCGAGCGGCATCGCACCAGCGGCTTCCCTCACCGAGAGCTCGGTTCCACCGCGAAAAAGAAAGTCGGTCTCGAGATGGCCGCTCACCCCTGGCTCACCGGGACTCCAGCGAATGAAGAGCAGGTACGCCCCCACGGGCGCGCCCGGATCGCCGGTTGAATCGGTCCCGATGTCCACGCTGTACGACATTCCATCCGATCCTTCGAAAGCAGCAGGCCGAGCGTGCACTGCCATATAGCCGCCGAGCGTCTTCTCGTCACCTTTGGAGTGGTCAGGCGGTAAGAATCGGCCCATCCGTCATCTCCTGCGGCTGAGTTTCTCTTTCATGATGTTGCCGGCGACAAACGCAAAGTTTGCGGGCCGCTCAGCCAATCTGCGCATGAGGTAAGGGTACCACTGCGTTCCGAAAGGCACGTACACGCGCATCCGGTATCCCTCCCGCACCAACCGTTCCTGTATATCTCGCCTAACTCCGTAGAGCATCTGAAACTCAAAGCGGTCCGCGCCGATGCGCTCCTGCACCGCGAAGCGCTTTGCCCTCGTTATTATGGCTTCATCATGCGTCGCCAGCCCGGGATAATTTCCCGCCGACATGAGGCTCTCCATGCAACGCACGTAGTTCGCGTCGACATTCTTTTTTTCGGGAAAGGCTACGGTCGCCGGTTCCTGATAGGCGCCTTTGCACAGCCTCACGCGGCAGCGGAGCGCTATTGCACGATCGACATCGGCTTGCGTGCGATACAAGTAGCTCTGCAGAACTATGCCGACGTTTTCGGGATAGGTCGGATATAAACGTTCCTCGAACAGCTTCAGAGTTCTTTCAGTGTAAGCGCTGCCTTCCATATCTATTCGCACGAAGGTCCGATACTCCTGCGCGCGCCGAAGAATGTCGTGCATGATGGAGGCGCACAGATCCGAGGAGATGTCGAGCCCCATTGCGGTGAGCTTCACCGACACGTTGGTGTCCAACTTTCGCTCTTGGATCCGGTCCAGCATGTGAATGTATTCCCGACCCGCCGCGCGAGCTTCTTTCTCGTTCCCGACGCTCTCCCCCAGTAGATCCAGCGAGGCGGCTATGCCAATGCCGTTGAGCCTGCGAACGGCTTCGAGTGCCTCGTCCAGCGTCTCGCCGGCCACGAAGCGATGCGCGAGCTTCTTTGCGAATCCGTTGCGACGGACGAAGTGAAATATCCGCTGCTGATTCGACAGGTACAGGAAAGCTTTGCGCAGCATGAGAAGGACTACGGCGATTGAACGCGGCGTGCACCGGAAACCGGCGACACGATGCGAAGCACCGGAAATTCTCCTCCGCGCGACAGCCTGGCATCGAAGGTGTTCCAGGTGGTGAGGCCGTCGTCGCTCTCGGGCTCTAGCAGATAGAATGCGACGAACCCCAAGGGCTGCGCCGTGGAAATCAGGTAGGAACCGGCCGGCAACAACCTGTTTCCACGGTTCCAGCGGCCCGCCAGCCGGACCTCGAAATGTCCCTGAAACAGTCGCTCCGCGATAATTATGGAATCCACAACGAATGTCTCGATGGCCGCGGTCCATTCCTGTGAGAGCCGCTCGACCATCACGCCGTGAAGCTGAAGCTTGCGCACTGCTGCCTCGTCCGCGGCTGCAAGCGAATAGCCGTACGGCAGCGACCGCTCCAGACCAGGAACGAACCTGTCATGGACCGGCATGCGGACTGCACGGGTTCTCCCGGTGCGATGGACGCCTCGCGGAACGCCGGGTTCCGTGAGAGATGAGTCTCCCGTTCGCTCGACATCCTCGACCAGCACCTCCGCAATGACAGGATTGGACGTGAGTTCGGACGAAAGCGGGATCTTCGGTGCCGAGCCGGCGCGCATTCCCCACGCCGTTACGCTGCTGTCAGCGATTCGCGACAGCGTTCGAATCTGATTCGCACGCTCGGCAGCGAGCGATAGAATCTCGCTCACAAATGCATACGTTGCCCTCACGCGCTTCTCGAACGGATCGTGCGAGTATGCCTCGCTCAGAATCGCGATCCGGCCGCGCAGACCCAGGTAATTGGTTCCGAAGCGTGGACGGGAGTCGTAAGTCTTCCAGCCGTTCTGGACGGAATCCTGCGAATCAAAGTTGCCGTAATCGAAGGTCTCGAATCCGCGGCGCTCGCGCATCCGTGATCGCAGGACTGGTAGCAGCGAGTCGCGCGTGTAAGAGCCGCCGAAAAACGCCGCTGGATTGAGCGAAGGCGAGTATGTCAGCGCGTAACCGTGGTAGCTTCCGTTCGTAGTGTGCAGGTCGACGAAGATATCCGGGTCCCACTCGTTGAGGGCACGCAATGACGCTCGCGTTTCCGGTGCTTCCGCCTTTATATAGTCGCGGTTCAGGTCCAGCCCCTGAGCGTTCGCACGCTCCCCGACCATCTCCGGCCCGTTCTGCGACGAACGATTGCGCGATTGCGCTGCGACACGTTCGTTACCGTCGGCGTTGTAGATCGGCACCGCGAGCAGAACCACAGAGTCTAGAGAGTTCGGCCCGGGAGCGAGCGCAAGATCCCGAACGAGTGCCTGCACCGCTTCCTTACCTTCGACTTCACCCGCGTGAATGTTCGCCTGAAGGTAGATCACCGGCCGGCCGAGTCGCCTCGCCTGCGCCGGCGTCGTCACCAGAGGCCGTGAAAGAATGACCAGAGGAAGCGCGCGACCCTCAGTAGTTTTCCCGATCTCGCCCACCCAGATGGGCGCGCCAAGGAGTTGAAGCGAATCCAGAAATGCCTGGACGGCGGCGTAGCGCGATGTCTCCCGAAAGCCCGTGCGCTCGGCCACGGTGCGGGGGAACACGGTCGGCAGGGGACGAGGAAGTGGTGCGCCGCCGCTCTGTCGTACGGCTCCCGTGCCCGAGCACGCAGCCAGGAGCGCGACTGCCCCGAGCTGCGCGACCCCGGCCCTCACAAGTGCTCGGTGATGAAGCGAGTCATGAGATCGTACAGGTGCGCCTGTGTATTGCCGCCCGAGATGGAGTGGGTCCTGTTCGGATACAGCATGAGCTGAAACTGCTTGCCTGCCGCCTGCAGGCTATTGGCCAGCTGAAGAGAATTCTGGGGATGCACGTTGTCATCGCCTGTCCCGTGAATAAGCAGGAGATCGGCTTTCAGTCCTTTCACGTGTGCGAGCGGCGCCGAGTCGCGATATCCCGCAGCATTCTCCTGCGGAATCCACATGAAACGTTCGGTGTAGATCGTATCGTAGAGCCTCCAGTCGGTAACTGGCGCGACCGCGATGGCAGCCTTGAAAGTGTCGCCGCCGCGGCCGGCGCTGAGCGATGACATATAGCCACCGTAGCTCCAGCCCCAGATTCCGATTCGACTGCCGTCCACCCACGGCTGCTTCGCCAGCCATGCCGCGGATGCGATCTGATCATCCGATTCATACTTGCCCAGATTGAGGTACGTGATGGTCTTGAACGCACGACCACGCGCACCGGTGCCACGATTGTCCACGCTCACCACGATGTAACCCTTCTGAGCCAGCAACTGGTGCCAGAGATAGCGAACTCCTCCGTAGTCATCGATTACCGTTTGAGAGCCGGGACCGCCGTACACGTACAGGAGGACAGGGTACTTCCTGGACGGATCGAAGCTCGCCGGTACGATGCGGTATGCGTTGAGCGAATCGCCAGCAATGGGGATTCTGAAGAACTGTGGCGGGCGGATGGTAAGCGCGGCGAGCTTGCGTTTGAGAGCACCGTTGTCTACCAGCACTCTGCGTTGTGCCGCGGTTGGCAGCTCATGAAGCGTGGCGACCGGAGGCTGAGCCGCGGAACTGTGCCTGTCAACCAGGTACCGCGCACCAGGAGCGATACTCGCGCGATGTGTCCCTGGGCCGCGGCTTACGATCACGCGGCCGCCGCGACCCCCGAGCGAGTACCGGATGACGTGTCGCTCCATCGGCGTCGGCACCGCTTCGGTGACGTACAATTCACCACGTTTCTCATCCACCGCCAGCATGCCGGTAACGTCAGCGCGATTGTCTGTGACACGCCTGATGAGAGATCCGTCTCGATTATACAAATAGTACTGGCGCCGACCGCTCCTCTCACTCGGCCAGAGAAATTGCCTGCCGCCGGCCAGCCAGGTAGGAGTCTCATCGATTTCGATCCAGACCGAATCGCGCTCGCTGACCACCGTTCTCCCCTGGCCGGAAGTGGCGCTCACCATCAGCAGGTCGATCTGATTCTGGCGGCGAGGCAGTCGCTGTATCGCCACGCTGTCGGCGCCCACCCATTCCATGCGCGCGACGTACGATTCCGCTTCGGTGCCGACGCCGAGCCATGTTGTCTTTCCGCTGGAGAGTTCGAGAACACCAACCTTCACGATGGAGTTTGGCTGGCCGGCCTTCGGATACCGGAGCGACGCGATCTGCGGATACAGCTGGAGCTGGTCGACCATTGGAAAGCTCGGCACAGGGGACTGATCGAACCGCCAGAATGCGATGCGCCGTGAGTCAGGACTCCATCGGAAGGCATCAGCAAGTCCAAGCTCTTCCTCATAGACCCAGTCTGTCGTGCCGTTGATGATGACGTCGTTTCCGTCCGTCGTCAGCTGTCGTTCGTTGCCCGTCGCCAGCTCGGTAAGGAAGAGATTGTTGTCACGCACAAAAGCCACGTAGCGCCCGTCGGGCGAGAACTTGGCGAACATCTGCAACCCCGCGGCGCGCGATACCGGCGTAAGAACGCGACGCGCGACTGTCGAGGACGTGGTAGACCCCTCGCGTGTTGGTTCGCCAGACTCGAACGGAGCTGTGAAACAGCAGCGCCTTGCTCTCATCTTCTGAAAGGCGGATTTCTTCGATATTCAGGCGTTTGCCATCAGCACCGGCGAGCGCGCTGGCGGCAGCCAGGATGGAGACCTCGCCGGTTCCGGCATTCACTCTGATGATGTCGCTCCCGCCGCCGCTGTCCGGCCGCTGATCGATGTACGACACCCCGTCCTTCATCCACTGAAAGCCTGGAATCCGAGCGCCGGAAAACTCTCGTTTCTCGAATATTCGCTCGACCGAGAGATCCGACTCTCGATCCTGGCCATCGAGAACAGCGGCGCTGAGCGAGAGCGCGCCGATGATGATTACCGTGGAGCTCGTTATCCGCATTCAGGCCGGAGGGGAAGAGGGACTGTAATTCTACCCCGGGCGTGCAGCATGGGGCCAGGGCCGGCGCGGATCTATTCCGCGTAGAATCGATTGCCGCGCATACCCATGCGCACAAGCAGCGCAGCCGGCTCGAATCGCGGCGCAAGTCTCTCGTTGAGCGCTTTCAATGATTCTACCGCGCTGCCGATTCCGATGGCGTCCAGGTAGCGAAACGGTCCCCCCAAGAACGGCGGGAAGCCGATCCCGAACACCGCTCCAATGTCGCCGTCCCGCGGTGTTCGCAGGATTCCTTCCTCCAAACATCGCGCCGCCTCGTTCACCATCGCCAGAACCGTTCGTTGCTCGATTTCCTCCCGCGGCAGCTCGACACGTTGCGCACCTGTAGGCAGCAGCTCGTAAATTGATTCGTCGACTGCGCCTTTCTTGCCGGAAGCATCGTATCGATAGAATCCCTTTCCCCCCTTCCGTCCGGTACGGCCTGATGCCGCAACTCGCGCAAGCGACTCCGAAGGTGCGAGTCTCGCCCCGAACGCCTCAGAGATCACCTGGCCCACCTTGCCCCCCACGTCGATTCCGACCTCGTCAAAAAGCGTCACCGGTCCGACGGGAAATCCGAAATCCACCAGCGTCCGATCCAGCGCTTCCACGCTTACACCCTGATCCAACAGATACCCAGCTTCGTTCATGTACGCCGAGAGAATCCGTGTCGTGTAGAATCCGGGACCGTCGTTCACTACGATCACATGCTTGCCAAGCTTCTTCCCGAACGCGACAGCGGTCACCGTGGAATCCTTGCTGGTTTGCTCTGTGACGATGACTTCAAGCAGCGGCATCTTGTGCACGGGCGAGAAAAAATGCATTCCCAGGACCTGCCCGGGACGCTTGGAAGCCGAGGCAATTCTCGCGATAGGAATCGTGCTCGTGTTGGAGGCGTAGACCGCAGTAGCCGGCATCACCGACTCAGTTTCACGAAGCACCGTGTGTTTGACGGAGAGATCCTCGAAGACGGCTTCGATTACAAGATCCGTGCTGCCAAAACCACTGTAATCAACAGTTCCTCCGACCAGGGCAAGCTGATCCTCGAACTGGCGGCGGGTCACCTGCTTCTTCTTGAAGCGCTCCTCGAGCAATGTTCTCACTGCCTTCAGGCCCTTGCCCACCCGGCTGTGGTCCGCATCCTTGAGCCGTACGCCGACGTTCTCCATGGCGGACACGGCGGCGATTCCCGAGCCCATGAAGCCCGCTCCGAGCACGCCTATCCTTTCGACCGGACGCGGTTCGGGCGCAGGCGCATCGACCCCCGAATCCTTCTTTAGCGCGGTCGTGGCGAAGAATAGGAAGATCAGTTCCTTGGAAACGCTCGTCGCCGCCATTTCGCCAAAAAGTCGCGCTTCCTCTGCGAATCCCCTTTCGATTCCGGCGTAGCCGGACGCAACAGCCTCGATCGCCGCGAGAGGCGCCGGATAGTGCCCATGCGTCTTCTCTAGCGTTTGTTCTCGCGCCTGCCTCAGCACCACTCGGCGCCCGATCGGGTTGTCTTCCAGCACGACGTCGGCAGGTCCATGGGACTTGCGCGCGCGGCCACCAGCGGCACGACGCTTCAGCGAGCCGTCGCCTAGTGAACGAGCTCGGTCGATGGCGATTGAGCTCAGAATCGAGGGGTGTACCAGCTCATCCACCAGACCGATCTGCAATGCCTTCTTCGCGCGGACGTTCTTGCCGGTGAGAATCATGTCGAGGGCGTTGCGCAGCCCAACGGTCCGGGGAAGCCGCTGCGTCCCCCCGGCGCCCGGTATCAGGCCGAGCATCACTTCGGGAAGCGCGAGAATCGTCTTCGGATGATCCGTCGCGATCCTGTAAGCGCAGGCCAGAACCGCCTCCAGTCCTCCCCCCAGACAAGCGCCGTGAATGGCCGCAACTACCGGAGTACGCAGCCTCTCGATCCTGCCAAGCAACGCCTGCCCATCGCGGCTCATGCGCTCCGCATCGATGGCGTTCTCTATCTCCAGAAATTCATCGATATCGGCGCCGGCAATGAAGATGTCCGGCTTCCCACTCATCAGCACGATAGCTCGAACGCTCTCGTCCCTCTCGAGGTTTTCGAACGCGCCCGCGAATTCATCCTTCACGGCACGGTTGAACTTGTTTACCGGCTCATTCGGCAGGTCGAAGGTAATGATGCCGACACTGTCAACGATTTCAGTTGTGAGAGCCTTGGGCGTGGTCATCGAGCGCTCTCGACGACCATGGCGAAACCCATCCCGCCGGCCGCGCAAACCGTCATCAGACCGAACTGGCTCTGCCGCCGCCTCAACTCGTTGAGAAGGGTTGTGGTTATTCGCGCGCCTGTCGCTCCGAACGGGTGCCCGATGGCAAGCGAGCCACCCATCACATTGAGACGCGAGCGATCCACCTCGCCGACTGGATGCGGAAATCCCGCGCGCTCCGCCCATTTCCTGGACTCGAAGCCGCGCAAGTTCGACAGAACCTGTGCTGCGAAGGCTTCGTGCATTTCGACGAGATCCATGTCTTTCAGCGTGAGGCCGGCCCGCTTGAGCGCCACCGGAGCCGCAAGCACCGGTGCCTGGAGTAGCTGTTCGCCCGGGTCCAACGCTGCGTACGCGTATGACCTGATGAAGCCCAATGGGGCATAGCCCAGTGCGCGCGCCTTTTCCTCGCTCATCAGAATCACCGCTGCAGCGCCGTCCGTGAGGGGCGATGAGTTGCCCGCGGTCACCGTTCCGTAGCGCCTGTCGAACACCGGCCTGAGGCTCCTCAGCTGCTCCAGGCTCGTGTCACTTCTTATCCCGTTGTCGCGCGTGGACACGGGCTCATAATCCGGCGGAGGATACAGTGGCACGATCTCGCTCGTGAGACGTCCGTCCTCGGTACCGGCGGCGGCGAGCCGGTGAGAGCGCAGCGCGAATCGATCCTGTTCTTCCCTCGGGACCTGGTTGAGCTTCGCCATCTTCTCGGCCGATTGTCCCATCGTCTCGCCCGTCGATGGCTCAGCGATCGCGGGAGTTATCGGGACGAGGTCGCGCGGACGCACCCGCCCGAAGGCACCAAGCCGCTGCGGCAGCGATCTCGCCTTGGACGCGGCCACCAGCACGTCCGAGAATCCGCGCGAGTGGAGTATGGGAATGTTCGAGAGGGATTCCGCTCCACCCGCGATGGCTACGCTGGCATGCCCGAGAGCTATCTGGTCGGCGGCATCCGTGATGGCCTGATTTGCCGAAGCGCATGCCCGTGACACCGTGACGGCCGGTATGCCTTTGGGGAGCATGGGGAGTAGTGCAACCTCGCGTGCGATGTTGGGAGCGACAACCGAGGGCACTACGGTTCCAAAAACCACCGTATCGATCAAGCTTCCGTCAAGATTGTATCGCTGAACGAGCTCGGCCACGCAGAGCCGGCCCAGGTCGATGGCGGAGAAGTTCTTAAGGGAGGTGCCTGCGCGAGCGAAAGGAGTGCGAAGGCCGGCGACGATAGCGACGCGACGGCCGTCCTGGTAGGAAGCCATGCGGGAAAAGTATATGGCCGAAGCACGACAGCCGCTATAATTGCCTGCCTCCTCTCTTTCCCAGGCCAAATGATCGGCTACTTTTCCGCGGCCGCGCGCCACGAATCGCTCGCAACCCTCGAGCGCACTCCTTTCGACATTCTGGTGATCGGCGGCGGGATAACCGGCGCCGGCATAGCTCGCGACGCTGCTGGTCGAGGGCTTTCCGTCGCGCTGGTGGAACGTGACGATTTTGCCAGCGGCACATCCAGCCGGTCATCCCGTCTTGTCCACGGTGGCATCCGCTACCTGGAGCAGGCGCGTCTCAAACTTGTCTTCGAGTCGAGCCGGGAACGCCGAACCCTGCTGCGCATCGCGCCGCATCTCGTGCGCCCGTTGCAGTTTGTTTGGCCGCTCTACGAACACGCTAGGGTGCCCGGCTGGAAACTGATAGCGGGTTTGCTCCTCTACGATACGCTCGCGCTTTTTCGCAATGTGGCCAGACATCGGCGTCTTGACGCCGAAGCTGTCGCAGAGCTCGAGCCGGCGCTTCGCCAGCTGCGCCTCCGAGGTGGTGCAATGTATTTCGACGCTGCCACCGACGACGCTCGCCTCACTCTGGCCAATGCCCGCTCGGCGGCCGAGCTGGGGGCCACGGTGGTGAACCATGTCGAGGTGCGGAAGCTGATGCTCCGCGACGGAGCGGTCACGGGCGCCTTGGCGGCGGATACACTCAGCGTCCGCACGCTCAGCATTCACGCACGACTTACCATAAACGCGTGCGGCCCCTGGTCCGACGACATCCGCCGTCTCGCCGATCCACACGCAACACCTTCTCTTCGGGGCACGAAGGGCGTGCACGTCGCCGTATCGCGCCAGCGCATCCGGAATCGCGCCGCGCTCACGCTCCTGTCGCCCATCGACGGCCGCGTGATCTTCGTGTTGCCGTCCGGCCATCTCACCATCATAGGCACGACTGACTCTGAGTTCACAGCGGACGCCGGGTCTGCTCGGGCTACGCGGGACGATATTACCTATCTGCTCCGGTCAGCCAATGCGTTCTTCCCGGCAGCTCATCTTGCCCCCTCCGACGTAGTCAGCGCGTGGGCCGGCATCCGGCCTCTCGTCGGAGCCGATGGCGATCCGTCCAGCCGCTCGCGAGAGCACTCCATCGCTTGGACCGTCCCTGGCCTGCTCACTGTGACTGGCGGCAAGCTCACGACGTACCGATCCATGGCCGCCAGCGCAGTGGATGCGGCCGCCGGAAAGATCGCGCGCGCCGGTACGAGACCAGCGCGGACCGATACCGCCCCTCTTCCGGGGGGGCGATTTCGATCGCTGGAGGAAGAGCTCGCTGAAGCGTCCGCCGTCGTTGGAGAGGCTGAGGTGGCGGAGCATCTGGTGCATTCGTACGGCAGCGAGTGGCGCAAGGTATGGTCGCTAGCCAGGGAGGATGACACCCTGGCAGCCCCGCTGGCACCGTCTCTTCCTTACATCCTCGCCGAGCTTCGTCATGCCGTGGAGCAGGAGATGGCGTCGACATTGAGCGATCTGCTCATCCGAAGGTTGCACCTGGCATTCGAAACCCACGATCACGGAATATCGGTCGCTCCCACGGTAGCGAGGATCGTTGCGCCACTGCTGGGCTGGACCCAGGAGCGCATCGAGCGCGAGCTCCTTCGCTATGATGACGACATTGCGCGAATGTTCGGCATCACGAACTAGTGGACAAGTTTTTCTGGATGCAACCTTGGCACAGCTTACCGTTGCCAGTCATGAATCAGAATCACTCCACCGGCGTGCCTGCCCTCTGGGAAAGCTGCTGAAGAGAGTATCCGCTGATGACAGAACCACCAAAACACTGGGAGAGCCAAAACACCACGGACTACACGCAGGAACACGGACAAGTGCGAAAGGCGCCGCGGATTGCGCGGAATGAACGCGGATACTGTTCGGGGGGCTCTGCCGATTGCACGGAATGCACGAGAACGGAACACCACAATGTGACGTTGGGAGTACTTGCTTCCGGAAACGTATTGGACCGATGCGTCGATACGTTGGCTAGTTGCTTTGGGGTATCGGCGTTCATCCGCGTCATCCGTGGCTGCGTTTCGGGTTTTGCTCCGTGCTTTTCCGTGAAATCCGTGGCTGCCGCTTCGCGGTTATGCGCTTTGGGCGCTTGCCCAGGTTTTTCAGCAGCCTGCTAGACTCCCTCCCCGTTCTCGTGGATAGTGTGCAACTCCACAATCTCGAGCCGGCGCACGTACGAGGGCAGTCTCAGCACGACGGTGTCACCGACCTTCTTGCCCACCAGTGACCGGCCGATGGGAGAAGACATCGTCACGTGGCCCTCCTCCAACTCCAGCGCGTCGCCGAATACCAGATGATAGACCTCGATCGCGTTCGAGCCCAGGTCACGAATCGTGACCCGTGATCCCAGCCCAACCTTGTCGGACGGTATCTGGGTGACGTCGATCTGCGAAAGCTTGCTCAATCGCTGCCGGAGCTGTCCCAGCCGCGCTTGCACGAACTGTTGTCTCTCGAGCGCGGCCTTGTACTCGCTATTCTCGCGCAGATCACCCATCTCGACCGCCCGGCGAATCTCGCTGGGAAGGGTGATATTCAGCTCGTGTTGCAACCGCTCCGCTTCGCCTTCAAGCTTCTTCTTCAGCTCTTCAATCATGGCCTGTGATCCGGCTCAACAAAGTGCAGCGCCCGACCTTTTTGGGGTCGGGCGCCCGGTGGTCTCGATGTGATGACTTTATCTGATACTAGAAGGTGAACGCCCCGAAGTCCAGCGGGCGCCCGATTAGATTCCTTCTCGAATGATAACGCTCGAGAAGCATGGAGATGTAACCCGCGTCATCATGACATCAGCCGCAAGCCGCGCGGCTGGCTACGGAGTCAGCGCTTATCTGACGCGCGGGGTTCTAATCGACTGCGGCTTCCCGGGCGTGGGCCGCGATTTCGCGGCCTTCCTCGATCAATGGCGCCCGGATGGCATCATCCTCACCCACCATCACGAAGACCACGCCGGTAACGTCGAGCTCATCGCGCGAGGCGGGCTCCCAATCCTGGCGGGTGCGGACACCCTCAGTCTGCTGCGAGATGCTGGCTGGATCGATCTATACAGGCGAGTAATTTGGGGCTCTCCTGCGAGACTGGTCTCGCCCGTGACGACGTTTCATTCGGCGGAATCAGGTCTCAGGCTCGTCCGTGCACCAGGACATTCGCCCGACCATCACATCGTCTGGGACGCCGAGCGAGAGATTCTTTTCTCGGCAGACCTGTTTCTTGGCGTCAAGGTCCGTGTTGCCTTCCCAAGCGAGAATTCACGCCTTCTCGCCGAAAGCGTACGCGCTGCTGCCGCGCTAAGACCCGGCAGAATGTTCGATGCTCACCGTGGGCTCGTGCCCAACCCCGTGGCCGCGCTTACGGCCAAGGCTAACTGGATGGACGAGACCATTGGAGAGATAGACCGCCGCATCGCGGACGGTTGGAGCGATCGTGCGATCGCACGCGCCGTGCTGGGCCGAGAGCGGATAACTCACTACGTTTCACGTGGCAAACTGTCGGGAATAACGTTCGTTCGCGCGGTTCGAGCAACGCCTCCCCAAGCAGCGCGGGTGGCTCCCGTTAGCGGTGGCGTGCGAGCTTAGCGTCAGTCTGGCCGGCGTCCACCGGTTCGTCGGTCGCCTGATCGTACTCCGTCTTCAGGAGATCCATCAGCTCACCCAGGCGCTCCGCCAGCCGCTTCAGCTTCCTCGGTTTTCGCTTTCGGAGAGCGTACGATGTGAGGATCGGCAAGGCGATCGTCACGTCCGTGTAACAGACCACGGCGTCAGGCAACCGGTCAGGATCTATCTTCCCCCAGCTCACAGCCTCCGCTGGAGTGGCGCCCGAGAGTCCGCCGGTGTCCGCCCTCGCGTCGGTGATCTGCAGGAAATAGTCGTGACCGCGCTCGTCGATGCCGAGCACTTCCTGAATCTGCGGCTCAGTTTGAAGCACGAAGTTCTTGGGTGAGCCGCCCCCGAGAATCAGTACGCCGCTCTTTCCGCTCTTTCGACCCCCTCCACCCCGCTTTGCGCCAAGCACTATCGCCGCCGTCTCGTTCACATCCTGATTGGGATCGATCGTCAGCTCGTTCCCTTCCAGAGCCAGAGCCGCAACGTTCATCCCGATCGATGAATCACCGGGCGACGACGTGTAGATAGGAACGGCGGCGGCAAACGCAGCTGACAACAGCGACTTATGGCCGAGGCCCAACTTGGACTCGCGCTCGCGCACGTACTTTCCGCAGAGCCGGTGAAACTCGGCGCTCGACATGGCGCGTTGAAATTCCTTCCCGCGAATGATCTGCCGAAAAAACGCATCCGTGGAAAGCAGGACGTCATAGTCGAAGAAAATATCGTAGATGCGAACTACCCCCTGCTCGCGCAGCAGAACATCGGATGCCTGAGCGTTACCGCGATGCATCTCCAGCCCGAGTCCGAAATGCGTATCGTGATAGAGATTCGCGCCGGTAGAGACGATCCAATCCACGAACCCGGCTTCGATCAGCGGTATCAGCGCCGCCATCCCCAGGCCGGCGGGTGTCAGCGCTCCGGTAATGCTGAGCCCAACGGTCACCTCCGGCTCGAGCATCTTCTGTGTGAAGAGATGGCAGGCCTCGCGAAGACGCGCCGCATTGTACGCGAGAAACGTTCCGTCTACGAGATCAGGCACATCCTCGCGACCGTCGATGCGCCGCGGGTCGATGCGTTGGCCGCTAAGGAGCCCGCTCTTCCTCGGCTTGGGTGCTCGTTCTCTGCCGTTGCCCTGCGTTTTCGTCTTCTTCTTCATGCATCCTGCCGCTTGAGTGAGGACGTGTGTGCGCGCACGGCCTCAATCACGGCATTTGCTGCTTCCGCCGGATCATCCGTCACGATCATCAGGTCGATGTCACCGGACGCGATCTTCTTCTCGAGCAGCACACGCGACTGGAGCCAGCGAATGAGCCCTGCCCAGTAGTGTCTCCCAAACAGAATCACCGGGAATTGATAGATTTTTCCGGTCTGGATCAGAGTGAGAGCCTCGAAAAGCTCGTCGAGTGTTCCGAACCCGCCGGGAAATATTATGAATGCCGACGAGTACTTGATGAACATCGTCTTCCGCACAAAGAAGTACCGGAAGTTGATGAGAGTATCGACATACGGGTTCGCACCTTGCTCGAACGGAAGCTCGATGTTGCAACCAATCGAGCGGCCATTCGCGAGCCGTGCCCCCTTGTTGGCGGCTTCCATTATTCCGGGGCCCGCCCCGGTTATGATCGCGAAGCCCGCCTCTGCCAGAAGTCGCGCCGTCTCGACCGCTTTCTGGTACTGCTCATCGTCGGGTCCGACGCGGGCGGACCCGAACACCGTAACACCCTTTTCCACCGAGGCGAGCGTGTCGAATCCCTCTATGAACTCGCCCATGATCCGCATCACGCGCCATGTGTCCGTGCGAGTGAAATCGAACCGCGACCCTACGGTGGCGAGGAGTTTCGCATCCTCGGTTACCGGGCCGGGAAGGTAGTCGCGGATGGACTGGTCCACGATCTTCGTGGCGCCCGAGTGGCGCGCCGGCGTCATCTGCGACGGCGGCGTCCGACCGGCCTTGAGATGCCCCGCCTCGGTGCGTTCCCGCAGACCTTCGCGAGATTCGTGCTCTGCCTCGGCCAGCTGACTGGCGTCCAGCTTTTTTCCGCTAGCGGACCGAGCCGTCGGTCGTTTCTTCTTACCGACTAATCTTCGCAGTGACATCGGGTTCGTGGACGGTAACTATACTGAGCCTCCGGTCCAGGTCAGGGCCTAAGGCGCGGCATTGGTGAGCCGCAGACTATAACCGGCTGTGGATGCCCGCACCAAATTGTCGCGCGACGCCACCTCGTTCACATCCCCTGAGTAGCTCGACAACCTGTTGACTGCACCGACAGCGATGTTGAATAACGGTGCTGCTGCGAGGTTGCCGACCACTATCACCCGCACCTCTGTTGCGCTGACCTGGCGAGGAAAGACCAGCAGGCTCCCGCTTGCCGCCGTGACGGCACCGAGTCCCTCGCCTTTGACCGTCACGATAACAGCTCCGTCGTCCGCGTTGGGCGTTACGAGCGAAACGGTAGCGACACCGGGAGTGCCTGTCGGCGTGGTTCCGCCGCCGCTGTCACCGCACGAACTGCCAATCGCCAACAGGACCGACGTGGCGACGAGAATGGAAACTCCGCGCTTTCGGTTCATGGATGCTTCCCTCCCCGGTCGTTTTTCGCAGAAATCGATTGCGCGGCTGAAATCTGGCCGAGCGCTTTCAGATACGCTCTGAAATCGCCCACATCGAAGCGCCCGTTCTTGTTGCCGATCGCATCGAAGAGCTGTGCCTGTTGGGACGTCAGCGCCGTCCCTCCCAGAAGATGGTTCGCAGCAGCCGTAGCCGTGGGCAGGGATATGCCGGTCTTGAACCCCGGGCCTCTCACTCCGGAGGTCTTTACTTCGACCATCGAGCTCGCTACGGGAGGAACCGTAGTCAGGCCGTAATTGGTGGCGAAGAGCCGCGGCGTCGTAGCCCCATTGGCATCCAATCCGAATGCGAGATTGATAGGTCCGGCAAGGTTACTTCTCGCGAAAGGATTGCTTCCGAGTAGTGTGTAGGTTGGACTATACAGACTTATGGTGCCCTCGAATCCGTTCGCAACGTACAGGTTGCCTGCAGCGTCGAACGCCAGGCCTTCCAGAAATGGAGGCGCTGATATCACCTGCTGAATGTTGTTGTTGACCAGCTTGTATACGCCGTTGGAATTCGTCGTGAAGTGCAACTCGCCAGCGGGAGAAAACGCGAGGTCGAAGATCGTCTCTGAAGCCCTGGCGACCAGTCCCTTGGGACTGCCGGTCAGGTCGAAGCGAAGGATCTCAGTCAGATCCGCCACCCAGACGTCACCGTCGGGGCCGACAGTGATTGCCGTTGGTCCGTTCAATCCGGCTGCGAACGTCGAGGCCTGTCCCGTCAGTGTCAGGCGCGTGATCACGCCACTGCCGTTGAGGTCCCTGCCGGCGACAAGCAGGTTGCCGAACGCGTCGATCGCGATATCAACCGGGCGCCCGATTACCGATGCACCTGCCAGCGTGGAAACGCTTCCCTGTGGCCCCACGCGCAGGATTCGACTGGTGTCCCTGTCCACAACGAAGAATTCTCCAGCGCCCGCGGCGATGCCCCACGGGCCACCGAGGCCGGACGCGAAGATTGTCACAGGATCACCCGGGCCAGGCGGCAGCGTCCCCACGTTGATGGCGTAGGTGTAGGCCGCGCCCCCTTCGCCATCGAAATCGATGATTGCGACGAAGTACCGCCCCGTCGTTGGAATGAGAAACCTGATCCGGCTGTCAAGCTGATCGAAATCGTCGCTGATGGAGATCAGAGTGACGCTGTCGGGAGCGAACAGACCTATGACCGGATCGAGCGGCGAGCCTTGTGACTGCGCGTCGACATCCAGCTCGATGATCGTGCCGGCCGTGAAGTCGATGGCGAACCAGTCGATGTCGTTAGCGGGGTCGAGGGCTCCGGTGATGATGTCCCCGAGGTTAGCCGGGTTCGCGCTGGCTGGTGCGTTATTCGGTTCGCTCTCTGCCGCGGCTGAGAGTGGTTTGAAGTTGGAGCGCTCGACCTGGCCAACCGAGCGCGCCGCCGGATACCTGCCGAAAAGCCGCGGCTGCACCTTGTTTTTGGGGAGCCAGTCTTGCGCGTTCGCCTGACTCGCGACCGGAAACAACAGAATAAAGCAAACAACGACCATCCGACCAGCTGCACAAAGAACAGATCTCATGATCCTCCTTCGAGCCTCGCTAGACGCGGCGAAACGGGGAACTTTAGTCACTCGACGGAACATCTTACCACCGGGGCACGGGGCGGGATAGATAGAGGCTCGGACGTCGGGAATCGGGAATCGGGAGAACATCGCGCGTAAGGCCGTTCACGACCGATTCGGTTGATCGGAATGCTGCTTGCGACAAGATTGCAGCGATATATTCCCGATTCCCGATTCCCGATTCCCGATTCCCGATTCCCGATTCCCGATTCCCGATTCCCGATTCCCGATTCCCGATTCCCGATTCCCGATTCCCGACTCCCGAGCATTATGGGTTGGTCTCGCCTGGCTATCGCACTCGTCTCGCGCGCTGCCGTGAATCCGCGGCTGGCGGTTGACCTGCTGCGTGTGGTTTGGCGATTTCGCGACAGACGCTGGTATCAACGCCCTCCATTTCTCCCGCTGCCCCCCAGAGAATACCTGCGGTGGCGCATGTACACCGCGTACGGCGATCAACGAGCCGTCCCGCCGGTGGCCGACGTCGTGCGTTACGCACGCTGGGCAGGAAGTGACGAGCGGCCGACGTCCGAGGTATGATCCCGTCAACAGTGGAAGAACGGCGGCTGGCGACGGTGGAGGTG
>JBHENQ010000168.1:0-14564 GCA_046261975.1 Gemmatimonadaceae bacterium | reverse complement strand
CGCTTCTTCAACTCGCGCGAGCGCCTGGCCATGTCGAAATCGTAGACCGAATTCGGCGTGATCATGGATGTGTAGTTGAAGCGCAGTATCTTCGTGTCGTAGTCAGGGTTTCGGGAGCCGCGCACCGTGTAAACCAGTTCTGGGAAATCCACGTAGTAGCTCTCACCGCCCGCAAAGGGCATCACACGAATCTGACGCAGAGCGTTCCGCCGCTCGTAGAGCACGAGATAGTCCCGGAATACGTCGATTGCATCCAGCAACACGGAGTCGCGATGTGGCACGAGATCGCGCCATGATGAGCGGCCCGGTGAACTGACCGGCGCCTTCATCAACTTGAAGTTCGTCGCCCCTTCATTCGTGAGAATGAGAAATTGGTCGCCGTGGTGGTCAACCTCGTAGAGGACGTCCGGCACGCGCGGCCGCACAACTGCGAACCGACCCATTGGCCGGTCCGCGCGTAGGTAATGAACCTCGGACGATGTGAAGCTTCCGATGGACATCAACAGGTAGTCTCGGCTCCTGGTCGTGCTCAGGCTGACATCGAAAAGCTCATTCGGTTCGTGAAAAATCAGGGAATCCCGCCCGCTGCGCCCCAATGAATGGCGAAAAATCTTGTAAGCGCGGTTTGCCTCATCTCCCATTCCGTAGAAAAGAGTTTCGTTGTCCTTGCCCCACTCCACCGAGTAGTTCACATTGGCAATACTGTCCGGCAGCATTCGGCCCGTTGCCAGATCTCTTACCACGAGGAGGTGCCGCTCTCCTCCAGTGGTATCTATGGTGAACGCCAGCAACGAGTCGTTGGGACTCACTCGCGTTACGCCTACACGGAAATAGCCCTTCCCGGCTGCCAGAACGTTCTCATCGAGCATTACCTCCTCGGCCGCCGCTAAACTGCCCAGCTTCCTTGCGTGGATCGGATACTGCTTCCCCTTTTCGGTGCGAGTGTAATAGAAGTACCGCCCCACGCGCTCCGGGACGCTCAGGTCTGTTTCCTTGATGCGGCCGAGCATCTCATCGTAGAGAGTCTTCTGCAATTCCTCGGTGTGACGCATGACTGCCGCGGTGTAAGCGTTCTCAGCCTCCAGGTACGCTAGCACGTCGGGGTTCTTCCGTGCGTCATCGCGTATCCAGTAGTAATCGTCGACGCGCACATCTCCGAGTGTTGTATCCGGTTTTGGAACTACTTTGGCAGCCGGAGGAGTTCTCTCCTGGGCGACACCTGGCGTAGCTGCGCCGGTGAAAAACAGCAGGATCGCCCGAAGCAGGATTGGTGCTGCCCTTCCGCGCGTCACGAACCTGGACATGGGTGTCACTTCTCGGTATTCAGGAAAGTATTGTGTTCGAAGGTTCTGATTCGCTGGAAGACAGCGCACGCGCGTCGATCTCGTTTCTGAGACTCTTGACCAGAGCGTCGATGGAGACAATCTCCTGCTTCTTGCCCGAGCCTCGCGCCCGCAGGGCTACGTTTCCCGCCTCTGCTTCGCGTTTGCCTACTATCGCCATGTAAGGAGTCTTGAGTCGCTCTGCTTCTGCAATTCGGTAATTGAGCGTCTGCGCACGATCGTCGAGAGTCGCCCGTATTCCAGCGTCCTGTAGACGATGTGAAACCGAATTCGCCGCATCACGCTGATCGTCAGTGATCGGGATAACGCGAATCTGTTCCGGTGCCAACCACAGCGGAAAAGCGCCCGCATAGTGTTCTATCAGGCCCCCGACAAACCGTTCCATCGATCCCACAAGCACCCGGTGCAGCATCACAGGACGATGTGGGGTGTTATCGGATCCTATGTACTCGAGCTTGAACCGTTCCGGGAGATTGAAGTCGAGCTGGACTGTCGGCCCCTGCCACTTCCGCCCTATGGCGTCGATGAGCTTGTAGTCCAGCTTTGGGCCGTAGAACGCACCGCCGCCGGCATCTATCGTGAAAGCCTGGCCCCTTTGTTCGAGCACTGATCCCAGCATGGACTCAGCGCTGTTCCAGATTTCTCTCGTCCCCAGTGCCTTTTCGGCAGGCATCGTGGAGAGCTCAATAGTGTACGGATATCCGAACACGGCAAGCATCTCTGCTACAAGGTCCAGCAGTCGCCCAATCTCCTCTGGTGCCTGCTCCGGTGTGCAGAAAACGTGTGCGTCGTCCTGCGTGAATCCGCGGACGCGCAGCATTCCGTGCAGTACACCACTCCGCTCGTACCGGTACACCGTTCCGAACTCCGCGTATCTGATCGGAAGATCGCGGTACGACCGCTGGTGCGACTGGTAGATGCAGATGTGACCCGGGCAATTCATCGGCTTTGGACGGTAAGAAGCACCCTCGACGTCCATCGCGCTGAACATGCTCTCCCTGAAGTTTACAAGGTGACCAGAAATCTCGAACAGCTTATCGCTCACTATGTGAGGAGTGTAGACCAGCTCGTACCCATGACGCAGGATAAGCTCGCGCTCGAAGTTCTCAATCTCGTTCCGAACTATGGCTCCACGAGGATGCCACAAGATGAGCCCTGGCCCTACACGCTGATCGGTCGAGTACAGGTCCAGCGCCGCGCCGAGCGTGCGGTGGTCGCGCCGCTTTGCCTCTTCCAGCCTGTGAAGGTATGCGTCGAGGTCTTCCTTTCTGAACCAGGCGGTGCCGTAGATGCGCTGCAGCATCTGCCGCCGTTCGTCTCCGCGCCAGTACGCTCCCGCGGTATGCAGAAGCTTGAAATGCCTTATGTATGAAGTGTCCGGAAGATGGGGCCCTCGGCAGAGGTCCACGAAGGGCCCGTCAGTATAGACCGATATCACCTCATCATCAGACAGCTCGGAAAGACGCTCGAGCTTGAGCGGGTCGCCGGCAAACCGCGTCTCGGCATCGGCACGCGTTACCTCTTCGCGGACGAACGGAAACCGGTCGGATGCGACTCTGCGCATTTCTGCCTCGAATCTCTCGAGATCTTCCGGCGTGAATGGGGCCTCGACCTCGAAATCGTAATAGAAACCGTCCTCTATCGACGGCCCAAAGCCGATTCTGGCTTCCGGACGAACCCGCCGCACCGCTGTCGCCAACACGTGTGCCGTTGAGTGACGCAAAACATCCAGCGCGGATGGGTCTTTCTCGGTCAGCACCCGGAACGATCCGCTGGCGCGAAGCGGCGTGATGAGATCCTGCCGTTCGCCGTTCACCTCCACCGCCAGGGCAGCTCTGAGAAGGCCGGCACCGATCGACGCCACCACATCGCGCGGAAGCGTCCCTTCCGGAACCCTGCGCTCGGAGCCGTCGGGCAGCGTCAGTGTGAGCACGCCGCTATTTAGCTGGCCTTGATCTTGCACCCCTTGCACCGCGATCCCCATTCGGTAATGGTAGTATAGGTTATCCATCAAAAGTTACCGACACACCATCATCAACGCCACAGGTTGCGTATGTCCTCAATTCGCTATCGCGAAGAGTCGCCCGGCTTCGGCAGTGTTTTGGGTGGATTGGCCGCGGGCGCTCTCGCCGGTTTTGCCGTTGGTCTTGTCGTCGCACAACGCGTCGGAGGCATCTCGGGCCTGCGCTCGCGGTTTAGCACACGTCTGCGCGCGATCGATGATCGCCTTCACGGCGGCGATGCCGAAGTCGCCGACTACGAAGTCGATGAGCTCGATGATGGCGAGGACGAGGCTGCGACCGAACTCGAGGAGCGTGTCCTCGACGCGTACCGAAATGATCCCATTCTATGCGAACGGGCAATTGACATCGGAGCGCTTGGCGATGGAATCATCGAGCTGACGGGCTGGGTCTACACGGATGGCGAGCGCGAGCATGCCGTTACAATCGCCGGCGGAGTTCCGGGCGTGCAGACCGTTGTCAACAAACTTGACGTCGGAGATGACGAAGAGATCCTGTCGGAAACGGACGATCTGGACGATGATATCCTGCCGGAGCTGGACGAAATCCGCACGGAGTCCGAGACCGAAGTGGTCGATGTCGACCCAATCACCACGAAGCGCAAACGCTCCAAGCGCGGCGGCAAGGCAAGCCTTTCTGCCGAGCCGGACCGTCCCGGCGACGACCTCTCGCTCGCGGACTGATATAGAGACTGGGGATTAGTGATTAGGAACTAGGGATTGGGGAGCCGGCACTTTGCGGGCTCCCTAATCCCCAATCCCTAGTCCCTAGCCTCACCGTCGCTAGCTTTCGGGCGCAATGACCGGGTCCGAGCTCCCCCCACAATACGTTCCCCAGTCAATCGAGCGCAGCATCTACGAGCGCTGGATGGACGCGGGTGTATTTCGCGCGCACGCGGACCGAACGACGCGCCTTGGAGGCACGCGGACACCATTTACGATAGTGATGCCGCCGCCCAATGTGACGGCGGTTCTCCATATGGGGCACGGCCTCAACAATACCATTCAGGATGTCCTCGTCCGCTGGCGGCGCATGTGCAGTGACGAGACTCTCTGGCAGCCAGGCACAGATCACGCCGGGATTGCCACTCAAAACGTTGTCGAGAAGCTGATCTCGCGAGATGGGCTGACGCGTTTCGAGTTGGGTCGCGAGGCGTTCGTGAATCGCACCACGGACTTTGTCGCCGAGACTGGCGGAGTGATCCTCAAGCAACTCGAAGGCATCGGCGCATCATGTGACTGGACGCATACGGCCTACACGCTCTCACCCGAGCTATCCCGAGCCGTCCGCGAGGCGTTCGTAACTCTATTCGAGGCGGGCCTCATCTACCGTGGTCATCGAGTCATTCACTGGTGCCCGCGATGTCTTACATCGCTGAGCGACGAGGAAGCCGAACACGTCGAGGAAACGGGAGCGCTATACCACGTCGACTACCGGCTCGCGGACGATCGATCACGTCACGTTACCGTTGCCACGACGCGCCCCGAAACCATTCTGGGCGATGTCGGACTCGCGGTCCACCCACGCGACGACCGCTATCGCGAACTCATTGGCCGCTCTGTGATGCTTCCTGTGGTCGGCATACCCATACCAGTGGTCGCGGACGAGTACGTCGATCCGACGTTCGGCACGGGAATAGTGAAAATAACGCCGGCACACGATCCCAACGATTTCGAGATGGGAGCACGCCACCGGCTGCCCAGTCCGGTAGTCATGACGCCCGACGGTCGCATGGCCGAGATGGCGGACGCGAAAGGGCGCGTGCCTGAAGAGATTAGTGGGCTCGATCGCTTCGAGGCTCGCGAAAAGATCGTCGTTATGCTCAAGAGTGCAGGCCAGCTCGCCAGAACCGAAGAGTACCGGCATGCCGTGCGGCATTGTTACCGTTGCGACACGGTCGTTGAGCCGCGTCTCTCCGACCAGTGGTTTGTTCGGATGAAGTCTCTGGCCGAACCCGCGCTAAGGGCTGTCCGAGCCGGCGAGATCCGCATTCTTCCGGAACGCTGGGAAGCCGTCTACATAAACTGGCTGGATAACATTCGGGATTGGAATATCTCCCGCCAGCTGTGGTGGGGCCATCGCATTCCGGTTTGGTATTGCGACCAATGCCAGAGTACGCCCTTCGCAAGCCGAACCGATCTGGTGGTGTGCCCCGCCTGCGGCGGACCCATGCGGCAGGACGAGGACGTGCTCGATACCTGGTTCTCGTCCTGGCTGTGGCCGATGTCCACCCTTGGCTGGCCCGACAAGAGCTCCCCCCGCCTCCAGGCATTCTATCCTGGTGATGTTCTTACCACCGCTCCGGAGATCCTGTTCTTCTGGGTGGCCCGGATGATAATGGCCGGCTACTTCTTCATGGGGAAGGCACCCTTCCACACGGTGTATCTGCACGGCACCGTGCGCGACACGAATCACGTCAAGATGTCGAAATCTCTAGGGAACGGCATTGACCCCCTGGACGTGGTGGAGTCATACGGTGCGGATGCACTGCGCTATACCGTGATCTCAGGCATGGGCCTTGGCAACGACCTCATTCTCGATCCGAAGGACCTCGAAAAGTCATTCGCGTCCGGGCGGAACTTCGCGACAAAGCTCTGGAATATTGGCCGCTTTCTTCTGAGCAGTGTCGGAGAACGAGCGGTGACGAGGTTAGACAGTCTCCCGATGGCGAGTCTCTCCCGTGCTGACAGGTGGATTCTCTGGCGGCTCGACGTGGCGATCTCCGAGTGCGACGCCTCGCTCGGCCCCCCTCGTCCCGAGGCTGGTACTTGGAAGGATGCCGAGCTGCGCGCTGGGCTCAGGCTCGACGACTTCGCGGAGACTGCGAGGCGGTTCGTGTGGAACGAGCTGGCGGATTGGTACGTCGAGGTGTCGAAGTCTCGGCTTGCTTCCTCCGACGCCGAAAGCGAGGTGGTTCGCGCCGTGCTCGTACACGTGTTCGATAACGCGCTCCGTCTGCTGCATCCCATCGTTCCGTTCATCACGGAGGAACTGTGGCAGCGCTTCGCCGCTCGCGACGAGAGTGCTTACCTGGCGTGGGCCGAATGGCCGCGGCCTGCGGGTGTGCATTCGAAGAGGGGTCTCGAGTTTGAGCTTGTACGGGCCGCAGTCAGCGCGATACGACAGGTTCGCGCCGAGTACGCGATACCGCCCGGCCGCGAGGTAGACGTCGTTATCGTGGGGGCTGACGTCGCGTCAGCGGATATTTTCCGGTCCGAGTCTGTAACTATTGGAAGCCTTGCACGCTCTCGCGTTTCGATCTCCAATGCACCGCCGAGAGGTGCTGCTGCTCATGTATTGCTGGGCGCCGGCTCGCAGGTTGTCGTGCCGCTCGAAGGGAGTATCGATGTCGAGAAGGAGTGCACTCGCCTCAGGGGCGAGCTGGGACAGCTCGAGAAACAGCTCTCTTCGCTGGAACAGCGTCTATCGAATCAGACCTTTCTCTCTCGCGCTCCCGCGCACGTGGTCGAAGTCGAACGTCAGAAAGTGGGCGAGTGGTCGTTGCGACAGGAGCGACTTCGTGAGAAGGTGAAGGCGCTGTGCGGAGATTAGTGCTGGCCGCTTCCATGGTCGCGGGGTGTGCATCACCCGGTTTTCCGCCCGGGGGACCTGAAGACAAGGCGGCGCCCAAGATCGTGAGTATCTCTCCCGAGAGCGGCTCTGTGAACGCAGCTCCACGTTCCGTTACCGTTCGGTTTGATGAGGTAGTGAATGAGCGCCCCGGGGCTGCGCCCGATCTCTCCGGAATAGTGCTCATCTCTCCGCGCGACGGTACTCCGCGGGTGGACTGGCGGCGAACAGCGATCAGCATCCGGCCGCGACGCCGATGGAAGGCGAACACGGTGTACAGCGTTACGGTGCTGCCAGGCATCTCGGACCTTCGAGGAAATACGACGAAACAGGGTGCCACCGTTATTTTCTCTACGGGACCGACGATTCCGCGGACGCGTGTATCCGGTGTGGTATTCGATTGGGTCGCGGGGAGGCCCGCAGGCCGCGCCGCGGTGGAAGTCATACCGCCGTCCGACACCACCAACGTGTATGTCACCCAGGCAGACTCCCTGGGACGGTTCTCGCTGGAGGCGCTACCGCCGTCGGAGTATCGTATTCGAGCATATCTCGATCCAAACAACAACCGCGCGCTCGACCCGCGAGAGGCGTGGGACACGGTCCGCGTCGCCCTCACGGACACCGCTAACGCCGAGCTCTATACGTTCGTGCACGATACGAACCCACCACGGGTCAGCAACGTGGAAGTTCGCGACTCGATCACTTTGCGAGTGACTTTTGACAAACCTCTCGACCCGGGAACCGCGCTGGACACGACTATGTTTCGGTTGCGAGGCGCTGATTCGGTAGACATCCCCGTTCTTCTGGTGCGCGAGGCGCGTGAGTGGGAGAAGGCACGAGCTGATTCCGCTGAGCTGCGCGATTCGCTCGCCAGGCCGGCCGGCGACTCGATCCCTTTCCCGGTCCGGCGCCAGCCTGCCGACACCGCGCAGGTCGAGACGCCTCCTGGGCTAAACCGGCGGACTCCGATCAGCGAGGTCGTGATTCAAGTCTATCCTCCTCTGAAGGCGGGCCAATCCTACCGATTGAGAGCCTTGGGTGCTCGCGGACTGCTCGGAGCCGGCGGCACCAGCCAGCGTGTCTTCGCGCTTCCAAAGGCGGCAACTCCCCGCGTTCCCGCACCTCCTCCGCCACCGCCGTGACCGACTCGCGCCGCGACTTGCCGAGCGTCAGTGCGCTGCTGTCCGGAGAACTTGCGCGCCCGTTCCTGGAACGGGCGCCGCGGCAGGTCGTTGCCGATGCCGTGCGCGATGCTATCGACCGGGCTCGCCAGGATCCGTCCACAGCTCCCAGAGATGATGCGGGATGGGCTGCAGCGATCAACGATATGCTCGAGTCACGCGAGCGTCGTTCGTTGCGTCCAGCCATCAACGCAACCGGGGTTGTACTGCACACCAACCTCGGCCGTGCGCCCCTGCCACGCGCTGCCCTGGACGCTGTCTCCACCGTCGCGGAAGGATATTGCAACCTGGAGTATGATGTCGAACGAGGCGAGCGCGGCAGTCGCTATTCTCATTGTGTCACTCTACTCAGGGAACTGACGGGTGCCGGCGACGCACTCGTCGTCAATAACGGCGCAGCGGCCCTGGTTCTGGCGCTGAACACTCTCGCCGATGGCCGCCAAGCCATCGTGTCGCGGGGAGAGCTGGTAGAGATAGGCGGCAGCTTTCGCATCCCGGACATCATGCGCAAGAGTGGAGCGCTGCTGCACGAGGTCGGAACCACGAACCGGACCCACCTCCAGGACTATCGCGACGCTCTCTCCAGCGAAACCGCCGCAATCGTAAAAGTGCACCGCAGCAACTTTACTTTGGCTGGGTTCGTGGCGGAAGCCAACCCTCGCGAGCTCGCCGCACTCGGCGCCGAGCGTGGTGTGCCGCTCATCCACGACCTCGGCAGCGGACTTTTCATCTCACTGGAGGAATTCGGCTTGCATGGCGAACCGGTAGCCTCTGCAGCCGTGCGCGACGGTGCCAGCGTAGTAACGATGAGTGGTGACAAGCTGCTTGGCGGGCCCCAGGCCGGAATCATGCTGGGCGATTCCTCGTCGATCGCACGCATACGCGCCAATCCACTCACGCGAGCGTTGCGCGTGGACAAGCTCACCCTGGCGGCCTTGGAGGCAACGCTCGCTCTGTACAGGGATCCTGCCACCGCCATCCGTGAAATTCCGACACTTGCTATGCTTACTGCGGGTCTCTCCGAATTGCGTGAGCGAGCCGCGTCCATCCAAGAGCAGCTCGGCGCAGCCCAGATCAAGTCGGAAGTTCTCGAGGTTGACAGCAGTGTAGGCGGTGGTGCGTTCCCGGCTGCGAGTATTCCGTCTGTTGCAATCGCGCTCGCTGGTGACGCCGAGGATCTCGAACACCGGCTTCGCGCCGCGACAACGCCCACGATCGGTCGCATTCAGGAGGGGCGGCTCCTTCTGGACCTGAGATCCGTGCCGCGGCGCGATGACCGACGCATGGTCGCTGCGGTCATCGCAGGGTTGTCGTGACTGGAGGACGGCCGGGAGTGTTCCTCGACCGGGACGGCACCATTATCGAAGATGTGAGCTACATTGCACGGCCGGAAGACGTGAAGCTCATTCCCGGAGTGGCGGATGCAATTGCGCGGCTGAACAACGCCGGTCATCCTGTGATAGTCATATCCAATCAGTCTGGTATTGGGCGAGGATTCTACTCCCTCAAGGATTTCGAGCTTGTTCAGGCACAAATGCTGGACTTGCTCGCGCGCAACGACGCACACATCGACGGCGTCTACATCTGCCCCCACGTGCCAGAGCGTGAGTGCGAATGCCGTAAACCAGGGACATTGCTGTATCGTCGCGCAATCGAGGAGCACGGGCTGGATCCCGCTAACTCGTGGTACGTCGGCGACAGATGGCGAGATCTCGCGGCAGCCGAAATGCTGGGGGGCAACGGCATTCTCGTCCCATCTCTTCAGACCTCCGAAGACGAGCGCGAAATCGCGGCACAGCGTGCTACTCTGATGACTTCGTTGGGTGAGGCGGTGGAACATATACTCGCCGCCGCCTGAGACTTCCTACGGCAATGCGCGCGCGGTAACATCCCGCTCCATGACGAGTCGTGTTGCGGTGCTGGCGTCGGGGCGCGGATCCAATCTTCGCTCGCTGCTCGAGCATCTCGAGCGGCAAGGTCTATCGGCTCCGGCTCAGGTTATACTGGTTCTGTCCGACCACCCTGACGCTGGTGCGCTTTCGCTCGCCAAGGAGTTTTCGAGCGGAATAGCTACCATAACAATTCAGGCTGGCTCCGACCACGGTGCGGCGGTGGTTGATTTGCTCCAGACGCACGCCATCGACCTGATAGTGTTGGCGGGCTTCCTGAAGTTGGTTCCTGGCCAGGTGGTGACCGCATATCGAGGTCGTATCATCAACGTGCATCCCGCGCTGCTTCCGTCGTTCGGTGGTCAGGGCATGTATGGGGCCAGAGTCCACCGAGCAGTCCTTGGGTCCGGCGCAAGGGTAAGCGGAGCCACGGTGCATTTCGTGGACGATTCGTACGATCGGGGCGCTATCATCGCTCAGTGGCCCGTTCCGGTGTTCGAGGATGACACCGAGAAAACCCTGGCCGCGCGCGTTCTGCGCGCTGAGCACGCGCTGCTGCCACGAGTTGTCTGCGAGCTTGCGAAGTCACGGGTACGACTGCAGGGCGACCACGCTACGGGCTTCTTCGCCTCGGGCAACGAGGACGCCGCGTTCACTCTGCACGAACGCGCGCCCGGCGAGCTTGGCTCTGACATCGATGCCGCGCTCGCTCGTTAGTGTCGTTGCGGCGGTGCTCGTGGGGGGCTCGCTGGCGTGGCCCCTCCGCGCCCAGAATCATGCGCTGCCCGTGCGGAGCCCGGGCCGCTCGCTGGAGGCCGTCGCAGCCTGGATTGCTTTCCACGCCCCGCCAGGACACGAGCAGCGCGCAACAGATGCGATACTTGCCGCGAGCCCGGGCTGGACGCGCGATGCGATGGGGAATCTCATTCTGCACCGCGGAACCGGCCGTCCGCGCCGCGTCGTAGCGTGCGCGCTGGACCGTGCCGGTTACGTCGTAAGCCAGATCACTGACGACGGCTTCATCCGGCTGCATGGGATGGGTGCTTCCCGCCGGAGCCCGCTGTGGGATCAGTTTCACGAAGGCCAGCGTATCGAAGTGTTGACCCGTGGCGGATCCGTTCGCGGAGTCGTCGGCGTCAGAAGCACGCACCTGGCGCGAGGTAGCACTGCCGGCGAGACACCAGCCACTATCGACGAGCTGTGGGTGGATGTGGGAGCCAGATCGCGCTCCGAGGTCACGTCCCTTGGAGTCGCGCTTCTGGACCCTGTGGTGCGTGACTGGCCCGGAACCGTGTTTGGCCGATTCGTCGCGGGTCCAGGTTCCTCGAGCCGCGCCGGCTGCGTGGCGGTCGCCAGCGCGTCCAGGGTCGGCCCCACCACCGGCGAAACCATATTCATCATCTCGACTCAGAGCGCCTTCCGTTACACTGGCCTAGCCGCCGCCCTGGCGCGGCTGGACTCGGTCGATTCACTCACGATAGTGGATCCCATGCTGCTGCGTGATTCCGGCGTCGTGCCTCAGACGGTGCTTTCGCAGCGTATGGCCGCGGGGATGGACTGGCCCTCCGGGTTCGACGCGGGCGTCACCACGATTCTGGGCGCAGTCCCTCGCTTCGGCGGCACGCTCATAGAAACTCTGAGTGACAGCGCAATCGAACGTCTGGCTCTGGCGGTCGAGGCTGCCGCGGGCGTTAGACGGTCGACTGACCGGGTTGCGCTGCCCGTACTCTCGCCGCTCGTGTCCTCGACAGCACCACGACAAGATAGTGTCGAGTCTGCAGCGGTTCTCCTTGCGACCCTCGCCAATGTCTACGGAGTTTCAGGCCACGAAGCGGCGGTTCGAGAAGCGCTTCGATCGCGCCTCCCAGCGTGGGCGGCGTCACTCGCAACCGTCGATACCGCTGGAAACCTTGTGCTCGCGCTCGGCCCGGACAGCGACACCATCGTCTTCGTTGCTCACATGGACGAAACAGGTCTCGAGGTCACAAGCATTTCGCAGGATGGTGTCGTGGAGCTTCGCGCACGCGGCGGATTCTTCCGCTCCCTATACGAGGGCCAGCCCGCTCTGATCCACCTGGACGAGATGACCTCGTCGGCGCTCTCAGGTGTGTTCCTTGTGCGAGACTCGATAACGGCACGGCAGCCGCTAACCCTGCGGGCCTGGTTTGGCATGGACTCGGCTGAGCTCGTGGCTCACGGGGCGAAAACAGGAATGGCGGTCACCAGCCCAAAGACCGCGACCAGACTTGCGGGCACGCGATTCACGGCGCGCTCGATCGATGATCGCACCGGTTCGGCCGCGTTGCTGCTGGCTGTGCGCCGCATCGACCCTGCACGTCTGAAGCGCAAAGTGATCTTCCTATGGGCAACTCGAGAGGAGATCGGTCTCGAAGGCGCTCGCGCAGCCGCGAGCCAATTCGGGAGATCGGTGCGCAGAGTCTACGCGGTGGATACCTTCGTGTCGTCCGATTCACCGCTTGAGTCACAGCGATTTGCCCATGCTCCAATCGGGAATGGAGCGGTCCTGCGAGCCCTGGACAACTCTAGCATCACGCCAGCGGCGGAGGCTCAGCGGGTGGCGACGGTTGCCCGGCGCCACGGCATTCCCATTCAGATCGGCACGACAAACGGCGGTAACGACGGTTCCGCGTTCACGCGCTACGGCGCTGTCGACATACCGCTCTCCTGGCCAGCTCGATACAGCCATTCGCCTGTCGAACTGATCGATCTCCGGGACCTCGTCGCGCTGTCGCGTTTGGTCGCCGCGCTCGCCAACGAAATGTCCCGCTGACCGGTATGCCAAGAGCTCTTCTCTCCGTCTCCAACAAGTCCGGCATCGCCGAATTCGGGATGGAACTCGCTTCACTCGGCTGGGAGCTCGTCTCGACAGGCGGCACGGCACGCGCACTCCGAGAGGCGGGGCTCGCGCCGCTCGACGTGAGCGACATCACCGGCTTTCCGGAGATGATGCACGGACGATTGAAGACACTTCATCCCGCCGTGCACGGCGGCCTTCTGGCCCGGCGCGATCTCCCGGAGCACATGACGTCGCTCGGCCAGCAGGGATTCGCTCCCATAGATCTGGTGGCGGTGAACCTCTATCCGTTTCGGGAGACTGCCGCGCGACCTGGTGTCGAGCCCGCGGAAGTCCAGGAGCAGATCGACATCGGAGGGCCGTCGATGCTTCGCTCGGCCGCGAAGAACTTCAACTCGGTCACCGTAGTCGTGGATCCCGATGATTATCCGCGCGTTCTCGCGACGCTGCGAGCGAACGACGACGATCTCGATTTGCGCCGACTTCTGGCAGGCAAGGCCTTTGCTCACACAGCGTCGTACGACGCAGCTATCGCGGCATGGTTCGACCAACAGCGACAGGAGACATTTCCAGAAACGATGACGCTTTCGTTCGAGCGAATTCAGAACCTTCGTTACGGGGAGAACCCGGATCAGCGAGCGGCGTTCTACGCGGAGCGCGCGGGCGCAGGTCTCGCCGGTCTGGTGCAGCGAGGCGGGAAGGAGCTTTCGTTCAACAACCTGTTGGACATCGAGGGGGCTTTGCTTGCAACGGATGCGTTTGGCGAAACCCTCTGCTGCGCGATAGTAAAACACACGACTCCATGCGGTCTCGCTACGGGAGAGACTGCGGTGGACGCCTACAAGCGCGCGCTTGCGTGCGATCCGGTTTCCGCCTTCGGGTCAGTGATTTCATTCAACGTTCCAGTGGACCGAATCGCGGCGGAAGCGGTGTCCAGCTTGTTCGTGGAGTGTGTAGTGGCTCCCAGGTTCGAACAGGAAGCGGTGGAGATCCTGGGCCGCAAGAAGAATCTGCGGGTTCTTGAGGGCCGTGCGACGTGGCCACGCAACTCGTTCGACTTCAAGCGGGTTCGCGGCGGCCTGCTTGTGCAGGAATCTCGCGGGTTGTCAGTGGGTGACGAGGAATGGCAGACGGTGACGAAGCGCGCGCCCAGCGATGGTGAACCGGGCGATCTTCTCTTTGCCTGGCGCGCCGTGGCTAGCGTCAAGTCGAACGCGATCGTGCTCGCGCGCGATGGGGCAACCGTGGGAATAGGGGCCGGCCAGATGTCTCGGGTGGACGCGTCATTCCTGGCTGTACACAAGGCTCGATCGGCCGGACACGAGACTGCCGGAACGGTGCTGGGCTCGGACGCCTTCTTCCCGTTTCGCGACGGTGTGGACCAAGCAGCCGACGCTGGGGTCACCGCCATAGTGCAGCCAGGCGGATCAGTGCGGGACGCGGAGGTCATCGCGGCCGCGGACGAGCGCGGAATCGCGATGGTGTTTACGGGTAAGCGGCTGTTTAGGCACTAGAGAGCGGGTGTGGGGTGTAGGGTGTGGGGTGTGAAATCGCCACCGCCACCCGACACCCCACACCCTACACCCGACACCCCCTTTTCTTTTGTGTCGAACGCCAGTGATAATGTCCCCCGGAGCGACCATTAGAACTGTCCCCTAACGTGACGCTCTCCTGATAGAGGAGAGTGGACGTGGAGCGGACAGCTATGAGCGTCAAAGAGCGTGATCGGGGAGCAGTAATGTCGA
>JBHENQ010000167.1:0-25175 GCA_046261975.1 Gemmatimonadaceae bacterium | reverse complement strand
TCGACGGCCAGAGTCGGATCGAAAGCAGGCCATCCAGAATCGAAGACACTTTCCGAGTGCCCAAGTTGCTCCCACAGCTCCTCCGCTATATGCGGCGTGAACGGGGCCACTAACTGGACCAACGGCTCCACCTCCGGGCGCCGTACCGAGCGCTCGCCTGCTCGGAGCGTGTTCATGTACTCCATCATCGCAGCTATCGCGGTGTTGTAACTCAACCGGGCCGTGTCATCGCCCACCTTCTTGATAGTCTGGTGGAGTTTACGCATCACAGCCACATCCAGCTCGCCGCCTCCGCCCTCCAGCGCGTCCTGTACGGAAGCCCATAGCCGGTCCAGGAATCTCTTCACCCCAGAGATGCCGCGATCCTGGAAGTCGCCGCCCTCCTCAAACGGTCCCAGGAACATCAGATACGCGCGGAAAGCGTCCGCGCCCCATTTGTCCACGTACTGATCCGGCGAAACCACGTTACCGCGACTCTTGGACATCTTGGCACCGTCACGCACAACAGTGCCGTGCGCTCGGAACTTGTGAAACGGTTCCTCGAACGGAACGTGGCCAAGATCGTGCAACACCATGGTGATGAAGCGCGTGTAGAGCAGGTGCAGAACCGAGTGCTCGTTGCCGCCGATGTACCAATCCACCGGCAGCCAGCGCCTGGTGAGCACGGGATCGAACGGCATGTCGTTCCGGTCGGTGCTGGTGTAGCGCAGAAAATACCACGCACTGTCGAGAAAGGTGTCCGACACATCCGTTTCACGCCGCGCCTTTCCACCACATTCCGGACAGCTCACGTGATACCACTCTTCGTGACGCGCGAGCGGTGACACGCCCGAGTCGTCCGGCCGGAAGTCTTCGATATACGGCAGCACGACGGGCAGGTCCTGTTCAGGAACCTGCTGCACTCCACACGAATCGCAGTAGATCACTGGAATTGGTGGGCCCCAGTAGCGTTGGCGCGAGATACACCAGTCATGCAACCGGAATTTCACGACCGCCCTCGACTCGCCGCGCTCGGTGAGCCATTGGGTGATAGCATCCTTTCCGGCCGTGACAGTCATACCATCGAAGCGTCCAGAATTCACCAGAACGCAGGCTTCCGTCTGCGTCAATGCCTGCCCCAATGGAGCGTTCGCCGATTCGCCATCTGCTGCCACCACGCGCTGCACCTGAAGACCGAACGCTTTCGCGAACTCGAAGTCCCGCTCGTCGTGTCCTGGTACGGCCATGATGGCTCCCGTGCCGTACTCCATGAGCACGTAGTCTGCTATCCAGATGGGTATCGGCGCGCCAGTAGCGGGGTTTGTCGCGAACGAGCCGCTGAAAACGCCGGACTTGGCGCGTTCACCAATTTTCCGTGTGACCAGATCCTGTTTTGCGGTTCGGTCGACGTACTCCTTCACAGCATCGCGCCGAGCCGCAGATGTTACCGCCGCGGTGAGCGGATGCTCGGGCGCAAGCACCAGATATGTTGCTCCAAAGATCGTGTCCGGACGAGTTGTGAATACGCGTATCTCGATCGAGTCGGCTGCCGCGGCGGCGTCGCTGGCGCCAGACGGCGAAGACTTGACGGCGAAGATAATCTCGCTTCCCTCCGAACGACCGATCCAGTTGCGCTGGGCGGTCTTGGTCGACTCAGACCAGTCGATCCACTCCAGATTGTCCAGCAGACGCTGTGCATAATTCGTTATTCGAAAGAACCATTGCTCCAGGAAACGCTGCTCTACCTTGACGCCCGGATGTCGCTCGCATTCTCCCCCGACAACCTGCTCATTGGCGAGCACCGTCTTGCATTCGGGACACCAGTTCACGGCGGCTTGTTTCTTGAAGGCAAGCCCCTTGTCCATGAGCTGAAGGAAAATCCACTGCGTCCACTTGTAGTACGATGGATCAGTCGTGGAAAGCTCGTGTCTCCAGTCGACCATGAGCCCTACTCGCCGAAGCTGCCGCCTGAAGTTGGCGATATTGCGAGGGATCAGGTCCATGGGGTGAAGCCCTGTCTTCAGCGCGTAGTTCTCGGAGTGGATGCCGAAGGCATCGAAGCCAATGGGCTCGAAGACAGTGTGCCCCCGAAGGCGTTGGAATCGTCCTTGTATGTCGTTTCCCGTGAATGCGAAAACGTTACCGACGTGCAAGCCTTCGGCCGATGGGTAGGGAAACATCATCAACTGGTAGAACGGATTACCCCCGCTTGCCAGGTCGGGCGAGTTGCTGGCCTGCTCCTCCCAGCGCGCTTGCCATTTTAGCTCTATCTGTGCGGGATCATAGCTCGCCGAACTTTCGGCGTGTGTGTGCGGAATTGACAATGTCATGCGTGGTGGTGGCAATCGAATGCGCCTTGCTTCTGTAGAGCAATCTAAACCCGGCCTGAGACCACACAAGAATACCTCGACGGGCGCTTCGTTCACATTGCGTTGGCGTCTGGTAACAGGCGTGGGCTCGATCGCGCTCGGCGTTCTTGCCGCGATCGTGTGGGGAACGGCGATGTTGGTCGGTGAATCCATGCACAAGGAGGCCGTCCTCAGACTCACCGACGTAGCGAACCGGTCCGACATGCTGGTGGAAGCGTTCATTCGCGGTAGAAATCAGACCATTGCGATGATCGCTGCAACGCCGCGAATCGTGGACGCCGCTACCAATGGTGCGTCCCGCTCCCGTTCGCTCGGTCTGGCTTCGCGATCCGTTGACGAACTCGAGCAGATGCTCGACGAGCATCGTTCACTTGATGTCGACGCGGACGCTCGCGAATACCTGCGAAGCATTGCGCCGCTGATCGGACTGTCCGAGGCGATTGTGACAGATGCGAACGGTTACAACGTGGTGACAACGAATCGGCCGTCCGACTTCGTGCAGGCTGATGAGCTATGGTGGCGTCAAACGATGCGCGGCGGAAACGTAAGGATAGAAAGCGGCTTCGATGCATCTGCCGGCCAGGTCGCCATGTCGCTGGCGGTCGCAATCCGGCGCGACTCGGGTGAAGCCCCGATCGGCGCGGTCAAAGCCGTTTTTGGAGTGCTGGAAATCGACGAATTCCTCCGCGGCGTCTCAGTCGCTTCCGAAGCGCAAGTTGATCTCGTCGACGGCTCTGGCCAGGTAATCGCGTCATCAACCCGGCTCGAACGCCTCAAGCCGCTCCCGTTCATGCCCTCGCTGACCCCAACCGCGCCAGATTCTCTCGTTCTATTCGGAGCGCCCGGTAACGAGCGGGTTGCGGCCATCGTTTCCGTCAGCGGCCACTGGTATCTGATCGCCCACAAGTCTCAGAGCGCAGCGTTCGCACCAGTGCGCTCGATGCGCCTTCGCATCCTTGGCGGAGCCGTTCTGCTGTTGGCTGTGATTGTGGCCACACTTGCCGCAATGCAGAGGCTGATCACGAAAAAGGTGACCGAGCCTGCGGCAGCGCTGGCCGTGATTGCTGAAGGCATCGCGACGGGGGACCTGGAACAGAGCAGCATTGCGCAGAACGAATCCAATGATGAGCTCGGTCGGCTTAGCCGTTCCACTGGGTGGATGCTCGGCGAATTGCGCAGGCTGGTTACGGCGATTCGGGGAGCCGCGCAGGACAACTCGAGCATGGCAAGCGAGATTACTGCAGCGAGCGAGCAGATGTCCGCGACAGCCTCTGAGGTAGCACGCACAAGCGGCGACCTCAGTACACAGTCCTCGAGCATGGCCGAGACCATTCGCCAGGCTGCTGAGGACGCAGCTTGGCTCAAGCAAACGGCGACCCGACTGACCGAGGGAGCTCGCAGTGGCGTCGCTAACAATTCGACCCTGCGAACTCTCGCTGAGGAGAATCGCACTCGCCTTTTTTCCAGCGTGACGACACTCGCCGAGCTGGGCGCCGATGCTCAGGCCGGTGCGGCGGCGGCGGAGACCGTTGCAGCAGCATCTGAGGATATCCGCGCCTTCGTGACGCTGGTGAGGAAGATCGCTCGCCAGTCGCAGCTTCTGGCGCTGAACGCGGCGATGGAAGCGGCTCGCGCGGGTGAGCATGGTGATGGCTTCGCCGTAGTAGCAGCCGAGATTCGCAAACTCGCTACAACATCCGGTGACGCTGCTGAGCGCACCGCCAAGTTGGTGACAGAAGTGCTTAAGCGCGTCGAAGATTCCCGGCAGTCGAGTCAGCGAACCGCCGCTACGGTGGCGACAGTGCAGACATCGACTCAGGACGCCATAGCAACCTTTGCACAGATAGAGGATGCGATCGCTTATGGTCAGAAATGGCTGCAAACCCTGGAAGATGCCGCCGGAGAGTCCAATAGTCGCGTTGGTGATCTGAACAAGCGACTCGATGCGCTGGCTCAGGGAACGGAGAGCTTCGCCGCAGCGATGCAGCAGGTAGCTGCCTCGGCCCAGGAACAGAGCGCCAGCACTGAGGAGATAGCCGCGGCTGCCGCCACGCTCGCGGAGGCCGCGCGGCTGCTCACCGAGCTTGTGAGCGCTTTCCGGCTAGGCGCGGATGCCCAGCGTAGCGCGCCTCTAAGCGCCGCCTAGAACTGAGTCCGTCGATACAAGTTTCACGCCCCGCCCCTGCCACGAGGCAAGTATCGCGTCCGCTCGCTGGGTATTGATGGGTTTCATTGCATCCGTTACTGCCAACACGCGAACGTTTCCGCGTCTGAGAAAACCTTCGATCGCGTATTGATTGCAGACATCGGTGGCAACGCCATAAACAACTATTTCCTCCGGAGCCAGAGCGTCAAGCACAGCGCTCGTGTTCGGATTACTGAAGACGTCGAACCAGTGTTTGCGGATGAGAACATCGCGAACATTCACGTGGAGCATGCGGGCGAGCTCCGCGACTGGAGTGGGCGCAGGTTCAATGATGAGGGGCGACGAGAGAGCCGTCTCTGGAATCTTCCGCGCACCGGGAGTTCCACGCATGCAGTGCTCTGGAAAGGTCTCCTGGAAATCCGGCGTGGTGGACAACTCGCCATGACCAGGTTCATGATCATCGGCCGAGGCCACAATGCGTAGCCCGCGCTCATGCGCAAAATCGGTTAGGCGCTTGAGGTTCGGCTTGATGGATTCGGCATCCGGAATGTAGAGCTTGCCGTCCACGTCCATGAAATCGTGCTGGGTGTCTACATCCCAGAAGATCCTCGGCGTCGCCATCGCGCTAGAAGCTCAGCCGCGGCGTGGTCGCTCCTCGCGCTTGAACAGGTAAGCGCTCTCCTCCAGCCGCGCGCCGCCTCCCTTGGCGTCGGCTACGGCGAACCTGCTCCCCTGGTAGGCACATGCGGCTCCATAAGTGCCATCCTTCGCGATAGCGTAATACTCCAAGTCAAACCTGGGCCGCCCCTTGTCGTCGAGAAGGCGCTTTTCCGTCATGGCGATCACGCGCTCCATCGTCCTGATACATGCGGACTGCGGCGACATCCCTTGGCGCATGAGCTCCACCGTGAGAAATGCGCCACACACCTTGATGTTGGCCTCGCCTCGACCTGTTGAACCGGCTGCTCCAACTCCATTGTCGCAATACTGGCCTGCACCGATTATCGGGCTGTCGCCCACTCGACCAGGAAGCTTCCACGAGAGCCCACTCGTCGTCGTAACAGACGCAATGTCGCCGCTCGCGGTGACCGCGTTCATGTTGATGGTTCCCGTGGCGAACTTGATGGCGATGTCGTCGTCGTGGTCGAGCCAGTTGTCGTTGGGATTGAGGCGGGCTTTCCAGCGCAGCCAGTCCTGCCGCGACTTCTCGGTCAGCAGATTCTGCTCCTTGAACCCCATGTCCAGCGCAAATCGTTTCGCGCCGCCACCGACGAGAAAAATGTGGTCCGTGTAGTCCATTATTGCTTTGGCGACGAGCGAGGGCGTCGCAATGTCTTCGAGCGCGCCGACCGCGCCAGCCCTTCTCGTGGATCCATGCATGCATGACGCGTCCAGCTGGACGACGCCGTTCGCGTTCGGAAGACCTCCCAGGCCAACCGACTGATCCTCAGGATCGAGCTCCTGTATGTTCACTCCGGCGATGATTGCATCCAGCGGGTCAGCGCCTTTGGAGATTAGTTCGTAGGCCTTGGCGACTCCGCGCAACCCGTTATCGGAGGCGATCACCGCCGGCCGGGCGAGAAGGCGTGATTGCTGCGGAGGCTCGGTCGCGCCGCGGTCGACCACGGACAAGATGCGCGCGGCATCGGCGGGCTGCGTGAGAGTGAGCCCGGCTGCCGCAACGGCACCGGTGCTCAGGAACGTGCGGCGAGATAATGACACGGTTCGGTCCCTCCGAAAGATGCCTGCTTCAAGATGGCATGAAACCGCAGTAGTCGCTACGAGGGGCGTGGCTACGAATCAGCTTCTTCTTTCCTTACTCCCTCCACCAAAGCCTGCTCGGTTTCCGGCTTCTGCTCACCCCAAATCAGAAGCAGCGCCAGAACCCCATAGATCGGAAGGTGACCGACAAGCTCCCTCCAACCCAGGAACGGCAGAGTAAGGTTGAACGGCAACCATAGGACCAGAATAACCAGCCTCACGAAAGCACCGGACATGAGGAGCAGGCCGAACGTCAGCTCCACGGTACCGGCAATGAGAATGAAGGCGCGGTCATCTATCTGCTCGAACCCAAGGGCGGGGAAAAAGTTGAATCTGTGGTCTGCCAGAAAGGCCAGGCCCATCGGAACGTTCCAGAGCTTCTCGGTGAACGCCAGCACGGCGATGCTGGCACCGGTACAAGCACGGAGAACAGGAACGGCGTATCGGAGGAGCGACTCCACTGGCCTGTGCAAACGCTCGAGAGACATATCCAGAGCGAGCGGCCCGCGCCCGGTTGCGAACAGAAAAAACCCCACACCCAGGAACAGCAGGTGTTCCAGGAGCCTGACCGGACCGAAGAGGATCGCACCGGCCACCCATACCACAGCAAGAAGAACGGCGCCTATTCGAGTGAGAGCGCCGTAGAAAAAACTGAGTCCTATCGTAATCTCCGCGAGGGCAATTATTCCTCCGAGAAAATTCTGCGGTAGCAGGAGGTTCGGAACAAAAAGGCGGAGTCCCACGCCGCTCACGAGCAGCGGCACGGCGGTATGCAATCCAATGACGAGGGGAATCCATGACAGGAGGCGCTCATAGTTGTCCCACGGCATGCCCAGCTCCAGCGGACCCGGCACCAGCGCGCGCCCTCCCCACGCCCGCCAAAGTAGGACAGCGATAGCCGTGACCGCCAGCGCGATACCTAACGGGATCCAGGACTGGGGCGTGAATGCCTTGTCGAACTGGACCGGATAGATGTCCGGAACGAACCAGCGTTCGTGCAGAATCATTAGGGACTAGGGATTAGGGATTAGGGATTAGGGAACAGGAATAGCCTAGCGCGCACGGCAACATGTGCAATACCTTCGTGCCATGCCGGGTGAAACAACCGCGAGCGAGCTTCGCAAGTCCCAGTTTTTCGATGGCTTCCCAGAGGAAAATCTCTGGCACCTCGCCCAGAAAATGCGGCGTGCGTCGTTCCCCGCAGACCATCTCGTGTTTCAGGAAGGCAATCCTCGAACACTGTTCGCGATCATCCTAGAGGGCAGCGTCGCCATTGAAAAGGGACTCGATGGCCGCCACGAGCGGCTTGCGACTCTGGGCGCCGGCGAAGCTCTCGGCGAAGGAATTCTTCTCGACGATTCCGCGCACGGCACTAGCGCACGAACTCTCGAGCCGACGGTCATCGCCCACATTGGAATTGATGACGTCGCAGCATTTCTCCAGAACCGCCCGACCCTGTACGCGGCGCTTGTGGCGCGCGCCGCGCGGGCCATCTCCAAACGACTTCGTTCCGCCGACGCCACCCTTGTCGGCCACGGGCGAACACTTGGCTTCGGCGGCGGGAGAACACGAACCGAGCACGACCTGTTGGGATCGCGCCAGGTCCCGGAAGATGCACTCTACGGAATCCAGACGCTCCGCGCGCTGGAGAACTTCCCGATCACGGGGGTAGCCCTCCGTGAGTTCCCCACGTTGATCGGCGCGCTTGCGGCGGTCAAAGTAGCTGCCGCCAACGCGAACCACGATCTCGGCCTCCTCGACTCGACAATCACCGACCACATCGTCCGCGCCGCTACTGAGGTCCGTGCTGGCCGCCATCACGAGCACTTTCTCGTGGACATGATCCAGGGTGGAGCGGGCACGTCATCCAACATGAACGCCAACGAAGTAATCGCCAATCGCGCGCTTGAGCTGATGGGCAGGAAGCGCGGCGACTACGATGTCGTGCACCCTAATAGCCACGTGAACCTGTCCCAGTCCACCAACGACGTATACCCGACCGCGGTCAAGCTAGCGCTGCACACGAGCATCGATGCGCTTCGTGCAGCAATGCGTGACCTGGCTCAGGCGTTTCTTGCCAAAGGCGAAGAGTTCGCCGGGCTGCTCAAGATGGGACGGACACAGCTCCAGGATGCAGTGCCGATGACCCTGGGTCAGGAATTCGCCGCTTTCGGCCACACAATGCTCGAGGACGTCGACCGGCTGGCTGAGACTCAGAACCTGATCCGCGAGATCAACATGGGTGCGACCGCCATTGGCACCGGCATCACGGCGCCCGCGGGATATACTGACAGCGTACGTACTCACCTCTCAGCCATCACCGGTCTCGATCTCATTACCGCACCGGACCTCGTCGAGGCGACCGCCGATACCGGCGTCTTCGTTCAGCTATCGGGTGTGCTCAAGCGCTGCGCTGTGAAGCTGTCCAAGATCTGTAACGACCTGCGGCTCCTTAGCTCTGGCCCCCGTGCGGGCCTCGGAGAAATCAATCTCCCCGCGATGCAGCCGGGAAGCTCGATCATGCCTGGCAAGGTAAATCCGGTAATCCCGGAAGTAGTAAACCAGGTGTGCTTTGAGGTGATCGGCGGCGACGTTACCGTCACGCTCGCGGCTGAAGCGGGTCAGTTGCAACTCAACGTCTTTGAACCCGTGATTGCCTACAGGCTCCTTCGGGGCATGGATTCGATGCGGAACGCGTGCGTAGTGCTGCGCGAACGGTGCGTCGAAGGTATCACCGCCAATCCCGACCGGATGCGGCAGTTCGTAGAGAACTCCATTGGCATCGTCACAGCCCTTGTACCGGTGCTAGGCTACGAAACTGCCTCAGAGGTGGCAAAGCGAGCGCTCGAAACCGGCCGCGGCGTCTATGACATAGTGTGCGATCGAGGACTAATGACACGTGCGCAGCTGGACGAGCTACTTGATCCAAGGAAAATGCTAGGGACTAGGGATTAGGGATTAGGGATTAGGGATTAGGGATTAGGGACTAGATCCTTGCCTCAAGCCCTAGTCCCGTAATCCCTAATCCCTAATCCCTAGCCTTTTCTATATCCCGCAGGTCGGGCATGAAAACCTCAAGGCCCATGTCTGGCAGGTTCTTGGAATAACCGGCGACGAGTTGCCGATTGTATTCGTCGATGCTGAAGTCGAACGGATCTGAGGGATCCGCGTCTACGATCTGCATATCGGTTTTCACCATGAAGAGCTTGCCGAACCGCACGGTCCCGCCGCCAAAGAACATGTAATTGAGTGCGGTCGAATCAGGCGGTGAGAGCGGCTTGGGTGTTGGTTCCCCTGAGCGCACGCCGAACGTCTGAACAACCTCGTCGCCTTCCACCTTCACGGCAGTTATCCGTCCCTCGATCGCCGGCGGGGGCAGGATCTTTTCCGGATCCAGAAAGAGATCGTTTCCCTTGACAGTAGCACCTTTCGCCTGCCGCAGGTCCAGCAGATCATCGAGCTCGAGGCCAAGAGCCTTCAGCAAACCCTGCCCATCAATTCCGCAGATGTTCATCTCGACCGGATGTATACGAATGAGGCCTTCCGGCGTGAGCGACAGTTCGGCTGTCATCTCGAACGGAATGTCTACAACCTTATGCATGACGCCCTTCTGTTTGAGGCGGGTGGGGCCGGCCGCGGCAAACTGAAGGTTCTTCAAGGGAGCGCCTCGATAACCGAACACGTAGTTGTTCATAAGGTTGCCGAGGTCGTCGGTGCTGAGGCCCACATCGGCGGTGGCGATGCGGATGAGGAAGGTCCGTTTGTCGTCAAAGATCACGGGCTCCCCGGGAGTTTTGCTCACCATCTGGCCGCGCAGTCTGCGGATTCGTAGCGCGACACCAGGAGCCACGCGAAAGTGGACATTCTGCATCGATGTCTGCGTCAGCGAATCCTCCGTCTCATCCAGCACGGCAGCCGGAGTCTGCAGCTCCGGAGGCGCAGGTGCCGCCATTGCGGCGGAAACCGCTCGCGGCGCGCTCGGACAGCAGCATCCAGTGGCGAACAAGAGTGCGAACAGAAGGTGCGGGACGCGCCGGGGGGGGGCGAATTCGTCTCGCTTGAAAGCGCGCGCGATAGAGGTACTCGGGCTCTCACTTCTGCCGGTCCGTCGTCTGTTGCGTTCAGGTAGTTCGTCCCTCATGCCCGGCACTCCTGAAGAACCAGGTGAGCATGCGCGTGATGCCATTCGTGAAACTGGCCCCGGCACGGTATGTCCACCGAACTTATGCCCTGGGGTCTTCTTATGTAAATACTGCTGCGTCCCGTGGCTTGCACCGCAAACCCGCTCGCTTGACCCGCTTAGCACGCCCGCGTTGCCTCGTCAGCCAGCGGTGTTCCCTTCCCCCTTTACCCAGTGGCCGGCACCTTAGTTGTTGTTCCGACTACCGACTCCCGACTCCCGACTCCCGACTCCCGACTCCCGACAGATGCCTCCCCGCAAGCGAAAGCGCCTCGACCCCGCAGTCTTCAACCTCCCAGTCGAGAGGATGCGCGAGGGTTACTATTCCGACAAGTATTTTGTTCGCGCTCGCGAGATACTCAAGGCTGATCACTTCTCGGCTCGCGTTACAATGCAGGTGTTCGGCAAATCCGACGCGTATCTCGGAGGAATGGACGAGGCAATCGCCATTCTCAAGCTCTGTTCTGATGACTGGAGCGCTCTCAAGGTGCACGCGCTTTACGACGGTGACCACATCGAGCCGTGGGAGACTGTCATGACGATCGAGGGCCCCTACGATTCCTTCGCCCATCTCGAAACGCTCTATCTCGGTGTACTGGCCCGGCGCACTCGAGTCGGTACGAACACTCGACTGGTCGTGGACGCAGCTCGGCCCAAGAGCGTCATGTTCTTTCCTGCACGGCATGATCACTGGCTCGTGCAGACCGGCGACGGCTACGCTGCGCACATAGCCGGTGCGATCGGCGTCTCCACCGATGCGCAGGCAAGCTGGTGGGGCACGGAAGGCATCGGCACGGTGCCGCATGCGCTCATTGCGTCATACGGCGGTGACACGGTTCGCGCTACCCAAAAGTTTGCCGAGATCATGAGCGACGACGTGCAGATCATCGCACTCGTGGACTACGAGAACGATTGCGTCCGTACCAGCCTCGATGTGGCGCGCGCGCTTGGCGACCGGCTGTGGGGTGTGAGATTGGATACTTCGGAAAGCATGGTGGACCGCTCCATAGTTCCGATGATGGGACACTTCAAGCCCACGGGCGTCAATCCTCAGCTCGTGTGGAACGTACGTAACGCGCTTGACAATGAAGACCTGGGTCACGTGCGAATTGTAGTTTCCGGAGGTTTTTCGGTGGAGAAGATCCGCGCCTTCGAGGAGATGCGCGTGCCAGTGGACTCCTACGGCGTGGGGTCGTCGCTCTTCGCCGGACGTTTTGACTTCACGGCCGACATCGTCCGCGTGGACGGAAAACCACAATCAAAGACGGGCCGTGAATACCGGCCCAACTCCCGGCTTGCGAGAGTAAGTTAAGGCTCGGATCCGGGTGGCACCCTTCGTGTGCCCCTTTTATCGCGCAATGTGATGGCCCATCTTTAGGCGAAGAAACTTAACCAGCCATGCTGCCCGAGGTGCTTCTGATCCTGATGGAAGAATCTTCTCCTTCGTAGCCCATGTGTCGGGACTCTGAGTGTGCCGAAGAAGAACGGTAGTTCCAGGCGCGGCCCGCGATCGCAGCGTAAGGCCGGTACGTCCGCGCCTCCAGCGAAGCATTCAGCACAGAATCGTGGCCGGCTCGCCACAACCGGAACGCGAAAGACCAAGTCTTCTAAGCTAGCCGAGCCGCTGTGCGTCGTAGGAATCGGCGCCTCGGCGGGCGGGCTCGAAGCATTCCGCGAACTGCTGGCGCATTTGCCTGTCGACACAGGCATGGCGATCGTGCTCGTGCAGCACCTCGATCCAACGCACGCAAGCCTTCTGGCAGAGCTTCTTGCCAGGTCGGCGACGATTCCGGTGCACGAGGCTCGCAACGGTACGACGTTGGCCGCCAATTGTGCATACGTGATTCCTCCTAACAAGAGTATGACGGTCGCTGATGGAGCGCTCGCGCTCGCTCCTCCCCTCAAGGGAAAGATTGCACCTTCCCATAGATGACTTCCTTCGCTCCCTGGCCGCCGCCAAAGGCAATAGCGCGATTGGCGTCATCCTGTCTGGCACAGCGTCAGACGGTGCGCTGGGTCTCGAAGCTATCAAGGCCGAAGGCGGTATCACCTTTGCACAGGATGAACGTTCCGCGAGGCACACTGGCATGCCGCGCAACGCCGTAGGGACTGGTTGCGTGGACTTCGTGCTGCCGCCCAGGCTCATAGCCGCGGAACTGGCCCGGATCGCGCGCCACCCACACGTGCGCGTTTCCTCGTCCGGGCCGGTGGATGCCCCTGATGAGACGCTCCGAAGCATCCTAGCAATCGTACGGCGCGCATCCGGCGTTGATTTCACACAGTACAAACAGGCGACGCTAAGGCGGCGAGTGATTCGTCGTATGGTTCTGCTCAAGCTGGAGCGCTTAGAAGATTACTCCGATCATCTTCGCGAGCACCCGGCAGAGGCCGAAGACCTGTTTCACGACTTGCTTATCAGCGTCACAGGCTTTTTCAGGGATCCGGAGGTCTTTGAAACCCTGCAGCGATCAGTCTTCCCACGAATTCTCAAGAACAAGCCGGCCGATGCCGCCATCCGGATATGGGTGCCTGGCTGTTCAACTGGCGAGGAAGTGTACTCGATCGGCATCTGTCTTCTGGAGTATCTGGGTGACGCGGCATCCGACACGCCGATTCAGCTCTTCGGTACCGACGTAAGCGAGAAATCCATCGGTAGGGCGAGGACAGGCACCTACAGCGAACATTCCGTGGCGGGAATATCGGCCGAACGTCTTACGCGTTTTTTCAACAAGGCCGATGGGGGCTACCGGATCAGCAAGTTCGTCCGCGACCTTTGCGTGTTTGCCAGGCAGGACGTGACCAGTGACCCACCTTTTTCTCAGATGGACCTCATAAGCTGCAGGAACCTGCTCATCTATCTGGGACCTGAATTGCACAGAAAGGTGATGCCCATCTTCCATTACGCGCTGAAGCCGGCCGGCGTTCTGCTCCTGGGGACCGCCGAGTCCGTTGGTATCACCCAGCATCTGTTTCTCCCGATCGACAAGAAGCACAAAATGTTCGGCAAGCAACGGCTCCCTGCCGACGATACTGCACAGGTCGATTTCGTGTATAGGCCGCCACTCGATCGGAAGAAGGTGGTAAGGACGAAAGGACGCGACAACCTAGCCGTCGACGCGCAGGCGCAGGTCCACGCTGACCGTATCGTGCTGGCTGCACACTCGCCTCCAGGCGTGGTGATCAATGACCAGATGGAGATCGTGCAGTTTCGCGGCCGCACGACTCCCTTTCTGGAGCCGGCTCCGGGCGCTGCCAGTTTCAATCTGCTCAGAATGGTGCCGAAGGATTTGTTTCTGGTTCTGCGTTCGGCAATTCAGACCGCGCGTAGAACCGCCGCGCCAGTGCGACTCGAGAGGCTTACTGCGTCCCCGAACCGAACGGCTATCAGACTCAACCTCGAAGTTATTCCGTTCAGGGTCGGGCCGTCCAAGCAGCGGTTCTTTGTAATCCTTTTCGAAGAAGTGCCCGGCGCAGGTGCCTCGAGCGATCAGGAGAGCGTGAAGGGTGCAATTTCAGCCGGCGGTCGCGCCTCCCGGTCAAGCGCGCGCGACATTCAGCGGCTGCGGGAGGAGCTGGCCACGACAAAGAAGTTTCTGCAGTCCATCATCGAGGAACAGGAGGGGACGAACGAGGAGCTTCGGTCCGCTACGGAGGAGATCCAGTCCAGCAACGAGGAGCTCCAGAGTACGAACGAGGAGCTCGAGACGGCGAAGGAGGAGCTTCAATCTTCCAATGAAGAGCTCACAACGGTGAATGATGAGCTTCAGCACCGAATCGACGAGTTGACTCAGGTCAGTAACGACATCCAGAACGTTTTCGCGAGCGTGAAGCTTCCGATCGTTCTGCTGGACAACAGATTCCGAATTCGCCGCTTCACCGAGGCTGCAGCTAAGATGCTCAACCTCATCCAGCCCGACGTGGGGCGCCCGATGCCTGACATTCAGCCAACGGTGGACATTGACGATTGGGGCCCGATCGTCTCGGAGACGCTGACGAGTCTCACCCCGCAGGAGCAGGAGGTTCGGGATCGCAGCGGCCGTTGGTATTCAATGCGGGTACGGCCATACCGCACTGCGGACAACCGAATCGACGGTGCTGTAATAACCTTCCTGGACATCGACGAGCTAAAACGCGCCTCGATCCAGTTGGACGAATCCCGCAGGTTCGCGCAGGGGATAGTCGAGACCGTACGCGAGCCACTGCTGGTACTCGACAGCAAGTTACGAGTGGTGTCGGCAAACATTGCCTTCTATCGAACATTTCAGGTATCGCCGGAGGAAACCGAAAGCCGACCATTCTACGACATAGGGGCGCGACAGTGGGATAGCTCGGTGCTTCGCTCGTTGCTTGAAGAGATCCTCCCGTCCAATACAGAACTTGTTGACTTCGAGGTCACGCACCAGTTCCCAAAAATCGGGGAACGCACCATGCTTCTCAATGCCAGACGCGTCTTGAGCGAGAACCATGACGAACCGCTGATCCTCATCGCGATGGAAGACGTTACAGAGCGACAGCGCGACTTTCGGGAAGCCCTGGCTGCACGCGCAGATGCCGAGACCGCTAACAGAACCAAGAGCGACTTCTTGGCGGTGATGAGCCACGAGCTACGGACCCCACTCAACGCTATCGCAGGCTATGCCGAGCTCCTGGAGATGGAAGTGCACGGGCCGGTCACTGATCGCCAGAAGCAGGACCTACACAGAATCGTCAGAAACCAGAATCATCTTCTGACTCTCATAGACGGGCTCTTGACCTTTGCCAAGGTCGAAGCAGGAAAGTTGGTGGTTCAACCAACCGAAATCGTCCTGCAGGACCTTCTCGGCGAAGTTCACGCGACAATTGAGCCTCTGGCCCGAGAAAAACACCTCGAATTCGACTTCCATGGCTGCGATCCTGACATTCGGGTGTGGGCAGATCCCGACAAGGTTCGGCAGATCCTTCTCAACCTGCTGTCGAATGCTCTCAAGTTCACGCGGGCAGGCGACAGGATATCTCTCGATTGCGATGCCGGACTCGAGACCATTGCGCTCCACGTTCGCGATACGGGACTCGGTATTCCCACGGAGAAGCTCGGGACGATCTTCGAGCCATTTGTTCAGCTCGACACCAAGCTCACGCGTGTTGCCGGCGGTGTGGGTTTGGGTCTCGCCATAAGCCGCGACCTCGCCCGGCTGATGGGCGGCGACCTCCACGTCGTGAGCAGCGTCGGCAAGGGCGCCACGTTCACGCTCACGCTTCCTCGCGGTTCACCGAACTGAGAAACAGGACGGCATCTGGAGTTTTTTCCCAGGCTGTTGTGAACCCAGGCACGTAATTGGTCGTCTTGATTTCCTTATATGGCGCACGTAGGTTTTGCTCCCTATGCTCGGGGCCAGCCATAGCAAAGATGCAGCGAATCGGAAATCGAAAATACGCCCTCTTTCCAGCTCCGGCCGGGCCGCGACCAGGCATCTACCATCGTCCTGCGGTTGCCTGAGCGTCGCAGGCTGTTTCCTCCTGTCGGCGTGCTCGACCACCGTACCCAATACCACGCTCGCTCCGACCACCGAGTTCGGGCGCCAGATCGACAGTCTCTGGGACATCCTCCTCATCGCTGGCATAGTTGTCTTCGTTATCGTCGAGGTGGCGCTGCTTTATGTGCTTTTCCGATTCCGAGCCCGGGAGAATGATCCCAGGCCAAAACAGGTACACGGCAACACAGTGCTCGAAATCACCTGGACGCTCATACCTGCACTTGTTCTGGTATTCATAGCCGTTCCAACAGTACGCACGATTTTCAGCACGCAGGCGCCGCCGGGCGCAACCGCTCTGCAGGTGGAAGTGATCGGGCACCAGTGGTGGTGGGAGTTCCGCTACCCGCAGTACGGAATCACCACAGCTAACGAGCTGTACCTGCCTGTTGGCCGCACAGTCAACTTTGCCCTCTCCACCGCGGACGTGCTCCATTCGTTCTGGATTCCCCAGCTTGGTGGCAAGCGCGACCTGATATCCAATGATACCAACTACATTTCGTTTGCTGCCGAGTCGGCATATGTGTGGAACGGCTTCTGTGCGGAGTTCTGCGGCGCCTCGCATGCGAATATGCGCTTTCGGGCTTTCACCATGCCCACCGCCGAATTCGATCGTTGGGTGTTGCACCAGAAATCTCCGCCGGTGATCGGTGGCAGCGTGGCGTTCACCGTGCCCGCACTACCCCGTCATACGATCCCGACAACGAGCCTTCCGTCTGATGTGAGCGTCGGGGCCACAGCGGGCGACGCGACCCGCGGCGCGGCAGTTTACAAAACGTCCGCATGTATCGGCTGCCACAACATCGCCGGTGTGTCTCCGGGCGTGATAGGTCCCAACCTCACGCATATTGGCAGCAGAACGACCATTGGCGCAGCGCTCTATCCCAACGATTTCCAGCATATGGCACGGTGGATCAAGAACGCGCCCGCCCTGAAGCCAGGAAGTCTTATGCCGCCCATGGGCAAGGGCCTCGAACGCACGATGGGCAATCTCGACGATCAGCAGATCGCCGACATTGCGGCATACCTACTGTCCCTGAAGTAAGCGGAGACGCGGAATGGCAACGACCGTCGCGGCCACGAGCCACGGCACGGAGAAGACAAGGTACGAGACGGGGCTGTGGAGCTGGCTCGCGACGGTGGATCACAAGCGTATCGGCCAGCTCTACCTCTACACGTCGCTCACCTTCTTTCTGATCGGAGGCCTCGAGGCGGAGATCATACGTACCCAGCTCATGGGCCCCAACGGCAGAATAGTTTCTGCGGAGATGTATAACCAGCTTTTCACGATGCACGGGACGACGATGATCTTCATGGCGATCATGCCGCTCTCGGCAGCGTTCTTCAATTATCTGATCCCGCTGCAGATCGGGGCTCGCGATGTGGCGTTTCCGCGCCTGAACGCCTTCAGCTACTGGGTTTTCCTGCTTGGCGCTCTCTTCATGAATGCGTCGTGGCTGGTCGGCGCCGCACCGGATGGCGGCTGGTTCGGTTACGCGCCGCTCACCACGTCACGATTCTCGCCGGGCGTGAACATCGACTTCTGGGTAATTGGGCTTCAGATACTCGGTGTATCGTCCCTCGCCGCGGGCTTCAACTTCATAGTGACCATCATCAATATGCGAGCGCCCGGCATGCGCTTCATGCGAATGCCGATCTTTACCTGGGCGGCCTTCATCACGCAATTCCTCGTCGTCCTGAGTTTCCCGATCATCACCGTGGCGCTCACGTTCCTCATGCTCGACCGCTTCTTCGGCACCAACTTCTATACGATCGCGGCCGGCGCCGATCCGCTTCTTTGGCAGCATCTGTTCTGGTTGTTCGGCCATCCAGAGGTGTATATCCTCATACTGCCGGCGTTTGGTCTGGTATCCGAAGTTCTGCCGACCTTCTCCAGGAAGCCGCTCTTCGGTTACCCGGTGATGGTTTACTCCATCATGCTGATCGCCTTCCTGGGCTTTGGAGTGTGGGCGCACCACATGTTCGCGGTGGGAATGGGCCCCATCGCCGATTCAGTCTTCGCGATCTCGACGATGCTGATCGCCATTCCTACCGGCGTGAAAATCTTCAATTGGCTTGGAACCATGTGGGGCGGATCGCTTCGCTTCACTTCTTCCATGATGTTCGCGATCGGCCTCGTGGCGCTATTCACGATCGGAGGGATCTCCGGGATCATGCATTCCTCGGTTCCGGCCGATCTGCAGCAGACTGACACCTACTTCGTGGTCGCGCACTTTCACTATGTGCTGTTCGGGGGCTCGATGATGGGTCTCTTCGCAGGCATCTACTACTACTATCCCAAGATCACCGGCCATCTGATGAGCGAGAAGCTTGGCCGGATGCACTTCTGGCTGACCTTCGTCGGAATGAACCTCACGTTCTTTCCAATGCACTTTGCCGGCCTCAACGGCATGCCGCGGCGGATATACCGCTACGACAACTTCCAGGGTTGGAACGTGGAAAACCATGTCGCAACCATAGGGGCGTATGTCCTGGGGCTCGCGACATTGATTTTCGTGTGGAATCTCGTCCGCAGCCGCCGTCACGGCGCGCGAGCCGGACGCGACCCGTGGGGAGCTCCCACGATTGAATGGAGCCTGCCTTCGCCGCCACCTGACTACAACTACGCCCATCTGCCTCACGTTCACTCGCGGTATCCACTCTGGGATCGCAGACATCCGGAGGTCGCCGAAGAAGTTGCTCACAGTGTTGGACATGAGGACGACAGGCTTCCGACCGCTGCGGAGCTCGGTATTCCGATGCCCATTCCAACCATCAAGCCTCTTATCGCGGCTCTTGGCCTGACGATTTCATTTGTCGGGCTGATTCTGGACAAGAACCTGCCGATAATGTTAGCCGGCGGTGCAATACTGGTTGTTTCGCTGTATGCGTGGCTTTTGAGTCCTTTGGAGCCGGAGCATTGAGAACAGCGGGTGTCGGGTGTCGGGTAAATCCCAAAACCCGAGACCCACCCGACACCCCACACCCCACACCCTACACCCTACACCCGCTTTTTCTTCTTGTCCACAATCGCAGTCCCTCAGCATCAACACCACACATCCACCGGCCTCGACAACCGGAAACTCGGCGTCTGGGCCTTCATCGGCTCGGAGTGCTTCTTCTTCGCGTCGCTTATCTCGACGTACCTGATCTACAAGGGCCGGAGCCTGGTCGGACCATATCCACACCAGCCCTACACGAGCCCTGCAGGCGAAGTTTTTCCGCCCATCCTCGATATCCCGGTAACCTCAGCGTCCACGTTCGTGTTACTCATGTCGTCGCTCGCTATGGTGTTGGCGCATTCGGCCGTGCTGCGCAACGACCGAAAGTATTCCAAGGTCTGGCTCTTCGTGACGGCTCTTCTCGGAGCCGGATTTCTGGGCTTTCAGGCGTATGAGTTCACTTCGTTTGTCAACGAAGGCCTCACGCCCCAGACCAACCTGTTCGGGTCCACGTTTTTCATACTCACGGGTTTCCACGGAGCACATGTTGCGGCCGGTGTCATCTGGCTGATCACGCTTCTGTTCATAGATTTCAAGCGTGGGCTGGGGCCCGCAGACGGCACTAACGTCGACATATGCGCGCTCTACTGGCACTTCGTGGACGTCGTGTGGATTGCGATCTTCACTCTCATCTATCTAATCCCATGACGGGTCATGGACGTCGATAACGCTCACGCCTCCGGCCAGCCCCCCCCCCCCGCGACGCCGGCGCAGGCAACCGTGGATGACGCACCCCTTGCCCATCCCGCGCACCAGGCAGGGCATGATGCTGAGCACGCCGGCGATCACCCGGACTGGAGTACATACAAGTGGGTCGCGCTGATCCTGACCGCGATCACGATAGTGGAGGTGTGGATCTATTACATCCCCACGTTCGTCGCGTCGCGCGCTTTTGTCCCGTCGCTGCTCATCATGTCGGCCGTGAAATTCGCCATCGTTGTGATGTTTTACATGCACCTCAAGTACGATCACAAGATTTTTCGGGCGCTCTTCGTGGGCCCGCTGTTGGTTGCCGTATCCATCATCATTGGACTGATGCTCCTTTTCGGACAAGTGGTAATAAGGCTAGGACGATAGGTGCTCCTCCATGCCACCGCGCACATAACCTGGTTCCCGTGGAACGTGCATCCCAGCACGGTGGTCGGGATCGCAGCCTTGGGGGCAGCGTACGTTTGGCGTGCCAGGGCGGGTCGTGTTCCAGCACCACAGAAGTTCTCTTTCGCCGGTGGGCTGCTCGTCCTCTTCAGTTGCCTCAACGGACCCATTCACGACTTGAGCGACGACTACCTCTTCAGCGCGCACATGGTGCAGCATCTTCTGCTCACCATGGTAGTCACGCCGTTGCTGATTGCAGGCACACCAGGATGGATGCTTCGACCTCTTCTGAAAAAGCGTCTCGTATTCCAGATTGCCAGGAAGATTACCGCCCCTGTGTTCTGCTTTGTTTTTTTCAGTCTGACGCTCGCGATGTGGCACTTGCCGCCAATGTACAATCTCGCCATGGAGAACCATTCCGTTCATATCGTGCAGCACCTCACATTCCTTGCCGCATCGACCCTGATGTGGTGGCCCCTCATGAGTCAGCTTCCGGAGCTGCCGCGACTGTCGTATCCACAGCAGATGCTGTACACCTTTCTTCTTACGGTGCCGATGTCTGTCGTCAGCATCATCATCACATACGCAAAGGGGATCATATATCCTGCCTACGCAGCAGCGCCTCGCATCACCGGACTGACGCCGCTAGAGGACCAGTTGCTCGGTGGGCTCATCATGTGGATCCCCGGTGGTCTCGTCTTCGTGGCAGTTCTCACTTCCGTGTTTTTTCGCTGGGCCGCGGTGGGAGAAGATGATGCCGTCAGCGCGCAAGTACACTCCTGAGGCCATAACCCTTGAATGACGGCGCGAGACAAGTATTGCGTCAGGTAGCCTGTGAGCAATAGCCGTCGGAAAGGGCATTTGCTTCCGCTTGTCCTATCGGTGCTGGCGTGCGGATGCGCAGACAGCAAGTCGTCGGATGTTGCATGCGACGCGCCGGGCGACGTGGTGGTGAAAGAAGCTGTTACGCAATACCTCAAGAACCTTACGCCCACACCCCAACGCTATCTCATCGCGACCGGCACAGACTCAGCACTCCCCGGCGAGGCACACGCCGCGTTGCAGAACAAGGGACCTACTTGGTTCTTCCCGGCGGATTCGGCCTCGCAGGACAAGATGCGCGAAATCCTCGCGTCCAAGGGCGACTTCACTACGCTTCTGGTCACCTATCGAGGAACGCGGCACGTCGATGACTCGCACGCCGTGGTTCGGATCGGCGGCCGATACGTTGGAGGGGAGCACGAAGGCAGGGCGGCTTCCTCTCGCGCGCTTCATTTCCAATGCGATACTTCGGGGTGGACCTGGTTTCGCGTCGAGGAAGAGGGATAGGGCTGAGGCGGCGAACGTACCGCAATCCGGCTGCACATGCTCATCCAGTGACTTATCCGAGCGAGGCTCGTGGTAAAGAGGAACGCGTGGGGCTAGGGATTAGCGACTAGGGATCAGGGATTAGGGACTCGGAACAAATCGCTCGTGGCTGGAGTGCCAACCCTGTCAGCTGTTACCTGTCACCTGTCAGCCGCTTCTTGAGTTCGGTCGTTGGTAACCCTTGGAACGCGAGTTGCTCTCTACAGAGAATATGCGGTCGAATTCGATCATATGTTCAGTCGGCACGGCGCGCAAAGTTGTGGGCGCCGTTCTCATGATGGTACTACTCGTCCCCGGGCTCGAGGCACAGGGGGCCAGCAGCGTGCCAGTCGTCTCGAGGGTGGAAGCGTCCGTCGAAAAGCCCGGCAGATCGGCGGGCGCCAGCAAGGATCGACGCCGGCGTCGCGCCCGGTCGAAAGTGGCGACTCGTCCGCCACCAAAGTGGACGTCGCCGCGCAGCACAGCCCAGCTGGTGAGTGACATCAGCGCGCTCCTGTCGAGTCGCGTGCGACGGGGACGCTGGGGCGGCATCGTCGTTTCGCTCTCCCGAGGCGACACTCTTTTCGCGTACAACGCCGACGGCTCGATGACACCGGCATCGAACATGAAGCTCTTTACGGCCGCCATCGCCCTCGACCAGTTCGGGCCCGAGCACCAATTCACTACCGGCGTACTGCGAGATGGCGATCTCACCGCCGATGGAACGGTTGACGGCAATCTCGTTCTGCAAGGAGATGGCGACCCCGCATTCTCGAACCGATTTCTCCAGGGCGGTCCGGGCGCGCCGGTAAACCTTCTCGCGGAGCTTGTTGCGGGTTCTGGAGTGCGTCGCGTGAGAGGCGATCTGATTGCCGACGCCGCCGCGTTTGACGACGAGTTGATTCCGGAGGGTTGGCAGACCCGCTATCTAAACTCATCGTACGCGGCGCGCGTGTCCGCGCTTTCGCTGAACGAGAATCTGGTGTGGGTCTCGGTTCAGCCAGGAAAGGCGACCAGAGAGCCGGCGCGCGTATCTCTGGATCCTTCCACGATAATTCCCGTAGCGTCCAACGTTCGCACCCGCAGTGGCAGCCGAACCGCTCGCGTCACGATCTACACGTCTGCCACAGGAACCATCGAAGTCCGCGGCTGGATCGGATCGCGGGCCGGCGAGCGCAGGTACCAGCTTGTAGTCGAAGATCCGGCCCTCTACACCGCCGGCGCCTTTCGCCGAGCGCTCGCAGAGCGTGGAATAGTAGTGGACGGCCAGATCATAAAGGCTCGAGCTCCGGCCAGCGCGGTCCGTATCGCTTCGCTCCCGTCGCCGTCGCTGGACCGTCTACTTTCGGTGATGAATCGGGAGAGCGTGAATCATTTTGCCGAGTTGATTTTTCGCAATGCAAGCCGTACCGCTGCGTTCGACAAACCCGGCTCGGCGGCGGCAGGCAATTGGTTACTGCAGAGATTCCTTACAGAAAAAGTCGGAGTCGCGCCCGGAGCGGTGTTCGCGGCTGACGGCAGCGGACTTTCAGTGCTCAATTACGCCACTCCGCGCTCTCTGGTGCAGCTACTCGGCTACGCGAGCCGCGCCCCTTGGTCCGACGCGTTCCATGCTTCGCTTCCGGTGGCCGGTGAGTCGGAGACCTTGCGGTACCGCATGCGTGGCTCGCCAGCGGAGGGAAATCTTCACGCCAAGACTGGCACCACGAACTCCGTCATCTCTCTGGGCGGCTACGTGTCGGCCGAGAACGGCGAGTTGCTCGCGTTCGCGTTGTTCTACAACGGTACTGACCGGTCGAATGCCAGAATGACGATAGATGCGGTGGGCGGTACGTTAGCTGCTTTCAGCCGAACCCCTGGTGACAGGTGACAGCTTACAGGTGACAGGGAGCAGGCGACAAACCGGCGAGGGTGTCACCCGTCACCTGTCACCCGTTACCTGTCATGTGTCACGTGTTATTTGTTGCTTGTTACCTGTTGTTCGACGTTAACGCCTCTTTTCCGTAACTCTTCAACATATCGCATCGCCGGCACGCACTCGTCCGGCGTATGGACGCCCGGCGGCTGGATCTCGCCGCGCGCCTGCATCTGACCGGTGATCGACAGTGAGTACCCTGTCGTTTGCATCATCGCGCTTATGCCGCGTGCTTCGTCAAAATAGTTGAGCAGCTCCCATCCGAAGCTGCCTGGCTTCCCATTCTTGATTCCCCGCACGGCGATTCGAAGTGCAACCAGATCACGGCCGTCAGTTTTCGTGAGCCGCGGATGTACGATTGAAACGAAGACATCACGCGGCACCACCTTCATGCCCTTTACGTCCACAGGCGCCAGGTCCAGCAGCCCAAGATCGCGAATCGCCTCCATGGTCGCCGCATGCCCTGGGTAGCGCAGGGTCTTGTACTCCATGGTCGGAATCTTCCCCTCGTGACGGCTCGCCAGCGTGGAAATGCCGCCCGCCGAGTGGAATGCCTCGAGCTCGCCTACCCCATCCGCGAATACCACCGATTCACGCTCCGAAAGAGCTTTTACACGAGTGATCTTTCCATCTCGCAGCACCAGTGAAAGCGTGGTGTAATAATCCAGTACTCCCTCCAGCGAGTACACAATCTGATAGTTGAGCGGCGGTTCGGGGCGCTGCGGGAGACCGCCGACGTAGATCCGTGCGGATTCGACCGAATCAAACTGCTCGATCGCGTGCTGCACGAGTATGTTCACCATTCCGGGGGCGAGGCCGCAGTCCGGTATCACGGTTACGTTCCTTTCGCGGGCGCGCTCGTCAAGTTGCTTCTGCTGGAGCACGATCTCCGTGTTCCCGCCCAGATCGCTGAAGTTGGTGCCCGCCTTTATGGCGAGTGTTGCGAGCTCCAGGTTGAAGTAGTATGGGATCGCGCTCATCACCGCATCGCTCTGCTCCATGAGAGCAAGCGTTGCCCCGCGATCTCGTACGTCGAGAGGTGTCGGGATAAGTCGCTTTCCCGAATACGGTGCGAGAAATGCAGGAACGTGTCCGATGGCGATGTCCGCCAGCCGTACTTCACTTACTTCCGGGTTCTGCAACAGATCGTAGGCACAGGCCGAGCCCTGGAGGCCGGCCCCAAGAACTAGCATTCGCATCAGTTGTTCGATTGATGTTTGGTTCTTAAAGGCGGTTCGGACCAGAATGACGCCCCGGAACGGTCGACACGCCGCAACTGTATCCAGTCAAATATAACGGAAGCAGTTGGATTTTTTGAGCACCAAGCTCTTGCGCGAGCACGCTTCTGGCAATGAAGTCTGACATGACTATCGATGCGTCTTTCAGCGCCGGATGGCGAGGTCATCTCCTTGAATCCCGCACTGCCATTCACAAGCTGCTGCAAGCAACGCGGAGAATTGCCGTGCTTGGCATCAAGACTCCGGAATCGGGACAACCCGCTTTCTATGTTCCGGAATTCACTGCGAATGCTGGCTATGAGATTGTACCGGTTCCCGTCTACTATCCGGAAGTGACCGAGATTCTCGGTGAGCCCGTGTATCGGAAAGTGGCAGACATTCCGGGCGCCATAGATCTCGTGAACGTCTTCCGGCGCTCGCACAGAATTCCCGAGCACGTGGACGATATTCTGGCCAAGAAGCCTAAGGCGGTGTGGTTCCAATTGGGCATCCGTAACGACGCTGCTGCCGAAGCGTTCGCGCGGGCCGGTATCGACGTTGTGCAGGACCGCTGCCTGATGGTGGAATTGATCGGAATGGAGAACGTGCTACGAGGGGGGACGAAGACCTGACTTCCCCCCCCCACTCCCCCAC
>JBHENQ010000166.1:0-4341 GCA_046261975.1 Gemmatimonadaceae bacterium | reverse complement strand
CCCCCCCCCCCCCCCCCCCCTCTCCCCCCCACTGTGTCGCGTTTCGTTTCCCCCCATTCCGCGAAGCGCCTGAGAATGCCGTGTCGCGCTCTGAGCGAGCGCAGCGTCTTCGATTCCGATTTCGGGATGACCGCGGCGGCCGCGGCGGCTGTGAGCCAGAAAGCTTCGTAGACCGTGCGTACGACCGAATTCATGGACGGCGTGCCGTCCGAGTCAGCGCGCCGATCCGAGCAGCGAGTCGAGCAATCTGCGAAAATCGGCCAGAGGTTGCGCGCCTAGAACGGTCACACTGCCCACGATGAATGTGGGAGTGGAGTTGACGCCGGATTGGATGCTGCGATCCAGGTCGCTCTGTATCAGCGGCCGAACCACCTCTGACGCGACGCATTGCCTGTATTGCGGCGCATTCACGCCGACGCCCGCCGCCAGCGAATCGAAGAACGCGGATGGATTGACAATGTCTTTCCACGCCTGTTGCGACTCGAACAAGACATCGTGCATCGGCCAGAACCGGTCCTGAAGTCCGGCACACAGCGCTGCTTCGGACGCTGCCCAGGCGTTCTTGTGAGAGGGCAGTGGGAAATTCACGTACGCAAGGCGTGCCTTGCCCGCGTCCACGTACTCTCGCTTGACAACCTCATATGACGCACTGTGCCATTGCGCGCAGTATGGACACTGGAAATCGCTGATCTCGACTATCCATAGACGTGCCGAGTCGCTGCCCTGGATCCTGGACCGGTCCGCACGAGCAACGATCGAGTCGCTGCTCTGCGGCGTTCCCGCAGCGGTGTCGGGCGCCGAACCGCGGTCGTCTCCTTCACTCGACCCGCACCGCGCTCCAGCGAGTACTGCGAAGATGAGTGCGCACGCTGCTGTGAGCGCTAGGAATCGTGCGAAAGTCGCGACCACTCTTGGTTGTGTCAATGAAATATCTGTGAGCGCTTTCTTATGGGTCCCAAAATCGAATCGAAGGGAAGCCCAGCAGGCTGTTACCCCACACCCCACACCCCACACCCTACACCCGCCGTTAGAAATTAGAACTTATCCGCCGGAGTGCGCTCCCGCGCCTGTCAACAACGTACGTGTACCCACCGTGAGACAGAAGCGTCGCAACGAATCCGAGCTCGCGCGCAAGCCCTATGTTCCTTGGAGAGGGCCCACCGACATCCAGCACGTACATTCCGTCCGGACCGCCGGCCACGAACAGCCTGCTACCCACGAGAGAGACATCATATGCGAATCGAGCCGCGGTCCAGCTGGTAGTGCGCCGCGGATTCGATGTGTCAGCGACGTCGAACAGGAAAACTCCGGCCTCGCCGGCGGCGACTGCGGCGCGATTCGCATCCACGGTAAGCCGGCGCGCGGTGCCCAGATCGCCGGCACCGGCGCCTGAGTCCGTTCTCACACGAACGCTTCCGCTTCGCGAGAGCGAATCGCCCTCGATGGTGAGGGCAATTAGATCTCGGTCCGTGATTGCCCAGAGTACTCCACGAGTGGCGTCCAGATAAATGTCGCGGACCGTCTCACCGAGGTCGATGCCGGGCCAGTGGCGCGACGAGTCGGCGCTCAAGGGCGCGGCCTCGACCCGAGTTCCAACGGCGAAATAAACCCTGTCCGATGACGCTGCCGTGGCTGCCACATCTCCTTCACGAACCAACGTCCCTGGACCGCGAAGCGGTGGAAACACGTACAGTCCGGACGACGCACCCAAAGTCACCACGCCCCTCGCAGGCGCGAGGTCGAGCGCCCCGATCCCCTTGATGCCCGCGGCCCGACGGCCGTCGGCCTTGAGCACGTCCGGAACGCTCCGGAATACCTCCACGCCGGCGCTGCCGCCAACCAGCACGACAGAATCTCTGGCGGCCAGGGCAGTGGCCTCACCCCCGAACAACGCCGACATCTCGGATGGAAACAGAGGCGTGCCGCCCCGATATCGCAATTCGTGCAGCTGATCGAATTCGCGCCCTATGATGTAGCCGACGAGTGCGCCGGCTGCCACGGTTACGGACAGGACGCAGGATGGACGGTCGCAGGCGCCGGGTTGCGAGTTTCCCTCAACCAGAGCGTATGTTGAGCCTGCCGCGGCGCCGGCCGCGGCGCCCACGATTGTGAATAGAACAGTCCGTGAGATGCGTCTGTCGTCTCGCTCCGGGCTTGCCTGTCCCACCGCCACGAGTGGCGCTGAACAGATCAGCGAGGCTGCCAGTAGCACGCATGGCGCAGAGCGCCCGCATCCTCCCTGCACGCTCACGGTGCTCGAACCGTGAGCACGCGCTGCCGCGTAGCCTTGCGCCCAGTGCCGAGATCATGCACCGCGATCTCAACGGTGTAGGAGCCGTTCGGTGCCTTGCCAAGATCCAGAGCCAGGTAGTCCACGGCACGGTCCGTCGCGTCCAACGGAATCGTTCGCTCGTAGCTGAGAGTCACCCGCTGGTCGCCCTTGGCGCTCAGCCCGACTGCGTCCAGCAATCCCCCCAGAATGCGCGTCTCGATTCCTTCGCCCCGATGCAACTCATCCACACGCAGCGCCAGATCGATTTTGACGCGCGCGTTTCCCGTGGAATCTGCAGTCAGGCCGTACGTCTCCCAGAACAGAAAGACCGTGTCATTTCGGGCGAATGCGAGCGAACCGTTTGGCTGGATCAGCAAATCGCTTCGCACACGTGGCTTCGCATCCGGATCCCGCGGTGCAACGCGTCGCGCTACGAGTATATCTGACAGCGAAAGCTTGCCGCGCTCGAACTCCCCCACGTTGAATGCGGCCATGCCCCGAGCATTGCGCCGGTTGGTGAGTTGCTGTGCTTCGACACGGTAGAGGTAATCGCCCGGAGGCAACGACCGGTGCCATGCGCGCGAAGACACGGCATCCGCCGCCCCCAGTCTAATATTGGCCGAGTCCTGCACGGCCATTATTTCCCGCCGCCGGCCATCCGTGATGAAAAGACCAGTTTCGACCTGCGTCTGCGTGACATCCATGTCTCGTGTCATCCTGCCCACCGGCAGGTCGGCGAAGATGGAAACGTCAGTCACGCCAGGTCGCTCTCCACGGAAGCGGGCGACCTGGACGCCCACGGAATCCACTGGGAGCCGCGAATTCAGGTTGTCGAAGCGGGCGGGAGCGAGGAACCGCGTATTCTCAGCGTAAGAACGGAAATCGCCCGCGAACGTCGCCACGTTCATCGCTGGCGGACCCATGAATACGAACCGAAGCTTGGATGCGGGATAATACCAGACGGTGATCACTCGTCCAATGGCATCGGAGTTGGCCAGCTCCTGAGTTTCCGGCGCAAGTGAAGCAATTATCGGTGGAGGGCCATAACGGATGTAGATGTCTCCCCTGTCTGTTCGCCAGCCGCGGACTCCGAACTCCGGAGAGGAGAAACGTAGATCGGCGTACGTAACGCGCGAGAGAAACTCCACTCGCGCCTCGTTCTCCCGCGTCAAACGAAGCGGATCCGCAAGGCTCCAGTAGAGTGCCTCAAGCTCGGCGCGCGAACCTTCCGGCAGCGTCGCGTAGTCGAGCGCATCGTCTTTTCGCAGTAGCTTCTCGAGGCCGAGCATTTCGCGCCTTTCAGCTTCGGAGAGCAAGGGCTGCGCGGTGTCGAACGCATAGGCGGCCTCCAGGTCCCGTCCGAGCTTGTGAAGCGCGAGACCCATGCTCATGTAAAGCCGCGGCTCATTCTGCTGCGCGCCGCGAAGGGCGTTCACGAGCGAGACCATCTCCTCGTAGCGTTCAGTGTCGTGTAGGAGACCAAGTAATCCGACGGTGGCGCCCAGATGCGACGGGTCGGACGCGAGCGCAGCGCGGAAGTGTTCCTCCGCTTTCCGGAAGTCGATCTCCCCCGCGTCCTCGATGGGCATGGACTGCTGGGCCAGGAAATCCGCGGTGTAGTGCCAGTCAGCGATCGCGGCTCCGGGATCGAACGTGATCGCGGAGTTTGTAATGACCCGCCGGTTCGCCATGGTGACATAACGCCGCTCGTGGATCAAGCCAAGCTCCCAGCGCACGTCCGCCAGCATGCGCGGATCACCTCGCTCTATCGCCGCTTTCAGCGCCCGGTTGAACAGCCTCTCAGCATCGAGCCGCAGAAAGGGAGTCTTGAGGCGCAGGCGCCCCAGTTCGATAAGGTAGAGCGGATTGCCGGCGTCCAGCTCGACGGCCTCCTTGAGGGATCGATTGGCTTCTCGCCGTCGCAGGATGTCGCTCATGCCCAGGGACGAGGAACGGGAAAGTAGAACGCCACGCTGGTAATGGGCGGGCGCGTACCTGGGTGCTATTTTCGTGGCTCGTTCAAGGGTTCGGAGAGCGAAGCTTGTATCTCCGGCACGGGCCCGATCCAA
>JBHENQ010000165.1:0-3929 GCA_046261975.1 Gemmatimonadaceae bacterium | reverse complement strand
GGCGGCGTCGCCCTGGGAATTCAGCGCCGAAGGGCGGATGTAGAGCTTGGCCGGCTCCTCGCGGAAGCGCAGGCAGCGCGCGCAGAGGCCGAGCGCGCTAACATGGCCAAGAGCGAGTTCCTGGCAATGATGTCACACGAGCTTCGCACGCCACTCAACGCTATCGGTGGCTACACCGAGTTGATGCAGATGGGAATTCACGGCCCCGTTACGCAAGCGCAGGCCGAGGCTCTGAATCGCGTGAAGCGCGCCCAAACCCATTTGTTGGGCCTCATCAACTCGGTGCTCAATTTCGCAAAGCTCCAGGCCGGCCACGTGGAGTTTCGCATTGCCAGGGTACCTATTCATGAGGCGCTCGGCGATCTTGAGGATCTGATAGAGCCTCAGGCACGCGCCAAACGGCTGGAATTCGCATACATCCCAGGACCGGATCTCGGAACTGAAGTCGCGGCAGATCGGGAGAAACTTCAGCAGATCGTGATCAACCTTCTGAGCAACTCGGTGAAGTTCACCCCACCCGGCGGACGTATCCAGCTGAGCTGGGAGGTGAGCGGCGGCGTAGTGCGCATACAGGTACGCGACACAGGCCCCGGCATCCCGGCCTCCAAGCTGGCGTCCATCTTCGATCCCTTCGTGCAGGTGAGCGGCGAGGTTGCCGAACGCCAGGGTACCGGGCTCGGACTCTCCATCAGCCGTGATCTTGCGCGAGCCATGGGCGGGGCGATAACAGCAACCAGCGCCGTCGGCGTTGGGTCCACGTTTGTGGTGACGCTGCCCATGGCGGCAGAGGAACAGGCTGAGGCGGAAACGCCGGAACCCGCGACTTGGGAGAGATCGGTCGCCGCCAGAGAATGAGAAGTCTCGAGACGGCGATAGTATCCAGAAAGACGCCAGGCGATGGAAAACTGGAGATCTCGCTAGAGACTGCGACCGCGATCGGCATGGATCGCCAAGGTTTGACGGTCGCGCTCAGCGGCAGCGCTGGTAGTGCTCAGGTTTCGTCGGTTCTCTGCGGCTGCGGCCGCGCCGACGGCGCCAAAAGCGCCAAACACGTTCACTATTTCCTGATGTGCGATCTGCTCAGGAGTCTGAAGCCGGACGAACGTGTTTCAGTCCTGTTAGACGATGTATCGCGCGACGTTACTATCGAGCTGGAATAGACGCTTCAGGGACCTGACTGGCCGCTCCCAAGCTGCCTGGTGTCTCGCGCGCCTTGGGCTACGCCGACGCCGACGGCCGCGCCCAAAAGCAGGGCCGTTCCGCCACCGATCAGCGGAACTATCCACGTAATGGGCCAGGCGACTGCGGCGGTGATCGCCGCCGCTACCAAGGGAGCGCGCCGCTTGCGGGCGGCATCCACATAGCGTAGACGCTCTCTAACAAACCGGCGCGCCGTCATGTATCCGAACACCGCCACCGCGCCCGCAATGGCAATTCCAATTAACTCGAACATGTGATCCCTCCTAAGGGTCTTTAGCCCTTACGAGGGATGCGCCACCACGGTTTCGTGGCACGGGTACAGGCTAAGATGATGCTGCGCACGGTTTACCTTCTTCGCACTGCGCAGGGACTTCGCGTTTCGCACCAAGCACCCAAGGCTGCGCGACGAGAACTAACGCCAGCACGTTATTCAGTGCTGGCTACGCAGACGTGCGTGCGAACTGCGAAGTGCGCAATCACTGCGCAGTGCGAAGAAGGTACTCCGTACGCAGTGTGTCCTAGTGCGTGATGCCGATACGGTACTCGCGCTCATCGTAACCGACATATATCTGCCTCGGGCGCGCGATCTTCTGCTCCTTGTCGAGCAGCATCTCCTCCCACTGCGCAAGCCAGCCTGCGGTGCGGGCGATCGCGAAAAGCACCGTGAAGAACTCGGTTGGGAACGCCATCGCGCGATAGATGAGGCCCGTGTAGAAATCCACGTTGGGATACAGCTTACGGCTTATGAAGTAGTCGTCTTCCAGGGCAATGCGTTCGAGCTCCAGCGCGATCTCCAGGTCTTTGTCCACGCCAGCAACTTCGAAAACATCGTAGGCAAGCTGCTTCACTATCTTCGCACGGGGATCGTAGCTCTTGTAAACGCGGTGGCCGAAGCCCATGAGGCGCCCACCCTTCCCCGTCTTCACCGCGTCAATGAAAGCCGGGATATTTCTCTTGCTGCCGATCTCCCCGATCATTCGCAGCACTTGCTCGTTCGCTCCGCCATGGAGCGGTCCGAACAACGCAGCAATCCCGGCCGCCACGGCCGAGAACGGATCCACATGAGAGGAACCCACGGCCCGAACCGCGTTGGTCGAGCAGTTCTGCTCGTGATCCGCGTGCAGGATGAATAGCACCTCGATGGCCCGGGCGTAAACCGGTTCGGCCTCGTACTTGGGCTCCGCCATTCTGGCGACCATCGACAGAAAGTTCTCCGAATAGGAGAGATCGTTGTCGGGGTAAACGATAGGCAGGCCCTTCACATGACGGTAGGAGAACGCCGCAAGCGTGGGCACCTTGGCGAGCAGCCGGATGATCGAGATGTAACGCTCGGCTGGATCGAAGATGTTCTTGGCGCGCGGATAGAACGATGACAGGGCCGCCACTGAGCTACACAGCATCGACATCGGATGCGAGTCGTACCGAAAACCCTCAAGAAACTTGCGGACGTTCTCGTGAACGTAGGTGTGGTACCTGATGTCGTTGACCCACGAGTCGTATTCCGCCTGCGTAGGCAGTTCCCCGTTGCGGAGCAGCCAGGCGACCTCGAGAAAAGTGGATTTTTCGGCGAGTTGCTCGATCGGATAGCCGCGATAGCGCAGAATTCCCTTGTCACCATCGATGAAGGTGATCGCACTCCGGCACGACGCGGTATTGAGAAACGCCGGATCATAGCTCATGAGCCCGAAGTCCTCCTCATCCGTCTTCATTTGGCGCAGATCAGCGGCCCGGATGGCACCGTCCGTTATCGCGAGAGAGTATCCCTTCCCCGTACGCGAGTCTGAGGCCTCCAGCACGTCGTCAGGCGCTTCGGTTGCGGCCGCCACTTCTTGGTCTGCCTCCTTTGCCTTCGACTTCGCAGTACTCATCCTCCCACCCCCGCTGTTCCCGGTGTCTGCTTTTTCTCGTCGAGTTCTCTTCGGTCTGAACACAGGCATCACGACCTTGCGCTGTGAACCCGCCACAAAAGTAGCGATATGTCGTGTCGAAGTCACCCGTCGCTCCCCGCGGCCTCTAGTGACATATTACTTACACTCGCCGCCGCCCAAGTACCCGACTGTGCTGGGAACACACTCGCGATGCACGAAACACGCTGGTTTTATGACGATGACTATGTTAAGTGGACGTCCTACATCAAGGAGCCGGAAACTCCCGGTGAGAGACCCTACCTGCGTTTTGATTCCGAGCGAGGATCAAGGCGCGGCGGAGACACACCAGAGCTGATCGCAGCTTGGCGAGAGTGCTCGGCGCTAGAGCTTCAGTTGATGTGCGAGGAAGCGACAGGAATAGACTGAATCAGCAGTGAAACCACGCCATGCTTGACCTACCCGGCGCTATCGCCGTCCTCCGCCGGGTCCGCAGCGGAATCCAGTAACACCCGCGCCAGCTCCAAGTCGTCACTGCGAACTACTATCTTGACACCCTGCAGGTTCCGGAACAGGCCAGCTGCATCGTTCCTTTGAACGAGACCAGGTATTCCGTGCGCTCGAAGAGTAGCGAGCGCGAGCTCCGCCTCTATCTCCGTTAGGTAGCTTCGGACGACAACGGCATCAAATTCCATCGCCCACCTCATATTCAAGCTCGTACCATAACCGCTGGGCCGCGCGATATGCCAGGGCAAGGTCGGCCCGAACTCGCCGAAACAATTGTCGCACACGATGCGTACTCTGTTTTACGCTCCAACCGAGCATCTTAGAGCCCTGGTAGCACACACCGCGACCACCCACCTC
>JBHENQ010000164.1:0-17239 GCA_046261975.1 Gemmatimonadaceae bacterium | reverse complement strand
GATAATCGGGCTTATGTTGGTGTCCACTTTATCGAGGGAACTCCACTCGTTACTTCCAACAGGACGCTTTGGGGAACGTGACCGCTGTGCTAGGCGATCTGCCAAAGAGCGGTGCAACAGCTTACCAGAAGCTCTCCTACGACGCGTGGGGCAAGGTGGAGCAGACCACCGGCGGCCTATTCGCCTCGGATACGAACCGCCTTCGCTGGAAGGGTCTCGTGTGGGAGGGCGACTCCACTCAGCTCTACTACATGCGGGCCAGGTGGTACGACCCATTACAACGGCGCTTCGTAAGCGAGGATCCAATAGGTCTCGACGGCGGGATCAACATGTACACATTTGTAGGCAACGACGCTGTCAACGAACGTGATCCCGCAGGGCTAGGTGGGGATGTCGTAACCTGCACTGTGAGCGTTGGCAACCAAGCCGTCGGTACCCTCCCGGGCAGTTGCTCCGATTACTCTGACGACGTAGGCAAGTGCCAAGGAGCCGGCAACGTAGCTGATTGCGTGGCGACAACGGTAAGCGGGATACTCACGGGACTTGCAGACGCACTTGCAGGTGTGTTGGACTTTACGACCTTCGGTTTAAGCACCTACGGGATGAACGCAGCAGGTGGTCACATCAATACGAATTCTCCATCCTTCCAGGCCGGCTACGCTGTAGGCTTTGCACTCTCTTTCAGCTACGGTCGAGGTGAGGCGTCTTCCGCATTAGCCGCGGCTAAGGCAGCTGCACCGTTCCTACGAGAATTCTTCAAGAAGAATAGCCTTCAGGCGATCCTAGAAGGTCGAATGTATATTCCACGCGGTCTTACCCGAGAGCACCTGTTGGCGTATAGAGAGGTGATCTTCGACTACTTTAATCGCAAGACCGTAAGGCCGGGTGGACGTGCAACTCAGGAAGAACGGTGGAGCATCGTCGACGAGGCGCTTAAGAGATTCAGGTGACCGTGCGACATGACGGTGCCCTTGCTCGTGTACGATGCGACGTGACCCCAGACTACCTAACACCCATGATGCATCAAGACTATCTCGTGGTAGTGTTCGGACCGGATCTAGTCATGGGCTTCGTTGCCGAGCCGGATCTGCAAGGGATTACCGTCGACGGTGTGTACTACTCGGCCGATTCATCGGACAGGTGGCCTGCCTTTTATGATAGGCTTGTTGATAAGGAGGGCGTACTCGTTGGCATGCGAGTGTTAGTTCTTTCGTCGGCGGTTCGATCCAAAATTCCTCGAACATCGTATTTCGTCTTTGCTGAAGAGTTTGACGATATTGATATTCTCTTCTTTGATACACTCGCCGAAAGGCCGAGCGTTGAGGTTATTCAGGGATTCGGCGGCCAGACCTTCCACTCAGAAAGTGGACAGCTTGCGATGTCCTTCGATCTGAATTGGGTAGCTGAAACTGATGCTGACCGCGACTCAATCCGGCGTGCTAACGCCAGATGGGTTTATATTGACTGAATCGTGGAGGCAGGAATTGTGAACTCAGCTCGGTTCCTGCGGGATTCGCCCGTGTAAATCCGCTGAGATTCAGAAGGCGCAGAGCAGCGATGTTTTGGATTTACCTCGATTACGTGGACACGTAGTTAGGTCACGTTAGGCTTGAGATCGGGAAGCCACTACCTGAGAGCTTGAATGCGACTCGTAGAGAGAATCGACCTGGACATTAGGAAAGCCTACAAGTCGCTGGACGACCCGGATTTGCGTTTCAAGCATGAGATGATGATCCGACAGCCATACTCGGCGGTTCAGTCTGCCCTAACAGAGAGGTTCGATAATGATCTGCGGGATGATACCGATCCCAACGTCGATGTAAGCTTTGTCTGGGGCTTGGAAAGAAGAGGTCGCATCTGGATCGTCTTTATTTCGATGATCGGGCCGTATGCCGCAGTCACACGAGAGGAAGGCGACCCAATTGCACCGAATGTTGTGGTCGGCAGCGATGAGGACGAGACTGCGCTACTTCATATCATCCAAGAGTTTGGGTTCACAGTGCTCGACAAGACCATGCTTGAGCGGCCATGCAAACTCCGGCTCTTCAATACAGAGCCGGAGAGAATTCGAATCTTTCAAGCCTTGTTTGCCAATACCGACCTTCTGCCCTGGGAGCGGCCGTCCATAGAGTATTAATTACTCGCTGTTTTGGTTGTGCACATCAATCGTCAAAAAGACATCGCGAGTCTGCCTGCACGGAACAAAAAGGGTGTTGAATTGAAGATCTCGATCCTCAGTCTCTTGCTTGGTTCAGTTGTCTGGGTGGCGCTGGCCGCCGCTGCGGGTTTTGCTTTGCTCCGGCGTGCCAGTCGGCGGATCATCGACAATCGTCCGATTATGCCAGGTGACTACCTCTCCAGGATTACCGTCGCCACGTGGCAAGTGGTGCTGTTCTTCGGGATCTTTGTGTTGGTTCCCGTAGCCGTGATCGTTTGGTTGAGAACGCGCTGACTGAGTGCTGTGCTCCCCAACACGAGAGTCACTCCTCACTGAAACCAGCTACGACTGCCAGCTTGGGACGGCCGGCCTGCTTCGGATTTCCTGGCGCAATATCCATCTCGTCGAGAAACATGTTGCCCCCGCCGTCTTCATTACCTCGTCTATCGACGCGCGTGAGGACCAGCCGCTCTCGAGCTCTCGTCATCCCCACATAAAGAACGCGTCGCGCCTCCTCCACCTCCGCGACCGGCATGTTCTCCGGCTGGAACTTGGAGAGAAGCTGCCGGTCTTCCGTACCTACTATATACACGCGCGAAAATTCCAGGCCCTTCGTGGAATGTAGCGTCAACAGATTTACGCGGTCCGTACAGACTTCCGCGCCATCGGTTGTCGAGAGTGCCACGATCTCCAGAAACCGCCGGATGCCGTCATCCAGAGAATCCGCGCGGCCAGCCTCGTCGACCAGCACCCGCAGCCTGGCCACGGACTCAGGATACCTATCTTCCGCCGTTCGGTCTCTTCTGAGTGAATCCATGAGCTTGCGCCCGCCGAGCCGAGCGATGACCTCTTCGGTTGCCGGCCTGTCATCAGGCGGCAATCGCTGGCTCTCCGACTCGTAGATATCCAGGCAGTCACTGTAACCGCCGAGGCTTCGTTTGCGAGCTACATCGAACAACACGTGATGCTCGTTGGTCCAGCCGTCGCGGTTGCCAAGCGCCAGCGCGAGCCCCAGGTAGTCGAGCAGATGGACCAGAGACGTCTTGCGCGTTCGAATTGCTTTCAGCCGACAGAGGTGGGAGTGCACGTGCGCCAGCGCCAGTGCGTCATCCAGTGCGTGATGCGAACGTCCCGCATCGACGCCGAATCGTCCGGCCAGCGATCCGAGACTCGCGTTACCCGGAAACAAGAACGACGCCAACGGCAGCGTGTCATAGAACGAAAGATCGTCGAGGCCGCCCAGATCTCTTGCCAGGCGGCGCAACACGCGAATGTCGAACTTCCAACCGTTGTGGGCGACGAGGATGTCGCGCCCCACAAACTGCAGGAACCGCGACCAGGCCTCCGAAAACTGGGGAGCTTCGAGCAGATCATTGCCCGAATAGCCATGGATCGCCGTCGCCGCCGCTGAAATCGGCGCGTCACACTGGATCAGACACTGAAACCGCTCGGTCACTTGACCATCTACGTACCTGGCCGCCCCTATCTCAACGATCTCGCAGAGATCAGGGTTCCTGTCGGTGGTTTCGATGTCGAAGGTGACGTATCGCCGCCACGGGTCCACAAGGTTGCTGGCATGCAAGTTCTGCAGTGCCTTGTAGACGCGTAATGGAAGGTTGCCGCGAGCCGCTGTGGTAATGTCGAGCACGAGATCCGTCGTCCCCGGATCAGGTGTTCCGGCATGCTGCACCATCGCCTCGATGCCCGCACCCCGCAGCATGCCCACCAGACCAATCTCAACGCCATGGAGCAAAGGCACCCACACTCGGCCGCCGGCCGCGGAGACCACGGAGAATTTCTCTGCAAGCGCTACGACGTCGGAGTCGCCCGCCGGATCGTTTATGTCGTCATGAAAGTCATCCAGAACATTCGCGTAGCGTTCCATTCGCTCGGATAGCAGGTCGTTGACCAGCGGTTCGAGAGACGCGTGCCGTGGCTTGAGCGCAGCCAGATTCCGCGCCTGAAAATAGAATCGCCATGCCTGTTTTCCGTCGTTGCTTTTCCCTTCAGATTTGGCGAACGAACGTACCGCGTCGAGAAACGCACCGGTTCCCGCGAACATTTGGATGCGCTGAGACAGAGTTACTTCCAGCATCTCCTGAGCCAGACCCTCGACCGCCGCATCGTCGTCTGGATCGAGTGCTATTGCGAGCGCCTTCGACACGAACTTGATCACAGGGTCATCCTGTGCCGCCCGCCCGCGCGCGAGACGGCAGCGAATCCCGTTTCTCAGCAGGTGGGCCTCGATGCCGTTGCCGATGGCATGCTTCCGGTAGAGCACGGCGTACTCGCCCCACGGAAGACCGCTGCGTTCCTGATCGCCAAGTAAATCGCCGAGGAGCCAGTGTGCTTCCTCCTGTTCATCCGGGAACCCGTACGACTCGACCTCGAACTCCGAATCGTGGGTTGCTTCGAGCTCCTTGAAGAAGAGGCCACTTTGACCGGCCAACAGGCGGCGAGCCGGTTGGAATATCTGCCGCGAGCAGCGGTGATTGCTCTCGAGAATGATCGGGCTGACATCGTACTCCTCCTGGAAATGTCCCAGGATCCGGGGGTCCGCGCCCGCCCAGGAATAAATGGACTGATCATCATCGCCCACGACGAAGATATTGTGATGCGCGTGGGCCAGGCGCGTGACGATCCAGTAGTGCTCGCGCGTGAGGTCCTGGAACTCATCGACAAGCACATAGTCCCATCTCTCTGCGACGCTATCAGCGATCTCCGGGTGCTCGCGGAAAAGCGCGGCCGTGAAAGCGATGATGCTGTCGAAGTCCAGCATGTTCCGCTGCTGGAGTCGTGCGCGGTAGTCCTGGAAACAGCGCTCCTTGTCGGCCGGGAGCTCCATGCCCTGCAAGAGTCTGCAGCGAAAGAGGTTCAGCAGGTCTGTTTTGTCCCGCTCTCTGACGCCGATCCGTCTCAGGACGCGCCGCTGATAGTCCTCGTCGGCTATGCCAAACGCCCTGCTCAAACCGAGCGCTTCAGCATGTTCGCGGAGTATGGTGACGCAGAGCTTGTGCAAGGTTCCCTTCCGCAACCGGTGGGCATCATCGCCAACGGTTTCCTCCAAACGTGTAGCGATTTCCTCGGCCGCGCGGTTCGTGAACGTCACGGCACAGATTCGGTCCGGAGCAATGCCGTGCGATCGGATGAGGAAGGCGATTCGCTCGATGAGGCAATAGGTCTTGCCCGCGCCCGGCCCGGCTACCACCAGGACGGGACCAAGGGGCGCCTCTATGGCTTCGACCTGGCGTCTGGTAGGCTGGAACTTCATACGAGGAAACTAGATTCGGGAGTGGGGAGTGGGGAGTGGGGGGGTGGGGAGTCGGGAGTCGGGAGTTGGGAGTTGGGGAAACCCCCAACACCCATCCTTCTTGACAGGCGTTAATTGATCGATTAATTAAACGCATGCCAAGGCAGACGAGCAGCGCGCGCGACAGAATACTGGATGCCGCCGAACTGCTCTTCGCCCGGCAGGGTTTCGATGCAACGAGCATCAAGGACATCGGCGGCAGAGCCCATGTGAATAGCGCGCTGCTTTACTACTACTTCAAGGACAAAGAGACTCTCTACCGGGCAACGTTGCGCCGCCTCGTTGAAAGCCTGGTGGCCGAAGGAAAACAGGGTCTGGACGCTGGGGCCACGCCGAAGGCGGCGATCCGAAGCTTAATCGAAGTTCAGGTCCGATTCCTGAGTACCAAGCCGCACATTGCCAGGCTGATCGGACGCGAGCTCGTGGACCATGAAGCGGCGCACGCTGAAGAGTACATCGCATTTCTGGCCGCCAACCTGTTTCGCCGATTGTGCGATATCATCGCTAAAGGTCAGAAAGACGGCGTCTTTCGCAGCGACCTCGACCCACGCTTCGCGGCCATCTCCACAGTGGCCCAGGTGGTCTATTTTTTCATTGCCCGCCCAGCCGTGGGCATAATGCTGGGTCACGGCACGAAGGGTCCGCCGGATAGTGTTGTGCGCAACTTCGCCCGCCATGCCGCTGACTTCGCGCTGTCGGCACTGGCTGTCGGTCCCACCGCATCGCCACGCAAGACGCGGCCGAAGGCGACAGTGGGGGCCACAAGGCAAACCCGGTCAGCAAGACGCGCATCATCCGGAGCGGCGAGATGAAGCCTGGGCTCACCGCTCTACTTCTTACGACAGCCTGCCTCTGGACGGCGATCGCCTGCGACCGTGATTCCTCCCAGTTACGCGGCACGGGTACGGTCGAGATCGTGGAGATTGATGTTGCGCCGATGCTCCCTGCCCGTGTGCTGCGAATCCTCGTGGAGGAAGGCGCCCACGTCGACGCCGGCGATACGCTGGCGCTCCTGACGCAGACGACGCTTCCGTCGGACATTGAAGGTCGCCGAGCTCGGGTCGCCTCAGCCGAAGCAGGAGTTCGGGACCTGGTCGCAGGAGCGCGGCGCCCAGAAGTCGCACGCACACAGGCCGAATTGCGTGCGGCCGAAGCTGAGGCAGTGCGCACCGAGCGCGAGCTGCAGCGCGTGAATGCGCTCGTCACCGGCGGCGCCATGAGCCAGCGCGATCTCGACGCGGCTCGCACGGCGGCCAGCGTTGCGGCCAACAGGCGGGATGCCGCTGGCGCGGCTCTCCAACTCATGAGCCAGGGTTCGAGGCCGGAACAGGTTCGAGCAGCGCGCGCTGAGGTCGATGCCGCGCGCGCTTCACTCGGTGCGGCCGAAGCAACCGCGAGCGATCTCGTGCTCACCGCACCGGTCGCCGGCGTAGTGCTCGGCCGCCACGCGGAGCCCGGCGAGGTGCTTGCCGCCGGAATTCCGGCGATCACGATCGGAGACGTCGCGCGGCCGTGGGTGCGCGTGTACGTGGCCGCGAAAAACATCGCGGACATTCAGGTGGGACAAGAAGCTGTTGCGACACTGGATGGCTCGGGCCGGATGATTCCGGGTCGCGTGATCGCTGTGAACGATCGCGCCGAGTTCACGCCACGTGCCGCTCTCACTGAAGAAGAGCGCGAGGATCTCCTGTTCGGGGTCAAGGTAGAGCTCAGCGACACCACTGGCGTCGTCAAGCCTGGGCTCCCGGCCACCGTAACGTTCGTTCGCACGGCAAACCCGTGACAGCGCCAGGCAGACAGGAGATCGCGGTCCGAACGGTAGGTCTCCGCAAGGTATTCGGTAGCATCGCCGCCGTGGAATCGCTGGATCTCGAGATCATGCGCGGCGAGGTATTCGGACTTCTGGGACCAAACGGCTCCGGTAAGACAACGACCATCCGCATGCTGTGCGGGCTCATGAAGCCAACTTCCGGAGAAGGTCACGTCGTGGGACTCGATATCCGCACGGAGCCCGAGAGCGTGCGTCGCGTCATCGGCTACATGTCGCAGAAGTTCGGCCTCTACGATGATCTGACCGTCGGCGAGAATCTCCGGTTCTACTCCAGCGTATATGGCCTCCGCGGCCAGGCGCGAGCGTCCAGGTCCGACGAGCTGCTGGCATCTATGGGGCTGGATGCGCGCGTCGATCAGCTGGCGGGCACGCTGAGCGGCGGTTGGAAACAGCGACTGGCTCTCGCGTGCGCGACTGCACACTGTCCACTGATGCTCTTCCTGGACGAGCCCACCGCCGGTGTGGACCCCGCAGCCCGAAGACAATTCTGGAGGATCATCTACGCGCTCGCGGCGTCTGGAACCACGATTCTCGTCACAACGCATTACATGGACGAGGCCGAGCGTTGCGGGCGCCTTGCGTTTCTATCGCGCGGGCATCTTATAGCGGTGGGCACGACCGCGGATGTCACGAAGCAATTCGGCCAGCCTACCATCGAGGACGTGTTCGTTGAGCTCCAGCGGCGGGATGAAGGAGTAGTGGCGGGAGTGTCGTGACGTGAGTGGCGGCAACCTGCAGGAGCGCGTACGTGCGTGGGCGTTCTGGCCGATGCTATGGAAGGAATTCGTCCAGCTCAGGCGCGACCGGCTTACCTTCGCGATGCTGACGGTGCTGCCCGCCGTTCAGCTTGCCCTGTTCGGCTACGCAATCAGAACCGAGGTCCGAAATCTGCCGGCGATCGTGCTGGACGAGTCCAGATCGCAGGAGAGCCGCGCGCTCGTGGCCGCGATGGAGAACACCGGCAACTTCATGATAGTGGGACACGTGCCTGATCGCACGGAACTTCGGCAAGCTATCGGCACCGGCGCCGCGAGTGCGGCCATCGTCATACCACCGACTTTCGTGCGCGATCTCAAGCGCCGCCGCACCGCGCACGTGCAAGTCATAGTCGATGCGGCTGACCCGCTGGCATCATCGGCCGCCATTGCCGGCGCTTCGCTCGTTGGCTCGGTCAGATCGAGTGAGTTGTCGGGGTCTGGTATTCGCACAACCCCACTCGAAGTGCGGGTACGACCCTGGTACAACCCCGGTTTGAGAAGCGCGGTCTACATAGTGCCGGGCATAGTCGGCGTTGTGTTGTCGCTCACCATGATTCTCATCATGAGCATGGCGATCGTCCGTGAACGGGAGCGTGGCACGCTGGAGCAGCTCATCGTCACTCCCATCGACAAGACCAGTCTCATGCTCGGCAAGATCGTGCCGTTCCTCCTTATAGGCTACATCCAGCTGACCGTGGTGCTTGCGTTTGGGAAGCTCCTGTTCGGCGTGCCAGTGAGAGGCAGTCTCTCGCTTCTCTACCTGTTGACGCTCGCGTTCATCGTTGCCAACCTGGGCATCGGGCTGCTCATCTCCACGGTCGCGAGAAATCAGGTCCAAGCCATGCAGCTTGGCTTCTTCTCGATGCTGCCTAACATCCTGCTTTCCGGCTTCATGTTTCCGCGCCAGGCGATGCCGGAATTCGCGCAGTGGATCGGGGCAGCTCTTCCACTCACGTACTACCTCCAGGTTATTCGTGGAGTGCTGCTCAAGGGCGTGGGATGGGAGTCGCTCTGGCGTGACGCGCTAATCCTCGCGGCTCTGGCGCTTGTTACCGTGGCAGTGAGCGTGAGAAAATTCCAGAAGACGGTCGAGTAGCGCCACGGAGAACGGCACCGACAGGCACGGACAAAAGCTTGTAAAGGCGCCACGGAGAACGGCACGGACAGGCACGGACAAAAAGCTTGTAAAGGCGCCACGGAGAACGGCACGGACAGGCATGGACAAAGGCTTGTAAAGGCGCCACGGAGAACGGCACAGACAGGCACGGACAATAGCTTGTAAAGGCGCCACGGAGAACGGCACCGACAGGCACGGACAAAAGCTTAAAGGCGCCACGGAGAACGGCGCGGACAGGCACGGACAAAAGCTTGTAAAGGCGCCACGGAGAACGGCACGGACAGATACGGACGAAGCCGTTTCACTGCCCGTGTGCCTGTGCCGGCGCCTGTGCCGGCGCCTGTTCGTGGCCGCCTTTTGCAGCCTCCGTGTTCGTCCGTGCGTGTCCGCGTTTGTCCGTGGCTCGCCGTTTGATTGTAGTCCGTGTCGTCCGTGGCCTACAATACGATGGGGAAGAGGATCGCGACGGCCAACACGATGATCGCGACCGCAATAATGTCCAGCACGATGCCGGCCTTCGCCATCTGAGTTACGGTGATGTGTCCCGATCCGAAGACGATCGCATTGGGCGGCGTCGCGACAGGTAAAGCGAAACCTGTACTGGCCGCGAGCCCGGCAACCAACATCAGGGCAAGCGGTGGTTGCCCAATGGCCAGGGCGAGTGATGCGGCAATCGGCATCGCCATGGTGGCCACCGCGGTATTCGATGCCAGCTCGCTCAGCACCAGCACGATCAAAGCGAGTCCGGCATAGATCACGAAGTTCGGATAGCCGCTGAGCCCGGTCATTAGGTTACCCAGCCACGCCGCCAGCCCTGATTCCTCCATTGCCGCGGCAAGCGAGAGTCCGCCACCAAAGAGAAGCAAAACCTCCCATGGGATCGCGCGCGCTTCGCGCCACGTCAGCAGTGGGCTTCGCGTTCCTTCGGGAGTCTTGCCGCTGATGACGAAAAGCAGAATCGCTCCCGCCACCCCGATGGAGGCGTCGCTCACCATGGGAGCCAGATCCGCCAGGCCTGGTATCACGAACGCGCCAAAATCCTTGCGCTCGCGAAGGAACCATGCGAGCGCGGTAGCGGCGAAAATGCCGACCGTCAGAGCCTCGCCGCCACGGAGCCGGCCTAGCGCCGATCGGCGCTCATCCAGGACCTGGCGGGCGCTACTGCCCAGCGTCACGCGCCCCCCACCTGGAAAAAGCACGAAAACCAGCATCGCCCAACAGAGGGGTAGCATGACAGCGGCGATGGGCGTGCCGACCGCCATGAACTCTGTGAAGCTCACCTCGCGGCCTGCGAGTTCTTTGGCTGCACCCGTGAAGATGAGATTCGGCGGGGTACCGATCATCGTCGCCATGCCTCCAATTGACGCCGCGTAGGCGACGCCCAGCATGAGTGCAGTACGAAGGTTCCGGGCGTCGCGACCCTCGCCGAGTAGGCCGCCGATGGCAATTGCTATCGGATACATCATGGCGGCCGTGGCCGTATTGGAGATCCACATGGAGATGAAACCTGTCGCCAGCATCACGCCGAGGACGACGCGACGCCCTCCGGTGCCGATCGCCGACACCATCCCGTAAGCAATTCGAGCATGCGCGTTCCAGCGCTCCAGCGCGGCTGCGAGGAGAAAGCCGGCGAGAAACAGAAATACTAGATCGTTGGCGTAAGGAGCGGCGGCGTTTCTGGAGGACGTGACGCCCAGCAGCGGGAACAGCACTATCGGCAGGAGCGACGTCGCACCCAGCGGCACTGGCTCGGTGATCCACCATATGGCCATCCATGCGGCAATGCCCAGAACGTTCGATGCAGCTGGCGAGAGTGCTTCAGGCGCAGCCAGGAACAGGAGGCCATACACCGACGGCCCGGCAACCAGAGCGATGATGCGCGAACCGGAGAAACCTGCCGGGGTTTCTCCGTCTTCCACCGGCGCATTGAATTCAGCCATCTATCTGCCGAATTCTCCGCTCGTGCCGTCCGCCCTCGAACTTTGTTGCCAGCCACAACTTCACGATCGCGAACATCTCATCGCGCGACACCATGCGTTCGCCCAGCGAGAGAACATTTCCGTCGTTGTGCGCGCGCGCCAGCCGCGCGGATTCCAGATTCCAGCAAAGTGTGCAGCGCACACCGCGCACGCGATTGGCGACTATCGCCTCTCCGTTGCCCGACCCACCAAGCACGATACCGCGATCGTACTCGCCGCGTCCCACGGCTTCCGCTACCGGCCTAATGAACAACGGATAGTCAACCGAGTCCGTGGAATGTGTCCCGAAGTCGGTGATCTCGTGGCCCAGATTGGCGAGGAACGGCTTCAATGCTTCCTTGTAGGCAAACCCCGCGTGGTCAGAGCCCAGAGCGATTCTCATGACCGAAGAATGCGGAGCGAGGGATGTGGCCACCAGGCTTGGCCTCAGCCGGCTAAGAGCAAAGCCAGAAGCAATGCGGACATGATACCACTCACGACCGATATGGTCAGACGTGCCATGCGTCGGTCCGGCGCACCCGCGGCGCTCAGCTCCTGTTGAGTGCGCGTGAAACGCCACGCGCCGAAGATGATCAGCGATACCCCCGCGATGACAAAAATTGCGCCGAGCGTATGATCGGTGCGCGGTAAGAAGTGACTGACAGCGATGCCGGCCGCCGCGACGGATAATCCCGTGCGCAGCCAGGCCGCGAACGTGCGCTCGTTCGCAAGATGGGTTCGCTCCAGCGCGAGCCGGTGCTGCACGTCTGCCATCTGCTGCCCCTTGTCGTCAGGCTTGCTCACCATTTACGCGACGGTGATGCGACGGTAGCGCACCTGAAGAAACTGATAGATACCGTAAGCAATGAAACCGATCGCTACGATCCCGAGAAGCCAGTGTCCTCTCGGCTGCGTCAACAGCGTGCGGAAGGATTCGCGCATTCCGGAGGCTTCAGACGGATCGTGCTGAAGTCCCGCGCGAATCAGGAAGTAGCCGATGATGCCGAACACCACGCCGCGAGCGGCTATTCCAAAGCGACTCACGGGAACCACCCAGCGTGCGGTTTCGGGGTTGAGACCGCTGAGTCTGAGTTCGCTCGCCGATCTGTACGTCATTGCGTGGTAGAGTTGGAACGCGCCGAAGCCAAGGATACCCGCGCCGACTGCCATAACCAGGGAAGTCCCCAGTGGAGCCGCCATCAATCGCGCCGTCCAGTGCTCGGTCCGGTCCGCGCCGGACACCTTGGTGCCCGAGAGCAGCCGAAGCGCCTCGATACCGAGTGCGCCGTGTGTAATCGCTCTGACAACGTAGCTGACCCGGATCGCGATTCGCTTGGGGCTGGCTCCCTTTCGCTCCGGATCAGTGATGGCTTCGACTAGACGCCACAATGCGTACCCGAGCAGGCCGACACCCACCAACATCAGCGTTGCCCGGCCGAACGGTTGGCCATAAATAGTGCGTAGCGCGCTGCTAGAGTCAGCGATCTTTCCCCTACTGCCAAGGGCTACTTGCGTTGACAGCACGCCGATGGCGATGTAGACGAAGCCCTTGGCGGCGAATCCGGCTTTGGCCAGGCCCTCGATCCAGTTCATGCAGGACGCCTCGATGCTAGTGGACTGAGTGCTGCCACGGTTGTCGTCGTCGCCCACGCGAGAGTTGCCGGAAAAGAAAGCGTGATCGCGATCAGCAGCACGCGCGGGACCTTCATGACACCTCCGAGCTGATCTGCGAGTACCCACACCGGGCCGGACAGGGCTGCCCAGACCAGCAGCACGGCCCACCCAGCTAGTGCTCCAATCGCTGCATCGCGCGCGGCGGCCGGGGTGTCGCGAGCGAGCACCGCCCAGATCGCCGCGAGAATGGGGACTGCCCACCAGCCGAATGCGGACGTTGCAATCGCGAAGGCAGCCGCCAGCAGAACAATTCTCAATAGTAGGCGCACGATCAACGTCTCGGTGTCAAAGTGAGTCGCGCGCTCACGTGTTCGGCTGGCAAGTCGCCGGCGCGTCGTGGAAAGCGGAGGGTATCCAGCTCGCCGGCGCTCCACTTTTCCAGGCGATCCCTGTAGCGTCTGCTAGCCGGGTTCCCGGATTGGCCACCGGGATAGGTTCCCCAGGCTCGTACTTCCGCACCCATCTCCACGACCATTCGCCAGCTCGCGCCGTGCGTGCCCGAGCCGAAGGATGGATTGAGCGACGATGGCCCGCCTTGCACGCTGATGTCCAGCGCGGATAGCGCAGGCAGGCGCAGCAGATGATGAATGTTCGCGTGACGGATGCGGTCCCATCTCCATCCACCGCTTTCCGGCTCGCCGTGCTCGCTGATGCATTTCTCGAGCGCTGCCTCCAGGCTCGCGATCAGAATCTCGTCACGTCCTTCCACCCGTCCTCTGGTTTGCCGGTCATCCCACCAGAGGCTCGCCGAATCCTGCAACAACTCGAAAACGACAGCATGGTTGGGCATGGGCCCAGCAGGCGCTGAATCGAGCGGTGAATGCAGCTCGTCCCACAGCCTGGCGGTCACTTCGTCCATGGCATACTCGAACAGGACCGCACGCTCGTTGTGCTTCGTGTATCGGCCATCCCACTGAGCGAGCAGCCTGGCGGCGCGCGCCAGTTTTTCGTTCGCCCGCTGCCCGCCTGCCGCTGCGAGAAAGGCAGGCACGAAAAGCGCCGCCTTCGCGGTTGTGGGATCGGTCTGAAACCGGCGCATTGCGTCCGGCGTCATCGCTGAATCACCGCGGAGGAGCGTGTTGATTCTGATCGCTCGCCACGGCGTGGGCCAATCCGCGCCCAGGTAGCGTGGGTTAGTCCTCGGATCCAGCGGCTGCTGGTTTGCGGACGCGAGGAATCCCTGCTGAGGAGCGGTAGACTGTGGATATTCAGCTATCGGCCAGAAGCCGAGCCAATCGCTGGCTCGCGTTGTGCCATCGCGCATGATGTCGCCACGCCCATCGCCGGGTCTTATGGGGAAGAGACCGTTGGATCGAATCGCAATGATTCCCGCGCGGTCGGCGACGAGCATGTTCTGCGCCGGTGCCCGATAGGTGCTCATAGCCGCCTGAAATTCAGTCACGGACTTCGAGAGCACGGCTCCCAGAAAGCCGGCAGTTTCGTCGGAGACATCGAGAACGGTCCAACGCAGTGAGACCCAGCGCCCGTTTGTGCCACGACGAAGCGGCCCGCGATGCGTGAAGCGCAGCGTATCGATCGCGATGATGCGGCCTGTCTTGTCGCGGTACGTCTCCAGTCTCAACTCCAGTGGCCGCCATTCGCCGTCGAGCAAGTACCTGACGGGATGCGTGCTGTCATCCACGGTTTCGGTGTAATAGTCGTTGACATCAGCGCCGGTGTTGGTAAAGGTCCACGCGATGTCGCGGTTGAAGCCTATTATCAATCCGGCCGCCCCGGGAATCGTGACGCCGTAGGCGTCGAGCTGCCCTGGGACAACCAGATGGGCTTCATACCATACGGATGGCAGCGTGAGCTCCAGATGCGGATCACCCGCCAGAAGCGCGTGCCCTGCCGCGGTGCGCTGTGGCGACACAGCCCAGCTGTTACTTCCGATCGTGTTGCCATCGCTGATGCTTGCCGTGGATGGCGAAAGGGCAGACAGCGTTCGAAGAGCGCGGAGAGCTTGCGTGTCGGGTAGTCCGGGTGAGGGTAGTGTGCGCACATCGAACCGGGGTGATCCGCTGTCGTTTGGCTGGATGGGTTCCTGAATCGGCGCGTTCATCGGAAACAGAGCCTCTGTGGCCGCTCTGCCGACACGCGCCTGAACGCCCAGTTTCCCCATGTCACTCTCACTATACGTGAGCGTGCGGCCCATGCGGTTCAACAGATGAATGCTGTTGATGGGGTGCCACCGTGACGGCTTGGTTCGGGTAAGTCTGAACTCCAGGGGTAAGTCCCTGGGCGTCATTTCGTTTATCCAGGCATTCACCCCGTCGGCGTATGCCTGTAGCACGCGCACGCTTTCGGATCCCTGATGGAGCGCCGCCCACTTCTGCTCTGCGCCGCGTGGCATGCCCAGCTCTCTCGTAGAACGGTCGGCATCCAGAGCCTGTGCTCCCGCGATCTCCGTGAGCCGGCCCGACGCCGCCAGCGTCTGCAACTCGAGCTGGAAGAGACGATCACGCGCGACTACGTAGCCGAGCGCACGGTGAGCATCCGTGATACTGGTCGCGAAAATGTGCGGGACCGCTCGCTCGTCGTAGACGACGTTCACGTCGCCGGTCAAACCGGGAATGGTAGCGCTGGAGATCTCGGGCAGCTCCTCGGCTGAAGCAGACGCCCAGACTCCGTTGGCCGGGTCGAGAAATGCGCCCAGTGCTGGCACGGATCCCACCGGACGCGCACCAATGTAGAGACCCAGCGCGAGCAAGACCGCCGCCAGCACGGGAACGATCAAGGGTGAGCGGGCCGGCCTGGCCATGCTCACGCCGTACCGAAAGCGAGCTGATGCCATCCCGATGTCACTACGGCCGACCGACCGCTCCGCTGTCGTGATGGGAAACGCGGCCGACTCGCACGTGAAGTGGCCAGCGCGCGATTCGCCGTGTACCTGGCTCGCCCCAATGCTCCTTCACGACCCTGATGACCTCGCCCACCGGATCGTGGCCTCGGGACTCGATGAAACGCCGCGTTGCGGACCATGTGCGCAGGTAACCGGCGAGCTCCTCCAGCGTCAGCTCCTTCTCGATAGAGATTGGTGGAGCAGAGATCTCTTCGAATGGAAAGTCTATCGTGCTGTAGCCTGTGTCAACCAACTCGCGGCCGGGCGGCCAGAACGGCCCGAGCGTGTCGAAATAGAAGGACCGTACGTGAGAGTCTATTTCCGGCGTCACGTCCAACAAGCCGTAGCACCACACCGCCAGCACTCCGCGTGATACGAGCACGCGCTTCGCCTCGTCGTAGAATGCCTCACGGTTCAACCAGTGTAGGGCCTGTGCGACGGTAACGAGGTCCACCGCCGCGCCTTCCAACCCACTCCGCTCGGCGAGTGCCGTTCGATATTCCACGCAGCGATGGGGAATAGCCCGGCTGATCTGCGATTCGCTCGCATCTGTCGCTATTACACGTGCGAAGTGAAGTGCCAAACCGATTGCGGCCTGACCGTTGCCCGTAGCGCAATCCCAGGCGACGTCGCGCGCGGGCGCGCACGAGGCGAGAAAATCGAAAAGAGCGGGAGGATACCTCGGCCTGAAGCTCGCGTACGCGCCGGCGTCAACGGAGAAGTAGTCGCGGTATAGCATCGGAAGATGTTAAGAGCGGGTGTCGGGTGTAGGGTGTCGGGTGGCGGGGACCCCGACACCCGACACCCTACACCCCACACCCGCCGTCTCACTCCCGCTTCCTCGCACCAATCTCCTCGAACGTCACATTCGCGATAGGATATTTTCGCCAGTCCTCGTGGTCGAAGTGCCACCACTCGGCGTCGTATACCTTGAATCCTTCAGCTTCCATCGCCTGGCGGAGAAGACCGCGATGCCAGCGCTGCAGCAATGTGCCGCCCGGGTAGTTCGGGAAAGAACGGTCCGAAGCTTCGTCGTAAGTGCCCACCATCTCTACCGGTTTGCCGGTGCGCAGGTCGTACAGAGTAAGATCGACGGCAGAGCCGCGATTGTGACGCGAGCCCTGAGACGGGTCGGCAACCAGCCATTTCTTGTCTGCCGGAGTGGCGTCCCAGAAAATCCTGGTCACGTACCACGGGCGATAAGCATCGTGGATCAGAAGTCCGTAGCCACGCTCTCGTAGCCGGCGATGGGCCCTCAGTAAAGCCTCAGCCGCGGGCCGCTGAAGAAAAGCTCGTGCTGACGAATAGAACGGAACTCCAAGGAAGTTGTTCGTCGTGGCGTAGCGAATGTCGAGTTTTATTGTTGGGTCGAGAGTGGCAAGGTCCACGAGATCCGGGGCGCGGAACTCGCCTTTCTCCACAGGCGGAGTTGCAGCCAGTGCCTCACGCCGCAGCTCCGCAACTGAACGCGTGGGCGTGATCCGAAGCTGGGTCGAGCCTGTTTCGGGCCCTACCACGCGCCTCTTGAAGACGACGCTTGCCGCCTTCACCTGTCGTGCCTTTCCCTCCCTGCTCTGTCGCGTGAAGATCA
>JBHENQ010000163.1:0-7496 GCA_046261975.1 Gemmatimonadaceae bacterium | reverse complement strand
CCATCCACGGTGATGTACGTGAGAACAGCAGGACGGCGTGCTTCGTATGCCTCGCGCAAGACGACGTCCGACCGAATCCAATGCTCGCCCATCGCCGGGAAACTCGGCCCCACCTTCCGAAAGCCGTCCGCAATGGCCACTGCACGATCGCGGTAACGCTCCGTGCCCGCGCGAGCCTCTGCCAGGAACGCGGTCGAAGAGGAGTAGAGGATTGCGTGCGACTCTTCAGTCGCAGTCTGCGCGACAACTGGGCGTACGGCACCAACAGCAAAGAATGCCGCCAGCAATGCCGGGCGCGCTCTCCGGTGTGTTCCTCCAGAACAAGGAACCGTCACGGCGTAATTCATTTATCCATCAGCAAAGGCGCGCTCTGCCCCGTCTCGGCCAGCAGCTTCTGAAGATGTTCTTCCGCCAATCCGTAAGGAAACCGACTCGATAGACGCACCGCGTTCTGCGTGTCCAGACCTCGCCAGCCTCCATCGTTGATTCCGTGCGCGACCCCCTTGAACCTGGCACGCCTGATCGCCTTCAGCGGCACCAGGACGATCCCCGACCCGACCGAGGCGCGAACGAGAAGAGCGTCGGTCCGTACCTCCAACACTTCGCCGCTCACAGCGCTCTTGCCCGTCAACTGAATAGACGTGAATATGCCTTTCGGTCCGCGCGCGGGCTCGTACCTTCTCACTGTCGTCCCAATGGGACACGCGCCCGTAAGGGGAACAACAGCCATCGTGAAGCAGATCAGTACGATACGTGAGTACTTCATGCGCATGTTGCTTACCTCACAGGGATTCGCGTGGCGAAGAACTGGCGCTCCATATCGGCCTGCACGCTCCTCCACTCCTTTACCACGGCGAGCAACGTGGAGTCTGATGGCACGAACGGCGCCGGCGTTCGCGCCGAACGAATCCATTCTCCCCGTACCCATTCGCTGTAGTGGCCCTGTGACGCGAGCATGAAGGTGCGCGTATCACGCGCCGGCTCCGGGCCTGCGTCGAACCCGGCGATCAACGCCTGACCCATCGTGGTCTCAAGGTACTGATCGTCGGCTTTCCTCATGCTTTCGAGCGCAGCTGGCTCGGGGGTGCCATCCAACCGCGTTACTGTCGAAATCGGAATCGCGCGAGCATTCGCACGGCGCCATGTAGATGTCATCGCGACACGGTCTATCCGCCACTCATCGGCGATAAACGAGAGCCGCATTTTCAGGCTATCGCTTCCGTCGGCTGGAACGGGGACAACTAGGCCCACGTCGTGCCATGCTATTGGACCCTGATCGCCGACTCTGGCAACCTCTCTATACCTTTCGTTCTCCAGCACCGACACTCGGAGGCCGAAGTGGTCGCCGTACCACCGACCCAGCTCCACGGCTTTGGCCAGTGAGTCCAGGCCCAGAGACAACCAGTCGAGGGAAAGCGCGCCCGGCCGGGCGAGCATGAAATCGTAAAACAGCACGGTGTTGAGGAGGCTGTTTCTCATGCGGAACAACAGCACTACACTGTCAACGGCAGGCCTCGGCACCGAGACGTCGATGTAATCGGTCATATCCTTCAAGCTCACGGTCGCCATGGTGCTAGCGCCGGTACGGTAGACCGAGTCGTCGGCGTCCTCGAGAACTTGAACAACGCTTACGCCCCGTTTATCGCGCATCACACGGGGCGACTCGATGGCCCGCAGACCCAAGGGGCGGCCGCGCTCATCGGGCACAACGTACTCATCGGCAGCGCCCGTAACTTCGAGAAGCTCGAGGTGATTCACGTAGTGCGTTTCCAACGCCTCGTTGCGGACTTCCAGCCGGAGAATCCCGCTGCTGTCCGGACGCGCACGCAAGCGGTCGATATCGCGCGCTTCCAGAAGCGGAGCTACGCTGTAGGAGAACCCCTCCGCCTCAATCACCCGAGTGCCGCCGCTGTCGTAGTAGAAAGTAGGACATGAGCCAAGGGCCGCGACGGCGAGTGCCGCAACCGCCGCGGCTGCGACCAACCCGCCAACGGTATACTGAGCACTGCGACCTCCATCTATTTCATTGCGGAAGGTCTCCATTCCCAGGACACTGTCCAGCGCAACGCGGGACATGGAGGCAGCCGGTGCGAGCGTGCTCGAGAATCGCTCACCGTTACCCCGAACGGTGTCGCGCAGAATTGTTACCCCATTTCGGAAGACAACTGTGGAGCCGTCCTTGAGGTGAGCCCTTACCGGTGACCTCACAACGGTGCTGTCGGCGGCGGCTTCCACAGGCGAGACGCTCACGCGGATCACGAGACACGCCCCAGCGAAAAGCACTACGCATGTCAGGATCAGGAACCGCACGAATACTGAGGGGACAGGCATTCCACTACTCCCGCGCTGAGCGCTGAGTGAGGTTGGCTTGCCGTAAGGTGGGAATACGCTGCTCGAAGCTGTGAATTGTTGCGTCAGCTCGCAAGTGAGGGACATGAATCAAGGGCGGGTGTCGGGTGTGGGGTGTGGGGTGTCGGGCGGCGGTATAGCTTTGGGGTTACCCCACACCCCATACCCGACACCCTACACCCGTCTCTCTTGATCCCCACCGTTGGCCGCAACGTCCCGCGCAAGGATGGCCCAGCCAAGGTCACGGGGCGCGCGCGCTACATCGACGACATCTCGATGCCTGGTATGCTTTACGGACGCACCATTCGTTCGACGATTCCACGCGGACTGATTCGAAACTTGAAGTTGGAATTCGACACGACGGCGTTCACGGTCGTCGACTACCGGGACATCCCGCCCGCCGGCCGGAATTGCATCGCGCTCATCGACAACGACCAGCCGTGCCTGGTTGAGCGCGAAGTCAATCACATCGCGGAGCCGATCCTGCTGCTGGCACACGAGGACCGTGAACGCCTTCTCTCGGCACGTGTTGAGATCGAATACGACTCGCTGCCGGCCTTGTTCGACGCCGAGAGCTCCACCGTTTTGCTCAAGCAGCTACGCATCGAGAAAGGCGACGTCGAGCTCGGCTTTGGCCAGTCCGATACGATAGTCGAAGGCGAATATCGAACCGGGCATCAGGAGCACGTCTACATCGAGACCAACGGCGTCATCGCCGTTCCCGAGAGTGACGGCATCACCGTGCACGGCTCCATCCAGTGTCCGTTCTACGTGCACAAGGCGCTCAAGGTCTTACTCGGAATGACCGACTCACAGGTTCGCGTGTTGCAGACCGAAACGGGCGGCGGCTTCGGCGGCAAGGAAGAGTATCCATCAATGCTCGCCGGACACGCGGCGCTCCTCGCGCTCAAAGCCAATCGCCCGGTCAAGATGATATATGATCGCACGGAGGACATGCAGGCCACCACAAAGCGACATCCGAGCGTCGTACGGCACCGCACCGGCGTCAACAAGGACGGGCGACTCGTCGCGATGGAGATTGACATCCTCATGGACGGTGGCGCCTACGTCACCCTGAGCCCCGTGGTGCTGTCGCGAGGCGCCATCCACGCCGCAGGGCCTTACCGCTGTGAGAACATTCGGATCGATGCGCGCGCCGTCATGACCAACACGCCGCCCAACGGGGCTTTTCGCGGATTCGGCGCGCCGCAAACGCAATTCGCAATCGAAGTGCACATGGAGCGCATCGCCGAGCAGCTCGGTATGGACCCGGTGACCCTTCGCGAGCGGAATGCGTTAAGACCGGGCGATCTCAGCGCCACCGGTCAGGCGATGACTGAAGATTGCTCCGCGATCGGAGTGCTGCGCGACGCGGTACGACGCTCGGGCTTTCGGCGCAAGCGTCGCAAGTATGCCGGTACGAATCGCGGGATAGGGTTGTCGCTTTTTTTTCACGGTTCTGGATTCACCGGCAGCGGCGAAGTCTATCTCGCCTCGAAAGCCGCAGTTGAGCTGACCGAGCGCGGCGCGCGGATCCTCGTCGCGAGCACCGAGATCGGCCAGGGCACGCGAACGATGCACGCTCAGATCGTCGCGGATTCGCTTGGAATTTCCTTCGAGGACGTAGAGATCGCTCAACCCGACACGGCCGCGGTGCCGGACAGCGGGCCGACCGTGGCTTCGCGCACTTGCATGGTGGTCGGAAGGATCCTCCAGCGCTGCGCTGAAGAGATCGCCGAGCGACTGAACGGAATGTCACACGCGGAGTATCTCGGGAAGTACGGACCACTCGTCGTGACCAAGGAGTACGAGCGACCGCCGGATGTTCTCTGGGACGAAGTGAACTACCGTGGCGACGCGTACGCCACCTATGGTTGGGGCTGCGATGTCGCGGAGGTGGAGCTCGATCCGATCACTTACGAGATTCGTCCCATCGCGATTACGGCGGTTCAGGATATCGGCAAGGCAATCCATCCTATGCTGGCCGCTGGCCAGATAGAGGGAGGAACAGCTCAGGGCATCGGGTACGCGCTCCTCGAGCATGTAGCGATGCATGAAGGCGCGATGGCGAACGCTCAGCTCACGAATTACATAATTCCCACCACACTCGACACGCCCCCAATGACCGTCGTTATCGGCGAGACGCCTGGACACCACGGCCCGTTCGGTGCGAAGGGTGTGGGCGAGATGCCCATAGATGGGCCGGCTCCTGCCATCGTCAACGCAATTAGGCACCTCGGCCTCGACGTGCGAACCATCCCCGCGCTTCCCGAGAATATCATGGAGCTGTCGTGCGCTTCACGCTGAACGGAGCATCAACCGACATCGACGCGCACCCGATGAAGCGGTTGCTCGATGTTCTGAGAGAGGAATGCGGATTGACAGGCACCAAGGAAGGATGCGGCGAAGGAGAGTGCGGAGCTTGTACGGTTCTGGTGGACGGCGACCCGGTGTGCGCGTGCCTCGTGCCGTTCGCTCAGGTGCACAACTCAGCCGTCCTCACCATCGAATCGCTTGGTGGCGAGCATCCGTTGCAGCAGGCGTTCGTGCGGGAGGGTGGTGCGCAGTGCGGGATATGCACGCCGGGAATGATCATGGCGGCGCTGCCGCTCCTAGGTGGGCCCAAGCCGTCCATCGCCAAAATCCGGAAGGGGCTGGCCGGAAATCTGTGTCGGTGCACGGGCTACGAAGCTATTTATCGTGCGGTACGCGGAGCATGAGATCAGCGATCACTCCCCTTGCGCTGCTCGAACCAAAATCACTGCGCGAAGCCCTCCACATGCTTCGCCACGAGAGTTCCCCGCCCGTAACACCGCTCGCGGGATGCACGGACATCTACGTCGCTCTCAACTTTGGCACGCAGCCTCATGCGCGTTTCATGAACGTATGGGGGCTGCGTGAACTGAGGGGAATATCCATGCGAGGGGAGACGCTGGTGCTTGGCGCGCTCACCACCTACACGGACGTCATCAATTCACGGCTCGTGCGCCGGCATCTGCCGATGTTGGCGGCTGCCGCGCTCGATATCGGCGGCGTACAGATTCAGAACCGCGGCACGCTGGGCGGGAACATCGCAAATGCCTCCCCTGCCGGCGACACGCTGCCCGTTTTCGCGGCTGCCGACGCGACCATAGTACTTCGTAATGCGGACGCTGAGCGTCGAGTTCCATTTGCGGAATTCTACACAGGCTATCGCTGCACCGTTCTCAGTCCTGACGAGCTGATCGTCGCAATAGAAGTCCCGCCGCAGAATGGCAGGCAGTGGTTCCGGAAGGTCGGCACGCGCGCTGCGCAGGCCATTTCCAAGGTGTCGCTGGCCGCGGTCCGCGCGGAACGACCGCGCCTCGCGTTGGGCAGCGTCTCGGCCACCGTCGTACGCCTGCCACGCACGGAGGCAGTGCTGGCCGCGGATGCCGACTTGCCCAGTGCGAGGCATACTCTGATGAAGGAGATTCAGCCGATCGACGACCTCAGGTCCAGCGCAGCCTACAGGCGCCGAGTGGCGGCGAATCTGTTGGAACAGTTCTGGAAGGAAACGGAAGAGGCTAGGGATTAGGGATTAGGGATTAGGGATTAGGGATTAAGGATTAGGGAATGGGGAACAACAACTTCATCATCAGGTCGAGACGAGTGGTGACGGCGGGTAGAGTAGTGGCGGCCGATGTGCACGTCAGGGACGGTGTCATCAGGGCCATCAGGCCGCATGGGGAGAAGGCTACCTCGCAAAGTCTCGAGGTGATCGACTGTGGTGATTTCGCTCTCATGCCGGGCCTGGTAGACACGCACGTCCACATGAACGAGCCAGGGCGAACAGAGTGGGAGGGCTTTGCCACAGGAACTCGCGCTGCGGCGGCAGGCGGGGTCACGACGGTGCTCGACATGCCGCTCAACAGCATCCCTGCCACCACCAACGTGAGGGCGCTCAAGGAAAAGATTGATGCCACCGATGGCAAGCTCTGGGTGGACGTCGGATTTCTGGGCGGTGTGGTACCGGGGAATGCGGCAGACATTCAAGGCCTGTGGGAGGCTGGTGTCTACGGCTTCAAGTGCTTTCTCGCGCCGTCGGGAGTGTCGGAGTTCCAAATGGTGAAGCACGAAGATCTGACTCGGGCGTTGCCGAAGTTGAACGAGCTCGATGCGGTACTCATGGCTCACGCCGAGCTCGCGCCGAGCGACCCCTACGCCGGCCCGGGGGGGGGGGCGATCACGCCGGCCGGAGCGCGCGATCCGCGCCGCTACGATACATATTGCTGGCTGCATGAAGCCATCGACGAGAATGCGGCCATTTCGTATCTGCTCCGCCTGTGTCTGGAATACCGGGCGCGCATTCACGTAGTGCATCTCTCAAGTGCGGCGAACGCTCGCAACGTGAGGCGAGAGCAACTCGCAGGAGTGAATCTCACCGTCGAGACATGCCCGCACTATCTGCATTTCGAGGCGGAGGACGTGCCGGACGGAGCCACCGAGTTCAAGTGCTCGCCGCCGATAAGGCCTAGCGGGTATCACGGCACGACCAGCTTGTGGGACGGCCTGGAGGACGGGCTCATCAGCATGATCGTCTCTGATCATTCGCCATGCCCGCCCGAGATGAAAGCGCTCGAGACCGGCGACTTCAGGCTGGCCTGGGGCGGCATCTCTTCACTTCAACTGGGCCTCTCGGTGATCTGGAACGACGCAAGCCAGCGGGGGCGAGGCGTTAGGATTACGCTTGACAAGGTTGCCGAATGGATGTGCGAGAATCCGGCGCGTCTTGTCGGCCTCGATCGTAGAAAGGGCAAGATACAGGTGGGCCACTTGGCGGACTTCGTGGTGTTCGACCCGGACGATTCGTTTCGGGTTTCGCCAGGAGAGCTTCACAGCCGCCACAAGATCACGCCGTATGCCGGCGAGCAACTGAAAGGTGTCGTGCACGCGACGTATCTCCGGGGACACAAGATATACGACGCGGCCGACTCGAGCTTCTCGTCCTCACCAATGGGGCAACTTCTCTTTCGCGGCAAGCAGGAGCAGTCCGGAGCATGACAGACTTTACCGACTTGATAGACCTCGCCGCCGAGCGGCTGGGCGGCAAGGTGCTTTCTGCCAACGATGAGTTCTTCGCTCCCAAGGAGAACATCCTTCGCGCGGCCGCACCCGTATGGAAGGAG
>JBHENQ010000162.1:0-10038 GCA_046261975.1 Gemmatimonadaceae bacterium | reverse complement strand
AGGTGGGACTTCCGGTTCACCATCGTTTATAAGGACGCCGCCACCGCTCACGACGATTTCGACGAGTCCGCGATCGTGAAAGAGCTGTACCCCGACCAGGAGAAGTTCAGGAAGGAGGAGCAGCGACGGTTCGAGCTCCTGATCGAGCACATGGATGTGGAAATCGCAGTAGACGACCTGAAGAATTGGCCGTGACTCCTACCGCCGATCAGGAATCTCTCAGTCGGGCCAATCCCTCGCGTGCCAGGCGAAGCTGCGGCTGCAAGCTCGGATCGGCCTCCTTCCACAGCTCTAGAAACTTCGTGTAAGCTGCCTCGGCCTTGCTCTTCTCGCCCAGCTGCTCGTAGAGAAGGCCGCGCGCGAGAAAGCTGCGGGCGCAGAGCGGCCACCGTGGGTCAGGGAAACCGAAGGTCGAGAATCTCGCGCGCGTTGGATCGATGGACTCGTACGTCACCGCCGCTCCCTTGAGATCGCCGATGGCGGCCAACACTTCGGCTTCAACGAAAGCATCGAGCATACTGCCGAGCGGCGCCGCTCGGATCTTCGCGGTATCGCCTCGCGGAAACTGTGCCGCGATACGTATCGCTTTAGCCGTGTCGCGCTGATCGAGCGCGGCCAGCGCCTGGAACGACGGTGCCGCGATCCAGTCGCCGCCATTCCACCTTCGGAGCGTTGCCAGGTAACTCGTATCGCGACCCAGCACGTATGCGAAGTACGGCGTGAGCAGTCGGCCCTGAGCGAACTCAGGAAACTTCCCATACGAGTCGAGTACCTTGATGGCTCCGTCGATCTCATTGCGCACCTTCGGCAGCTCGATGCCCATCGCGAGAAGGTTGAGCGCAGCAAAGTTCCGTGTGTACCCGCTGGTCCGTACTCCCTGAGCTTGTCCGGGGCAGTGGCAGTGTCGGCGTCACTCGCTCGATGAGAGCGAACACAGCGTTCATGTCTGCGATCGATCCTGCGTGCGCGGCGACGGTCGCGGAACCAGCCAGGGTCGGGAATAGCCGAAGGCCTCCCCGTGCCGAGAGCGAGTCGGCGCCGTATCTCCGCATCGCATCTCGCAGCGTCGCAAGCGCCACCTCCGGCTTACCGCTCACGAGCTCCAGGGTGGCGATCTTGTAGGGAATGTCGGGAGCGCGAACTCTGGGACGCGTCATCGCATGGCGCAGTGCCGAAGCCGCAGCCGCGGGATCGTTGGACGCAACGTAAGCATCTGCCAGCGCCAGGTGCGCCTCTGCAGCGTCGGGATCGGTGTCGACCCACCGGCGCGCCTCCTGCGCGGCGCGCACACGTGCCTTCAGGCTCGCCTCGAGGATGCGCTCGCGCCCGTACGTCTCACTCGCGGCGCGCGAGTCGAAACCGATAATGCTGTCGCCCACGAGGATAACGCCCTGGTTCTGTGTAGCCGCGGTGTTATAGATCTGCAACGTGTGCGGATAAGCGAGGTGAAAGGTGGAGTCGAGCGCGAGCGTACGGTTGAAAGCACGCAGCGCGTGCGTCCATTTCGTGCTTGTCTCGGTCACAGTCGCTGAGGGTGAATGAAAATGAGCGTCACCCAGGCCGTACCATGCCTCCGCGTCCGTTGAGTCTCGCGCCAGAAGCGCCGCGTATTTCTGCTGCGCTGCGGCGAGGTTAGCCCTCGCGTTAGCGGTGTCGCCGCGAAACGCGCTGTTCATGCCGAGCGTGACTGACAGGTAAGCGTCCACTATTCCGCGTTCCCGTTGTGGGAGCCGCGTGCCATACCGCGCGGCGAGGCGGGCGGAGTGCTCGTCGCTCGTGTCGGTGAGGTTCTTCTTGCTCCAGCCGTGAAGCAGCGCTCGCTTGTAATGGGCAAGAGCGAACGTGCTGTCGGCGCGAATGGCGCGCGCGAGCGCCGTGTCTGCTACGTCGAACTCCCAGCCGTTGAGAGCGTTCACACCTGTGAGATACGCCTTGAACGCCTCCAGTGAGGACGTAGTAGTCCGGGCGAAATCTGGGTCATGGGAGGAGCGCCGGCGAGATCCAGCAGCTCGCGCGAGAGCTTGTCGAAAAGCCCGCGCGGGTCGGCGGCGAGAGAGGCCGCAACCTCAGCTCGACGCACGGATTTACCGGATGCGACATCGAACACCCGCGCGATGACACGGAGCGAATCGGCGCCGCGTGTGATCTGGCCAAGCACGACGGTCCACACGCCGGCGTCCCGCGCGATCCCTCTGGCGTCTTCGAGGCCGATTCGTTTCGCATCGTCGAATCCGGCGTCACGAAGCAGGTCCAGGCTCCGCTCGTAGTCGACGACGTTGAGATCGCTCCACGCCGAGAGGTTAAGCGTAAGCATGTTGACGCTCCCTTCTCGAAGCCAGGCAAGCGACGGGTCGCTGGTCTGGTTCTCGAACGGAGCCACGAAGAATGACTTTCGGGGGTCGACTCCTCTGGGTGTGCCCGTATCGCCGGCGGAAAGCCGCCACGCGACAGGGATGCCGATTAGAAGCGCCGCCGCAACCGCTCCCGCGATAAGAACTCGAGTGCGCTTCTGCGTCCGGACGCGCCGGCTGCGAGTGTAAGGTGGGCTGACGGAGTCGGCGGCCAGCGCACTGGCGAACTCAGCAACTGTCTGCCAACGATTCGCTGGATCCTTCTCGAGCGCGCGGTCGATGGACGCTGCCGCCACCGGCGGCACGCCCTTCGTCTTCTCGGCGAGTGGCGTAGGCTTTTCGGTTATCTGCTTCGTGATGATGGAGACGGCGCTCGTCCCGGTGAACGTTGGCTCACCGGAAAACATCTCGTAGCCGACAAGACCGAGCGAATAGATGTCGCTCCTTCCGTCCAGCTGACGCTCACCAGCCGCCTGTTCGGGACTCATGTAACGCGGCGAGCCGACGATCAGGCCGGTACCCGTTAGCCGTTCATCCGCAGTACCATGACTCGTGAGCCCAGCCACTCCGAAGTCCGTCAGCATCGCGCGGCCGCTGTGGCTGTCGATCAGCACGTTCTCCGGCTTGATGTCGCGGTGGATAACTCCGTGCTCATGTGCGTACGCAAGCGCACCAGCGAGCTCGCGGAGAATTACCACGTAGCGAGCGTGATCGGCGCCGTGTTCGCGGTCGATCACCTCTCGGAGACTCTCGCCTGGCACGTACGCCATCACGAAGTAGAGAGTTCCCGCCGCCTCACCCGCCGCGTGCACCGCCACAATGTTCGGGTGATTGAGCCTCGCGACGATCCGGGCCTCGTTCAGAAAGCGCTGGCGGAAAGCCTTGTTCGCGGCGAGCTCGGGAGTGATGACCTTGATGGCGACCTGTCGATCGAGCGTCAGATCGCGCGCCAGAAAGACCGTCCCCATTCCGCCGGCCCCGAGCGCGCGTTCAACGTCGTACTGTCCGGAAAAAGCCGCACGCAGAGACTCGAGCAGGTAAGAGGATTCAGGGCCATGATTCATGGGCACACAATATACCCCATCGAGTCGAGCATCGGGCCGTTCGTCTTCCGATAGCGAAAAGGGAATGGGGAACAGGGCTGAATTCCCTATTCCCCATTCCCTAATCCCTAATCCCTAATCCCTAGCTCTTTCAGGCTACAGCAAACCTGCGTAGCGCTGTCCGATAGCTGGCGACGATCGGCGACAGATAGCGCGCGAGAGGCGTGTACTGCATGCCGAGATCGAGGATCGCCTGCGTGCCGTCCACGCGAAAGCCCGAGGTCAGGAAACGAGCTTCGTCCAGCGACAAGCTTGGACGACGACCAAAGGGAGCGGAGACGGCAGTCGCGAGCAGCGCGCCTCCAATGGCCAGGGACCGCGGCAGGGCGTGCGGAGCATGTTTGCCGGCCAGACGCGCGACGATCGAAAGAAAGGTCCTGGGCGAGAGTGAGTCGCCGCTCAGTATGTAACGCTTACCGTCTTCCCCTCGCTCCATGGCGAGCGCGCAACCATGAGCCGCGTCTGTAACGCTTATCCAGCCAACCGGTGTATCCGATGCGAACATGTGGTGGCCCGACACGCAGTCGGCGATGAGACGGCCTGTCCACCCTGGATCGTTCGGTGCGACCACCAGCGACGGATTCACCACTACAACTTCGGTTCCATTGTTTCGCGACGCCAGTGCAATGCGCTCGGCTTTGAGCGTCGAGCGCTCGAAGGCTGAGTGTGTGTGCCCGCTGTGCTGGGTATCTTCGTGTCCCCATGCGCCGCTCGGCGCACCGATGGTCATCGAGGAAGAGCAGAAGACAACGCGTGGCACTCTTGCCTTGGCGGCAGCTGCGACCGTGTTTCTGGTGCCTTCCACATTGACGCGGTCGAAGGTGGTCTTGTTCTTGGACCAGAAGTCGAAGAAGTGAGCTAGGTGAAACACCACATCACAACCACGCATCGCATCGGCCAATGCCTCCACGCGCGTGAGATCGCCAAGCACCGGTTCGACGCGATAGTATCGGAGAATCGCGACACCGCTTGAGCGACGGACCAGACCTGAAACCATGTGGCCCTGGCGCGTGAGTAGTTCGATGAGAGACCGACCGAGCGGGCCCGCGGCCCCGGTTACGAAGACCTGCATTACAACCTCCTGCCTGACCGAGGAAAATCTGCGTGCGTTCTTTTGCTAGACGCCTCTGTGTGCCGCACGTTTCAACACGGCATGTTTCTTTTCAGTTGGTGGACAGAGCCCGAATCCGTAGCACACTCTCTACATAATCACGACCGAAATCACGACTCTGGCTGCGCCGACTCCCGACTCCCGACTCCCGACTCCCGCAGCTCTCAGGTATGCTTCTTGACCATCGCGCCCACGGGAAACGGTAGTGACAAAATCGCCAGGTGAAGCCGACGGGTGAAACGAAATCGCTGGTATGCAGGTGCGTTCGCCGGATCGGCGGCATTCGTTGTAGTTTGCGATCTCGCCTCAAAGCAGTTTGCGGCAACGTCGCTGGCCGGAAGAGACGTTCCGATCGCGCTCCCCCCCTTCGGCGATGTGCTTCGACTCGCCCTGTTTCATAACGACGGGTTCGCCTTCGGCGTCTCGTTCGGAGCCTACACCTGGTCGGTGAACGTCGCCCTCACAGTCGTCACCCTGGCGCTGTTATTCCCCGTCTGCCGTGCGCTCAGCGAGCTGGATGCTCGTGCGCCGTATGCCCTTGGACTTATCGCGGGTGCTGCGCTTGGCAACCTGGTGGGATTGTCAACTTCCCCGAAGGGTGTCGTGGATTTCCTTGCCGTGGATCACGGCGGCGGCCATGAGATCGTGCTCAATTTCGCGGACGTGGCTGTTTACCTTGGAGTAGCCTTGCTTGCGCGTACGAGCTGGGTAATCTTCCGAGCTATACAGACCGAGCGCATGGGCCAGCCTCGTCGGGCGTCGCTTGAAGTAGAGGTGCACCGCATCGTTCATGTGGAGCGGACGGCGCCAATGTTCGCCCGGGAGGAAGAGCGAATATGGCAAGAGGAGAGCGTTCCTCAACGCGGTGCGGCCCGCCCGCTACCGGACTCGGAGGTACGGCCGGACTAGGACGTCTTGCCGCGGTGACCTTTCTCACAGTCCTAGCCTCTGCCTTCTCTTCCAGGGTTAATGCGCAGCCAGTGCGAGGAACGGTCGGCGATTCCATCACTCAGTTGCCGTCGCGCGGTTCCACCGTGGTGCTCCTGGATGCAACCGGCGCAGTCGTGAGCGGTACCGTCGCTGGCCCTTTGGGAGAATTCGCGCTTGTCCCACCGGCTCCCGGCTAATATCGCCTCCGCGTGCAACGTGTCGGTTTCGTCAACACCTTCTCCGATTCGTTCCTGGTATCGGCGGGGGCGACCGTGGAGACTCGCCTGGCCGTCACGCCGGTTCGCGTCAGTCTGGCCGCGGTCCGAGTGACAGAAATGACTCCCTGCATCACGCTTCCAGAGTACGGACTGGCTCCTTTCGTTCTTTGGGAAGAAGTGCGCAAAGCCCTTTATGCTGCGACGCTCGCTCAGAAGGAGGGCCTCGTGCGGTTGACCGTGGAGGCCTTCGAGCGTGAGGCTCAGATATTTCGACTTCACTTATACGTCGCTGGATTGGAAGAGCCGTGGCGAATACCGGCGGCCGCGTCGAGTTCGATCATCTGCCCACCGGCGAATGGATAGTGAGCAAATGGATGATCCGCGCGCCCATCTTCGGGCTCGTGCAAAGGAGGCGGTTCAGCAACGTGAGCCTGGCGAATCCATCGGACCGATTCGATAATCACGTCGAGGCAGTTCTTACAGGCATCAAAGAAGAGGGCGGTCAGGTCGTGGCCGCGACCGTCGTCTCCGCGTACCCCTGACGTGCGCACGGTCACATTCGTCATTGATGGGCTCGCGTGCCACTCAGCTTCCCGAAGATAGAAGAAGCTTGTGGTGTTTGTCGCGATCAGGAGTCGCGCAGTGAATGGGACTCACGATGTCCCGCCGCGAGGACAGCCTCCCGCACCGCAGAGTGACTCCACGCATCGATAAGTAACTGCTCGGTCGCGCGTTACCTCGGCTGCTGCGATCCTGATGAAGTTGGCCTCCACTATGCCTGTGAGGACTGTGAAGGGTGTAGGGGCAGTGTGGGACTACATCCTCCACCACAAGCCCACACTCGGCTTTCCCTCCGGAGGCAATATGAGAAAAACTCTCGTCGTCGTATTGGCGGCTGGATTGGTTCTGGCTGCAACTTCGTCCGCTCAGTCGCAGACCAGAAGCCCGGTATTCAGCGTTACACCGTATGCCGGCTACATGATGTTTGGTGATCACCTCAGTGGCCCTGTCGGCACGAGTCTGTCAAATACCAATGCTGCGCTCTATGGCGCACAAATGAGCATTGGTCTCACTCGGAATGTGGCAGTGGTTGGGAACGTCGGGTTCGCCAGGTCGAACTGGAGCGTGAGAGTTCCGTTCATAGGCGGCATTTCGGTAGCCGACGCAGACGTGTTGCTCTACGACGCGGGATTGCAGTTTCGAGTGCCCCTGGGAACAGGCGCTGTTTCGGGAGTGACGCCTATCCTCCAGATAGGAGCTGGCGCCATTCGCTATACTGGTGAGCGGGGACCGGTGAACACCGACGCAACGAACGTAGCGTTCAACGCAGGTGTGGGGCTTAACTATCAGTTCAGCCGCAGCGTGGGCGTGCAGTTGATGGCCAAGGATTATGTTGGCAAGTTCGACTTCAAGGAAGCAACTGGGCTGGGCCTGGACAGCAAGGTCGCGCACAATGTGGCACTGAGCGTGGGGCTCGGAATAGGCTTCTGAACCACAGCGACTCTCGAGCGCGTAATTGGGGGATCGCGGCCCTACCGCCGCGATCCTCGCTTTGACATCATCCTCGAATGCAATCCAACTCACTTCTGGGACTTACCACCGTGTTGGTGATCGGAGCAATTGCCTTGGCGCCAGCCATGTCCGCGCAGCCGCGCACATCGGAACAGCCCATCCGCCGATCCGCCGGCAGATTGATGCTGGGAGAATCGTACATAGTGATGAACGGCCGTAGCGATAACCGCGTCGAGATTGGCGCCGGCATGGGCGATACGGTTCTCGTGCTCGTGCTGGAGGAGGTAGCGGTCACGCGCTGGGTGGATTCCACCGCCAAGCTGCTCGCCACAACACGCCGTCCGCGAAGGGGACGGACCTTATCTTACCGGAGCTCGGTCGAAGAGCCGGGTACGACAGCAGGAGGGATGTCCTTCACACGGCGCATCACTGGGCGAGAGTCGGAGTATCACCTTTTCTTCGCTGACCGCAGCTACGGTGGGTTCAATCTCCCGGTTACGCGCGCGGAATTTCTGCTGCTCGTGAAGACAGCTCGAAGCGCGGTGCGCCTCAGCCGAGAACTTTCGCGCATGACAGCCGGGACGGTACCGGACAGCTCGGGCTCTTGACTCCCGACTCCCGACTCCCGACTCCCGACTCCCGACTCCCGACTATCTACTCCCGATTCAGGGCGTTCCAACCAATTGCGCGGTCTGCACGCAGCATGGTGAGAGCCGCAAGAGGCTCCGGGACATCTACCACTGCCGAAGCGGCTATGTCGGCTACGTCCGCCCTGACATCCGAGATGACAGCCCACGGCAGCGAACGACGCTCGGGCGCCAGGTTAACCCAGTTCGAGAGAACGATCACGAAAATTTCGCGATCAGGATCTATCCATATGGATGTTCCGGTAAAACCGGTATGGCCGTAGGCACGCCGGCTCATGAAGTGGCCGCAGCTTCCGCCCCCGGAGCACGTGTCCCAGCCGAGCGCTCGCCAGCCGGCGGTGCGCGCTGTGAAGAGCGCCACCGTGGAGTCGCTGACGATTCGGACGCCATTGTATGTGCCGCCACTCAGCATCATGCGTGCGAAGATGGCGAGGTCGGAGGCAGTGCTGAATAGCCCTGCGTGGCCTGCGGTTCCTCCTAGCGCGCGTGCGTTGCCGTCGTGCACCTGGAGAACACCGCGCGCTGGTGAAACGCCGGTAGCTGCAGCGCGGCCTCGCTTGGATGATGCGGGCCGGAACGATGTATTGCGCATGCCCAGCGGCCGATACACGCGCTTGGTCAGAAAGACATCGAGCTTTTCCCCAGAGGCTGCCTCGACGACGAATCCGAGGATATCGGCTCCAATATCAGAGTAGGTGAACTCCTCTCCTGGCGAGCTCTCGAGCGACGTTCGAATCACGGCGGCGCGCGCGCCGCGAGGGCCGCCGGAGATTCGCCGAAGATCTCGACCTGCTGGGAGGCCGGAATAGTGGGTCAGAAGATGTCGAATCGTGATGCGGTTTTTCTGCGCGCCGCCCTTCGCGAATGCCGGAATGAACTTCACCACCGGATCATCCAGTCGAATCTTGCCCTTCTCGTACAGGATCATGATCGCGGTGGTGGTGGCCACAACCTTGGTGAGCGACGCCAGATCGTAGAGCGTCTCACCTGCTCGCGCGCGAGCGGTCGAGGAACCCCAGTCCAGGCGGCCGTAGCCAGCCTGCCACGTCACCTGCCCCTGTCTTCCGACGGCGATCGCTCCGCCGGGTAATCCGCCGGCCGAGATAGCGCGCGACATGACGCGGTCGATGTTTGCCAGTCGCTCGGCCGACATCCCGACTGACTCCGGTGCTATAGCTGCCGGACGAGGCGGCGTCGTGTCGATGCTTGCCAGTGCGACAATCAGGTGGAGGGCAAGAGGGAGGGGGACCATGTGAATCTGACGAGCGAGTGGGCACAGGGGACACTGCCAATCACTCGTTCCAAAGGTTCCGCCGTAGCCGCTCTGTATTGCAAAGCATTGCATTTGTACTATATTGCATCTATGAAGGACGATCAGTATTCCCTGCGTCTGCCACGAGAGCTGCTGCGCGCGGTGGTACGCCGGGGCAAGGATCGCGGAATACCGACCGCTCAGGTGGTGCGCGAGGCGCTGTCTCAGTATCTGGCTCAGCTAGGGCGCGAGGCGTCGCCACGTCTCGTGACCACACGCGCTGGGCGGCGCGAGCGCCCTCTTGGCACCGAGGCTGGTCGCATCACGATTTCCGCCGACTTCGATGCGCCGCTTCCCGAAGAAATGCTGCGTGAGTTCGAGCAATGAGAATTCTGCTGGACACCCAATGCTGGATATGGATGCTCGCGGCGCCCGGGAGGCTTGGTTCCGTCGGCCGCGGGCTAGTAGCGTCGTTTGACAACGAACTCTTCCTGTCGGCCGCGAGCGCCTGGGAGATTGCCATCAAGTGGGGTCTCGGCAAGCTCAAGCTTCCCGGGACGCCCTTGGAGATCGTGCCGGCACTCCTGGCTCGGACCGGCGTGACCTCGCTTCCTATCCACCACCATCACGCGCTTCACGTGGCTACGCTTCCGCCACACCACCGGGATCCCTTCGATCGTATGCTTGTCGCGCAAGCTCAGATCGAGGATCTCATGATTCTCACCGCCGACCGGTCGTTCGAGGCATACGACGTTAAGGTGCTAGGGACTAGGGACTAGTGGACTGTACCAGATAGGTGTTTAGTATTAGTTTGGGTGGCATGGAAACCCAACCGCTCAGGCTCTCTGTCACCGAGCGCGCCGAGTTGGTGCGACGAGCGCGCAGCCGGACCGGACGAGCCCATGACGCCGTGA
>JBHENQ010000161.1:0-38877 GCA_046261975.1 Gemmatimonadaceae bacterium | reverse complement strand
ACCCAGCGCACACGCGGTGATGTATCGCTTGTGAAGATCGAGCCCCACGTAGACCATATGGCCTCCCAAACGAGATACCGGGGAAGCTGCGCTCGGACTCTCGACTCAGCGAACCCGAAGGCTTTCATAAGGTCGGGTTAGAAGGTCACGCGCTGCTCACAACCGCAGCGACGACGCCGACATCGTGACGCCGGCGGCTGAGCTGTCATGTGGTTCGGTTGTTTCGCAAAAATTTGTCGGTCTTCTGCATCCATTCGGGTGCCGCCTCAAGCCTGCGGTAGGAAGGCAGAGAATTTGCACGATGTGGACCGCAAGTTCAACCTGGTGGCACCCTTAGCGTCAACGTCATGGCCGATACACCGCCGTAGCGTATGCCCGAGTTTTCTTCCGATAGGGTTCGTCGAGCGAATGGCCCGCACCAAGGCGCACGGTAATGGCGGGCGTTCCAAACAAGGGAATCGCGTCCAGCGCGATCGCACTCTCCACGCCAGCAACACGGTGCCAGGTGCCGATCTCATCGCCGGCCGATCCGGCCCAGTAGTAAGCAGTCAATGGCAGAAAACCAGACAACGATAGACGATAGTGCGCGGCCCGTCGTCCAGTTGCGATACCCAGCGGCAACGCCGGCATCTCAAAGCGCTGTGCAAGGAGCGCGTTATCAAAGAGCGGGGGCTCGACTCCGCCAAGTACGAATCGCTCGAATGCGGGAGCCCCTGCCCCGACGACACCAAACGAACCGGAAGCGCCGAGTGTGCGTCCTCTGCGACCAATGCTCATTGCGGCACTTCCAATTCCCCGTGTCCACTTATCGCTCGCGCGGGTCTGGCCCCCAGCAATTCGAACACCGAGTCCGAAACGAATAGCCGCGAAAGACGGCGTGAGAAGCATGCCACCGCCATAATCGCTAAACGCTATTCGCCGTTCTATAGAATCGCCGAAAGTGCCTCCTCGCAGCTGGCCCAGCGATGCTCCCAAACGGAGTGAGTGGCTTGATGAAACGAGGTTCCAGTCGACGCTGGCGACCGCCGTACCGCCGCGGTAGTCGGCGTCGAGCGCCGGCGATGCGAAGGTACCGGCACGTTGTTGTGACGGGTGATGCCGAGTGGCGAAGAGCTCCGCGGTTAGCGCAGGTCGAAACCGCTTCCAGATCGCGGCGACAGAGCCACCCGACCACGTTCCGCGCTCACCATAGGCACCCTGCGCAAGGATCGTGAGTCTACCTACGGGGTCGCTGCGAGTAAGCACCAGATGCATGCCGCGACCCTCAGTAGCAATAGAGGATCCGGGGGCAATGAAGTATCTGCTCGGTCCTATTCCGTACGGGCGCGCACTAGCAACGGGGCCCACGGCAAACGTCTCTCCAACATCGTTCGGTATCGTCGCGGCCGGCGCCAACCCTGCAGCCGGTGGGACTATATCATTCGCGTGCTCCGTAGTTCGCGAAGGATCGATGCGGTTGAGATCGCGCCCCTTGGCATGCAGCTTGAGGAAGTAGACGCGGCCATCGGCCGGATTCGGCTCGGGTGCGTGCGTCGCACTGGTTACTCGCGTGAACGACCTCACGTCCCCATTCGTGAGGCTTACAATCTCAAGGTTTGCGATGCCCTCTCGCTCCGAGACGACAACCAGCGCCTGGCCTCCGGGTAGAAACACGGCATCGAACCGGTCCGCCCCGTCCTCCGGATCAACATAGCGGAAGCCCGACCCATTCTTGCCGACCGTGGCGACACGCCAGCGACCACGCTCGTGCACCGATAGCGCGATCGTGCTACCGTCGGGCGACACGCGTGGGCGATAATGCGTCACTTCCGGTTTTCCTTCCCGGAGAACGGAAATCGCTCCCGACGCCAGATCCACACGCACCAGATCGCATGAACCGAAGGTACAGCGCTCGGCCACGGCAGATCGCCCATCAGGCTCGGGATCCGCACGCTGAACTCCCGCGCCCCGAGTGATGCGGCGCATGGCGCCGCCTGTGAACTCCCAAATGAACAGGTCGGAGCGAAGGCCGCCCGAGGGCAGCGGAACATGCCGGTTAACGAGGATTCGTTTACCATCGGCCAGGAACCGTGGATTCTCGTGCGATTGCCCGGCAACCGGATGGAGTGTTGCAACGGCGCGCTTGGGACGCGGGCGCCATACCATGTCGGGAACATCCTGAGGATCACGCTCCAAAGCACGCTTGCGCGCCTCTGCAGCGTTCGAATCCTCTGGTTCGTCCGCTGTCTTCCACACCACCAGACGCGACGGATCATGTTGGCTCCTCAGAACCAGCGACAGCAACGTGCCGTCGCGTGATACTGCGGGGTCCCCTGTGCCCCAGTCGAGTTTCTGAATCACCTCACCAGAATTGGTGTCGCGGCTAGCCAGTGTATTTTCGATTGCCAGCGCCCTGCCCGTGATCTCCGCAGTGAAGCGACCATACAGGTCCTCTGGCGAGCCTCCGTACACACCCGCGAACGCCTGAGCGAAGCTTCTGTTCTTGCGAGCAGTGAGACGCCGCCAGAGATGCACCAGACTCTCATCGCCTCGACGCTCGGCCAGCCACTCCAGAAAGGCAGAGCCCGCCAGATACGCCATCGCGCCGCCCTCGAAGCCACTGGTCTGATTGAGCTGATTGTAGCGCGGTAGTCGTCCCTCAAGCGCCCACTGTCTGAGCCTGGTTGCGCGATACACGCTGTGTGGCCTGCCGCTACCGGTGAGCCTTCCCTCTACGTAGGTGGCGTACCCCTCGATCACCCAGCGCGGCAGTTTCAATACGATCGGGCTTACGCTCACTGGCAGCAGGCGGAACAAAGCACGTTGAGTCGGATTGCGGCTTGGGCGAGTCATGTGCGCGATATGCGCGAGCTCGTGAACCGCCAGGATTTCCGACCAGCCGCGGTGGTGGGCAACGCTTGATTGAGGCACCGGCGGTGTGGTCCACAGAAAAATCGTCGGCCTGTCGAGGAAAGGGGAAGCGCTGCCGTTGGCCACGTTGTAGGGGTCGTCCACGATTACAGTGATGCGCGATTCGGGCGCACTCCCGACTAGCGATGACACGGCCGAATGCACGGACTCGATGCGGGCGGCCAATGGCAGAGTCCATTCTTGCGCTCCCTTCGGATAGTGGATGAGGAAGCGTTGGGTCTCCACGGTGCGCCAGTCCTGCTCCGGCCGCGTCAGAAACTGAGCACCCAGGCTACCCATCGGCGCGATGACAAGGAACGCAGCGAGTAATAGACCCGGTTTCGACATCGATCGAGAATAATGGTACGGGAATGGAGGCCAACGAGTGCTGTGAGGACACGCTATCGCGTCTTGGTCTGCACGCGTATGATTAATCTCTCCTCGTGGCCGATGTATCTCAATCATCGCTTTCTTCGTTGCTTCCGCTCGCCCTGCTTCTCGCCACGCTGATAGGGCTGTCGCTCGGCTTGCTCGGCGCTGGCGGCTCGATAATCACCGTTCCGATTTTCGTTTACGTACTGGGCTTCGACGCCAAACTTGCGGTTGCCACCAGCTTGCCCGTGGTGGGCATCACCAGCGCGTTCGGGGCAATCGGTCACTGGCGAGCAGGAAATCTCCGCCTTGCGACGGCGCTGTTATTCGGTCTCGCTGCCGTGCCTGGAGCTTTTGCAGGGGCGCGACTAGCAGCGTTCATCTCCGGCCGCGCTCAACTGATAATCCTCGCTACGGTGATGCTGGTGGCAGCATACTTCATGTTGCACGGCTCGCCGGTTGACGAGCGAGCTCTGGAACCGCCGCGTCGAGGACGATACGACGTCGGATTGTACACGCTGATTGTCATCGCCGCCCTGGCCGTCGGCGTTCTAACCGGATTGGCGGGCATCGGTGGCGGATTCCTGATCGTTCCCGCACTCGTTCTGTTGGCGCGCGTCCCCGTCAAGGCAGCCGTGGGAACGTCCCTTCTCGTCATAGCAATGAACGCGGCGTCCGGCACGGTCGGGTATCGGGGCCAAGTGGAAGTCAGCTGGAGCTTCGTGATGCTTTTTGCGGCCGTAGCGGTGACGGGCATTCTCCTGGGGACCTACCTCGTCAGGTTCGTCTCACAGGTTCGCCTGCGACAAGGCTTCGCGGTGTTTCTTGTGGTGATTGGCGCGCTCATCCTCTTCGAGAATCGCAACGTTCTTCTTGGTAGCTCACAAACTGTTCCCCCAGCCACTAGAGTGCGTTAAATGATCTTCAAGCGCTTGTACGATGACACCCTCGCCCAGGCAAGCTATCTCCTGGGGTGTACGCAAACGGGCGAAGCAATCATCGTGGATCCCAATCGGGACATCGAGAAATATGTCCGTGCGGCCGAGGGCGAGGGCCTCCGCATAACGCACGTCACTGAAACGCACATCCACGCGGATTTCGTATCCGGCTCGCGCGAGCTCGCGGAGCAAACCGGCTCGAGGCTTTTCCTGTCGGACGAAGGCGACTCAGCGTGGAAGTACGCGTTCGGCCGCGAAAGGAACGTTCAGCTTGTTACCCATGGAGGTTCCTTCAAGGTTGGCAACATTCTGATAGATATTCTGCACACCCCAGGGCACACCCCCGAGCACCTGTCATACATGGTGACCGATTCCATGGGAGCGGATTCTCCCATAGGGATTCTTACGGGAGATTTCGTCTTTGTGGGCGATGTGGGTCGCCCCGACCTTCTCGAGAGGGCGGCCAAGCAGGCGGGCACGATGGAGTCCGCCGCCCGGCGGCTCTTCAGTTCGATCCAGAAGTTCAAGGACCTGCCTGACTTTCTGCAGATCTGGCCTGGCCATGGAGCAGGCTCCGCCTGCGGCAAATCTCTGGGTGCCATGCCGCAATCGACCGTGGGCTACGAGAAGATCGCCAACTGGGCGTTGGGCATCACGAACGAAAACGAGTTCGTCATGATGGTTCTCTCAGGGCAGCCGGAGCCTCCAACGTACTTCGCGCGCATGAAGCACCTCAACAGGGACGGGCCTCCACCCCTCGGCGGTCTTCGCTCACCGAAAAACCTCTTCGCGCGCGACCTGCCGGCGGCGGTCGATTCGGGCGCGTTAGTAGTGGACGTTCGATCTTCCGAGAGGTTCGCCGAGCGCCATGTCCCGGGCACCATCAACATCCCCCTCGGCAAGAAGTTCAGCACGTGGGCCGGTTCGCTGGTGCCGTATGACATCGACTTCTACATCCTGGTCGACGAAGACGCGCCGCATGCCGCCGAGCACGCGGCATACGATCTCGCGCTCATAGGTCTCGAAAGGGTCGCGGGCTCATTCATGACTGATGCGATCGACGCCTGGAATGCGAGCGGCCGGCCCATTGGCACTGTGCCGCAGATGAAGGTCACCGATCTCGCGACAAAGAGCGATCGCGATGAGGTGTTCATTCTCGACGTCCGCAACGGCTCAGAATGGGAGGCGGGACATATGCCAAACGCGGCCAATATTCCCCTGGCGCTTCTCACGGAGCGCCTCAGCGAAATCCCAACGGATCGGCCCATCGTTGTGCATTGCCAGACCGGAGGCCGGTCCTCAATCGCGGCAAGCGTCATTCGCAGAAGCGGAATCCTGAACGTGATTAATCTTGTGGGCGGTTACGCAGGTTGGGTGCGGGATGGTCATCCGATCCAACACGAGGGCGAAGAGCTCGCCTCGCACTCAGCATGAGATTCTGCCCGGTACGCGTCGCGGCGTTACTCGCGATCGCCTCTGGCGCGCACGATGCGGGCGCGCAGGGTCAGGCAGCTGTGGTTCTGCGGCCCGCTCGCGTATTCGATGGCACCACTCTGCGCGACGGTTGGTCGGTGCTCGTTCGTGGGGATCGGATCGCTGCTGCCGGTCCCAGCGGTACGGTTGCGGTGCCGGCGGACGCACGAGTCATTGAGCTTGCCGGACTAACGCTTCTGCCCGGACTTATCGAAAACCATTCGCATCTCTTTCTTCATCCGTACAACGAGACTTCCTGGGACGATCAGGTGCTCCACGAACCGCTTGCCCTGCGAGTGTCCAGGGCGACCGTGCACGCTCGGGCCACGCTTCAGGCAGGCTTTACAACCGTTAGAGACCTCGGAACGGAAGGCGCAGGTTACGCCGATGCGGGCCTGAAGCAGGCCATCGACCAAGGCATCATTCCCGGCCCGCGCATGGTCGTGACTACGCGAGCCATCGTCGCGACGGGAAGCTACGGCCCGAAGGGCTTCGACCCGTCCCACGCCGTACCGCAAGGGGCTGAGGAGGCGGATGGGATCGACGCGCTGGTCCGCGTGGTACGAGACCAGATCGGCAAGGGCGCAGACTGGATCAAGGTTTACGCTGATTACCGATGGGGACCGAACGGTGAGACACGGCCGACTTTCTCACAGGACGAGCTGGCGCTAATTGTCGCGACCGCGAAGAGCAGCGGACGTCCGGTGGTCGCCCACGCCAGCTCTCCTGAAGGAATGCGACGCGCAATCCTCGCAGGCGTTGAGACTATAGAACATGGCGACGACGGCACACCGGAAATCTGGCGCTTGATGATTGAACGAGGCGTTGCACTCTGTCCCACCATCGCTGCGGGTGATGCTGTGCTCCAATACCGCGGTTGGCGCAAAGGAACGGACGCCGAACCCTCGCAGATCGTAGAAAAGCGTGCATCAGTCAAAGGCGCTGTAGCGGCGGGAGTCACGATATGTAATGGGAGCGACGCAGGTGTCTTCACTCACGGCGATAACGCGCGCGAACTGGAGCTTCTCGTGGAGTATGGGCTCTCGCCTCTCCAGGCGCTCCGTTCAGCAACTTCAGTCAACGCGCGAATTCTGCACATGGAGAATGCCATTGGTAACGTGAAGGTTGGCGCGCTGGCTGCTCTCGTGGCTGTCGAAGGCGACCCCACCCGCGACATCAAGGCACTTCGTCAGGTGCGCCTGGTAATGAAAGGCGGATCCATCTACCGGGAGCAGTAGCCCGAACGCGTGCGCTCCTACCGGCCCGGCGCAACCAGCCGCTCTGTACCGCCAAGCAACGCGTCGATTGCTAGCGCGAGCAGCGCGGCCGGAATCGCCCCGGAAAGAATCATGCGGGTGTCCGACAACGCGAGCCCAGCCACGATCGGGTCACCCAGGCCGCCAGCGCCGATGAAAGCGGCGAGCGTCGCGGTGCCCACACCTATCACCGCGGCGGTGCGGATGCCCGCCATGATCACCGGAGTCGCGAGCGGAAGACGCACCTGAGCGAGAACCTGACGCGGCGTCATTCCGAGCGCCGTCGCGGCGTCGACCGCACCGCGATCGGCGTCCCGTACGCCCGTAAGGGTGTTGCGCACTATTGGATACAGCGAGTATAGAAAAAGTGCAATCAACGCCGGTCGCACACCTATCCCGAACACCGGAATCATGAATGCCAGGAGCGCGATACTGGGCACTGTTTGCAGAATCCCAACCGCGCGCACAACACTTTCTGCTCCTCGGCTCGCTCGCTCCAGCCCGAGACCGAGTGGAACGCCGACGAGTATCGCTGCTCCGAGGGAGAGAGCTACGAGAAGGAGATGACGTAGAGTGAGGGAGAGTATCAGCGAGCGGCGCTCGTACATATAGTCGAGCAACGACGCGCGTGAGGCCTGATCGCCTGCGCGATCGCCTGTTTTCATCGCTGAGGCTCGGAGGTCGAAACCGAGCTCGCTCAACGCGGACTCGGCTACTCGCTGAACGCTCTCTCCATCAACTTCGAGACGTCTGTTGAGTCTGCGCATGAACCGTACGTCCATTCTTCCGCTCAACTCACTCAGAATGGCCACGACGCGAGGATTCGAGCGTTGAATGTCTCGGCCTACGAGAGCCGCTGCCTGGTACGGAGGGAAGAACCGGCGGTCGTCCTCCAACACCACCAGGTTGTAGCGAGCTATCAGGCCATCTGTGGAGTAGCCGTCGATTATGTCTACTTCGCCTTCAGCGAGCGCGCGATACTTGACGGCGGGGAGTAGCGAGCGGACTTCGCGGGGGTTGAAGCCATAGTGCTTTCTAAGCCCGGGCAACCCATCCTCGCGCCCGATGAAATCGGGCGTGAGACCTGCGCGCAGCTGCCCATGGGTGCGCGCCAGGTCGCTCAGCGAAGTGAGGCCGAGGTCACGCGCCGTTTGTTGCCGCACGGCTATAGCGTACGTATTCTCGAAACCAAGCGGCGGTAGCCAGCGCACAGAGTACCGATCACGAAATACCGTGAAGACTCGAGCGAACACGGAATCGGGATCGGTTACCTGCTTCTCTCCCAGTATCGCCAGCAGGCCGGTGCCGGTGTACTCCGGATAGACATCGATGGCACCGGTTCGCAGCGCCTGGAACGCTATCTCGGTGGCCCCAAGGCCGGGCCTCCGGTCGACAGCGACGCCGCGTGCCTCGAGAAGCTGCGCGAACATCTCCGCCAGAATGTACGATTCGGCGAAGGGTTTGGACGCAACGACCACCGGCCGCGAGCCTGGAGTCAGTTGCGCGAGAGAGGAGCGCCCGAACGACACGCACAGGAGCGATGACAGCGCTAGAGCGCCCGTGAGATTCCGGACTCTCAAGGAGTCACTCCGATGCGCGCGCGCTGCAGCAGCCTGCGCACGTAATCCGTTGCGGGAGCCGCGACGAGGGCCCGCGAATCGGACACCTGCTCGATGCGCCCTCCCTTCATCACCGCGATTCTGCCGGCCAGAGTCAAAGCCTCGTGCAGGTCGTGCGTCACCAGCATGCAGGTGACGCTGAGCTTCCGCTGCAAATCGCTGAAAACTTCTTGCAGCTCGGATCGTGTAATCGCGTCGAGCGCGCCGAACGGTTCATCGAGTAGTACCACGTCTGGTCGCGCTGCCAGTGCACGCGCAATCGCTACACGCTGCCGTTGCCCACCAGAGAGTTGGCGTGGCCAGCGGCTGCTGAAGACCTCGGGGTCGAGGCCAACGAGGCTGAGCGCTTCCTCCGCGAGGTCCACCGACTTGCCTTCGCCGAGCAGGCGCGGCACCAGCTCGACATTGCGTCCCACGCGCCAGTGCGGCAACAGGCCTCCGTCCTGCGGGACGTAGCCGATGCGCCGTCTGAGGTTTACCGGGTCGAGACTCCGGGCATCATCGCCGCGCACGCGAACGAGACCGGCATCCGGCTCGACGAGTCGATTGAAGCAACGCAGTAGGGTGGTCTTGCCGGATCCGCTCTCCCCAATGAGCGCGACGCATTCACCATCGGCGCAGTCGATCGAGACGCCATCGAGTGCCACGACGTCGCCATATCGCTTGCTTACCGATTCGGCGCTGAGCGCGATTCGCCTCTCCGAGCCGAAGTCCACGTGCTGTTGGCGGTTACGCCCTCGTGTCTGCGGGACCAGGAAACTCTCTGAACCACGACTGCATCTCGCTCCACCACAGTCGCCGCTGGTTCTGAGTGGGTGTCGGGTGCCGCGGGCGGGGTGAACCTTTCATCGTGATCCTGGGCGCCTGGCGCCACGCGAGTAGAACACCTCGCGGGCCTGCTCCAGTTGTTCGAGCACCTCCTGCCGCTCGCGGGCCGAGTTCCAGCCCGTGTGCGCACCAGCGGACGTGATCAAGCGGTCGATCCATGACACAAAATACTCCGCGTCCACCCGAGAGCGAACCGGCGTGCCACCCACTGTAACATAGATCGGGCTCGTCGTCGCGAATGGGTAGATGTCCAGCACCGGATGTCTCGCGCTGTCGCTCCAGGCACGGAGTGTGTACCAACCACTTTGTGAGACTCGAAACTTCCGGGTAGCCGAAGCGGCAGTCCTGCCGCCCGTAAGCTGGATCTCGGCGATTACCCGTCCGTTGCCGATCAATTCCAGATGGTCTACAGCCACGATTGAGCGAAGCGTAGCGCGGACTTCAAGCTCATGCTCGCCGCGGTCGAGCCGAACCTCCCCTCCTGGACTTTTTCCGGCCAATGTGAACTCCAGCAACGGCCCATTCGTGGCAAAGGTGCGCCCCGCGCGGAGTCCCTCCAGCCAACGATCGTGAGTGAGCGTTCCTTCTGTTTGCACGAACACACGACTCATGCCTACGGGGCCGCGGAGAGAGGAAAAGTTGGCCATTGCATCCGTTCCGGCACCGGCAGGAATTCGGAAACCGCAATTCAACAAACGATACCAAACCTTCGCCGTGGCGAGATGGTCGCTGAATCCCACCACCTCCAGATAGTCCAACTTTCCCAGCGCCGCTTCAATCGGTAGCGCGTGCGTCAGCGTCTCGTTAATGAGAGCGGGATTTGGCTCAGTGTCGAACGGATGCACGTAGCCCACAGTTGCGCCTTGCTCGCGCGCCAGATCGAAGACAACTGTGTTGCTGGGATAGAGGCTGGCCGCGGCCGTGTTGACGTAGCCGGCGTAGTCAGGAAGGAGTATATGGTCACGTAGGCCAAGAAGGCCCGTGTGACCCCAGAAACTGGTGTGGAATTCCTGACCGTGAGCGATCACGACCTGTCTTGTCGAGGCAGAATCCGGTTTGCCCGTAAAATAGGCGATGTCGGGAATCCGCTGCTCCTTGTTGACGATCAGATTCTCCACGACGTGCAGGTCCTCAGCATCGGCTTGCGTGGCGAGATACGGCGGGGTATTCCGGTAATTCCCACCGTAGTTCATGTGGACATGCAGATCGCCGCTGAACCAGCCCGTACTCGGTAGGTCGGCAATGCGCTCCAGCTCGATAACCGATTCCACAACGGAGTCCGCTGGAACACGAATGACACGCCTGACGGGCCGGTATTCCAGCCCTCGCATCACTTCTACATCAGCCTGGCCCGCCACGACCATAACTTCAGCGTCACCACGCGTGTGAAAGTACGAATACTCGTACCGGCGCTGGCCGCGATCGAAGCCGTCGTCCGCGTGCCGCCAGGCATCATCGGGCGCGAAGCTCCGCCCATCCGTAGAGGTCAGAGACACGCGCGCGGCTACAGCACGACCTGTTTCCTTATCCCGAATGACGAGCTTCACACGACCCATGGGACGAACGTAGGTGCGTGTCTTCGCCTCTACACGCTGCCTGCGACCTTCGGGCAATCGCATCACCCACAACGAGGTGTTCCCGGTCTCGTTCGAGATGTAGGCGATCAGGCTTCCATCGCGGGACCACCGGGGGTTGGTGGCGTCGAATTCCCCGTAGCTGATCGGGAAGGGATCGCCGCCATCGCTCGTCATGAGCCACAGCTGATGCCACTGTCTGCCCAGATAGGAGCTGTAAACAACGCGCCTGCCGTCTGCTGACCAGTCAGGACGCGCCCGCCAGGTCGTTTCTTCGTATCTGATTTCCCGACCCACAGAATCAGCGCCTGCCCGAGCCGGAGCACGCCAGAAACCGCCGCTTCCCCAGATGTGCCCGCGGTTCGACACAAAAATGACCTCATCGCCATCGGGCGACCATGTCGGCGAAATCGCGTGGTCGAACCTGCTGTAGTAGTAGCGAGGAAGGCCACTGTCGCGGCCTTCGGTGATGCGCTCGATGCCGGTGACTCCGCCATCTCGCAGTGTTACAACGTGTATGTTCCAGCGAGAGTTGTGTGCAGTCGACACGAAAGCGATTCGCGATCCGTCTGGCGACCAGCGCGGCTCAACGTTTACGGCACCGTTCGCGACGATCGCTCTCGACGCGCCAGTCTTCAGGTCCAGTAATCTCAGCTCGATCGCATCGTTGACGTAGGACGAGTACGCCACATGACGCCCGTCCGGCGACCAGTCCGGCTGATAATCGTAGCCCGGGCCAGAAGTCAATTGCCGAGCGTCATCGGACCCAAGCCGTTGCCGCCACAGGGTGCCCTGCATCGCGTAGATGAGCTCCTGGCCGTCCGGGGACCACGCGACAGAGCTCGGGCCGCTCGTGACCTGCGGCAAATACATCTCACGATAGTAGTAGGGGTGCGGTACGTCGATCTGCTTGAGAACAGGCGCTCGCTGGGCGTGCACGACGCCGTGCCGGCTCCCGGTGAAATCCAGGGAAAGCATGAAGATCGCGAGTACAAAGTAGCCGTAGACGAACCCAGACGGTCGCCCCATTCCTTGCCCCGTCGCTAGTCCTTGAGATAGATCCGCGGATCGAGCTTCTCACGCAGCAGTCGCAGCTCAGCATCAGATGGAGGCGCCAGCTCCCGCAGTCTTGAGGACGCCCTGAGGCTCCATCCGATGCTATTCTGCGCATCCTGCACGGTCACTCCTGCATAAAGCGAGTCGAGCACCATTTCACCGCTCTCCTCCTCGGCCCGAAGCACGCACTTGTCGGTGATCACCTTCACCGGACCATCGCCAGGCATGCCCATTGCCCGTCTCGTCTTTCCACCGGGACGCTGTCCGGCACTGGTGACGAAATCCACCTTCTCCGGGAATCCACGCTTCGACAGCCTTCCAATTACCAACGTACGTCGCGCGTGGACCGCGATCTCGGAGGCGCCGCCGCTGCCCGGCAGCCGCACCTTTGGATTGGCGTATGAGCCGATGACTGTGGTGTTGATATTGCCGAAGCGATCCACTTGCGCGCCTCCGAGGAATCCCACTTCTATACGGCCGTTCTGAAGAAAATACTGGAAGACGTCCGCCATCCCGCACACCATCAGGGATCCCGAGACAAGTGTGGGATCGCCGATCGACATCGGCAATCTTTCCGGCGCGGCGCCGACGGCACCGGACTCGTAGATCATGATGAGGTTCGGCGCATGGGTGCCACGCGCCAGGTTGCACGCGAGGTTCGGAAGTCCGATGCCGACGAACACCACCTCGCCATCCCGGAGCTCCCGAGCCGCCACGCATGCCATCATCTCCTCAGGCGTGAAGCCCGCTTCAGAAGCCATAGTTCACACCCGCGCATGTGCGGTCCCCAGCGCTAAGGTGGGATAGTCCACCCAGGAGCTCCACATATTGGCGCCGGTCTCTCACGCCAAGCACGTAGCGGTCGAGATACGAGGCGAGCAGGTCCGGGTGGCGAGAGATCTCCTCCCAGCGAATATAGAAATCGTTGTCCCGGTCGTAGTAGCCCTGCGCATATGAGGGGTGCGCGCCCCACGGCTCGACTACAACAGCGCTCACAATTATCTCGGGAATTATCGTCCGGTTGGGATCGGCGCGTATCACAGTCTCGTCCACCAGCTCCTCCACCACCACGATCACGCGCTCGGACGCGAACGCCGCTTCCTTCTGAACGCCGAGAAGTCCCCAGATTTGCGCGTTTCCGTGGGGGTCGCATCGCTGTGCGTGAACGATCGTCACATTCGGATTGAGCGCGGGCACGGTGGCCAGCGTCTCAGCAGTATAGGGACACGTGATCGTCCTGATCTGCCGATTCGCCCCTGGAAGGTCCGTCCCCATGTAGTCTCGCAACGGCCAGAACGGGAGTCGCGCCGCTCCTGCGCAGAATCGGGCGACCATGCCGAAGTGCGAGTATTCCTCGATCTCCAGTGAGGGACCCTTGTCTCCCCCACTCTCTCGCTGCTCGACTGCCCGGCGAAACGCATGCAGCGAGCCCACGCCCGGGTTGCCAGCCCAGGAAAACACCAGCTTTCTGGCGCAGCCCGCCGCGATCATCTGGTCGTAGATCAGATCGGGCGTTAGCCGGCATAATGTCAGGTCTTTGCGTCGCTGCCGGATTATCTCGTGAGCCGCCGCGAAGCAGATGAGGTGTGTGAATCCCTCGATCACCACCGTATCTCCGTCGCGCACGAAGGAGGCAATCGCCTCCTTCATCGGCATCACCTTGCTCACGCCAGCTCGGTGAGAATCTCGTCAACGGTAGCCAATGCGACGTCAACATCCTCGGCGTCGATCACGAGCGGCGGCGCCAACCTGAGCGTGCTTCGCCCGCACGACAGGAGAAGAATTCCGCGTCTGAATGCGCGCTGAACCAGCTCCCGCACGAGATCAGTGGCGGGCTCGCGCGTCGAGCGGTCCTTGACCAGCTCGACTCCTACCATGAGGCCAAGCCCACGCACATCGCCGACGCATGCGTGCTGTTGCGCAAGACGCTCCGCGCCTGACTTCAGTCGCTCTCCCATCAATCTCGCGTTGGCGACGAGGCGTTCCTCCACCAGGTCCAGCGTGGCGAGCGCCGCTGCGCAGCATACCGGATTACCGCCGAATGTTGAGCCGTGCGAGCCAGACTCCCACCGCATTATATCTTCTCTCGCAATGATGGCTCCGATGGGCATCCCCGATCCCAGCCCCTTCGCAGTGAGCAGTACGTCGGGTTCGACACCCTCGTGTTCCAGGGCGAACATACGACCGGTTCGGCCGATGCCGCATTGTATTTCATCTGCCACCAGCAGTATACCATGGCGGTCGCAGAGTTCGCGCAATGCCCGCACGTATCCGGTAGGCGGTACGATGTAGCCTCCTTCGCCCTGCACGGGTTCCACGAAGATGGCTGCCACGTCACGCGGATCGAGACGCCGCGCGAACAGCTCGCTCTCGATGGAGTTGACGCAGTCCATCGTGCAGGCCGGTTGTCCACTACAGAAACGGCAGCGATACCGGTAACCGAACGGCACGTGGTACACTTCCGGTAAGAATGGACCGAACCCACCCCGCTGCCTGGACCGGCTTGCTGTAAGGCTCATGGCACCGTAGGTGCGGCCGTGAAAGGCTCCCTCAAACGCAACGAGGGCCGAGCGCCGCGTGGAGTTGCGCGCCAGCTTGATGGCTCCCTCCACGGCTTCGGTACCTGAGTTCGTGAGGAAGACCCGCTTCTTACTCTTACCGGGTGCGAGCCTAGCAAGCCGCTCGCAAAGAGCCGTCATGCTTTCGTAGTAGAAATCCGTGCCGCAGATGTGAAGGAAGCGCTGAGCCGACTCCTGGATCGCGGAAACAACGTCGGGCTGGCCATAACCGGTTGATGCCACGGCGATGCCGGCCATGAAGTCCAGGTAACGGTTGCCATCCACATCCTCCACCATAGCTCCCTGCCCTCGCGCAACCACCAGCGGATATTCCTTAATGTAGGAGGTGGACGACCATTCGCGATCTCGCTCGATCAGCGCAATGGCGCGCGGTCCCGGCGGCGGCACCACGATGCGCGGATAGTCGCGAGCTTTTCCGCCGGTAGCCAACGTAGAGGCCTTCTCAACGACCCCGCTACGTGCCGGCTGGTTCATATTGTGAACCGATGGTTCAACGTTGCCTTTAAGGCGGCACCGAACAGACGTACGATCTCGTCCACCTCTTCTACGGTAATGATGAAAGGCGGCGCTAACATCACGAGATCTCCATCGACTCCATTAGCATGCCCCACGTTCGGCCACACCACCAGGCCCTCCCTCTGCGCGCACTCGGTAAAGGCTTCCGCGAAAAGCGTCGCGCGCGGAAAAGGCTGACGCGTCCCCTTGTCCTTCACGAACTCCACACCCGCAAGGAGGCCGCACCCCCTCACATCGCCTACGTGCGGCATCGCTAGCAGTGTCCGGAGCCGGTCCAGGAAGATGGGGGCCATGTGCGCGCAGCGCTCGACTAGATTGCTCTCGCGGATGTGGCGCACGCAAGCGATCCCGGCAGCGCACATCACCGCGTGATGCGAGAACGTCTGCGCGTGCATGAAGCTGGTTCCCGAGCGCTCCAGCACGTCCACGATTCTCCGCGGCGCCAGCACAGCTGACAACGGCGCGTATCCGCCGGCGATTCCCTTCCCCATCGTCATGATATCCGGAACGACGCCATAGTGTTCGATAGCTGTCCACTTCCCGGTACGCCCCGCACCCGTCAGGACCTCGTCGGCCACGAACAAGACCTCATGCCGGTCACAGATTTCGCGGATGAGACGGAAATAACTCCCGCGCGGCACCGAAGCGCCGGTGGACGATCCACCGATTGGCTCGGCAATGAAGGCTGCGACCGTGTGTGCTCCGGCGATCAGGATTGCAGATTCGAGCGCGGCGCCGCTACAGGCGGGACAATCCTCGCTTCCACCGCAGCCGCAACGATATGCGTACGGAGCGGGAATGGTGCGGACGTCCACCAACCAAGGACTGTAATAGGATCGGTAGTGACCGCGCGCGGATGCTGAAAGCGCAAGGATCGTATTGCCGTGATAGCTCGGCGAGAGGGCGATCACCTTGTGTTTCTCCGGCTTCCCCGTCGCGACCCAGTACTGTCTTGCAAGCTTGAGTGCCGCTTCGGTTGCCTCGGACCCGCTCGTCAGAAAATAAACCTTGTCGAGATTGCCCCCATTTCCACCCGGCGCGAGCGCAGCAAGCTCCGCGGCCAGCTCTTCAACAGGGTCGTGAGTGAAGGCGGCCCCGCTTACGTACGCAATGCTCCGCGCCTGAGCCGCCATGGCGTCACCTATAGCGGCCACGCCATGCCCTATGTTCGCTACGAACGCACCGCCGCAGGCATCGAGGTAGCGCTTACCGGTGTCATCGTAGAGGAAGCAGCCCTCGCCGCGTACGATGCGCGGGTAGTCATGGTGAAGCTTTCGATAGAAGACATTGCCCGCCGGATACCCGCGCGCGCTATCCGCCCCGCGATTGCGTGGTAACTCCGACGCCTGGGCCGTCACGGCTCCGAGGTCGTGCCGGCGCTGTCCGCGCGCGGCAACCTGCGAGCCAGCTCGCGAAACGCCGTGAGGTGCTGCTGGCCGAGGGAAAATTCAGTGCGTGCGATCGTTCCAGAAATCTTTTTCGCCCCGGAGATGCGAGCAAACGTCTCGGGCGGGAGATCCACCCATACCCACTCGATCACCTTGAGCGTAATGGGTCCGCCGCGCTCGATAACGTCCTGGCGATAGAACGTGCGGTCGACATGGACTCGCGCCGTGTCGTCGAGAACGAGAACCAGTTCGCGTCCGATCGGATTCTCCCATATTGGGGCCGCAGATGTCTCCTGAAATACTAGCGCCACAGAAGGCTCCGCGGGTACATCGTGGCCTGCGTACTTGAAGCCCGCGTAAATCTCCAGCGTGCCGAGCACTGGCATCGGAGTCGTTCGCACGCGAGTGGTGTCCGTGGCCGGGTCGTACTGCTCGGTCACCAGGTCCGAGAGTTCGCTGCCGGCCGGCCGCGTTTGTGAGCGCCGCTCAGTATCCCAACCCGGTGCGCAAGCCACCGTCGAGATCAGAACCGCGATGACGAACGCCGAGCGTCGCGATTCGAGACTATTCAAGTTAGTACCTCTCAAAAGGACCGTCCGATCACAGTGTGCGGGCGACTGCCTCCGAAGCCACGAGGCTATACACCAGGACCCGAAGCGTGTCCCTTCCTCAGCTCAATTCGGTCGGAGCTGTCGGCTCCGACCCGGAATCCGCGAGCCCAAAGAGGCGGCGAGCCAGGTCGACATACTCCGCGGACTGCATGCTGCCTGCTTGTGATCGGAGGTACTTCGTCGGTTCGTGGAGCAATTTGCTCACCAGCGAGCGCGTGAGGCGATCCATCTGGTCGTAAACTTCCGGCTCCACGCCGCCCAGGTACTCCACGGTACGAGCCAGCTCGCGCTGGCGGATTTCCTCGGCACGCCGTCGCAGGTCGCTCAGGATAGGAGCGAGAGCCCTGCCCTTCATCCACTCGCTGAGATCCTCCATCTCCTCGCGTATGATCGCCTCTACCCGTGGGATCTCTTTCCCATGCTCGGCGGACGTTCGCTCGACACGGGCCTGCAGGTCGTCCATGTCGAATACGCGCACTCCCGGCACGTCACGCACGCTATCCTCGACGTCTCTCGGGACGGCGACATCTATGAACGCCAGCTGCCGGCCCACACGCCCCGTGCTCAAGGCTTCCACAAGCTCGCGGCTGACTATGGTGTGCGGTGCGCTGCTGGAGGTGATGACGATGTCAGCGGCAGCTATCGCTTCGCTCAGTCGTTCGAAGCCCAGTGCGTCGCAACCACCGACGGCAGCCGCCACGCTGGTTGCGCGCTCGTGCGAGCGACTGGCGACGCTGATGTCCCAGCCGCCTCGGCTGCGCAATACGTCCGCCGCCCTAGCGCCCATCTTGCCCGCGCCAACAAGAAGAACTCGCCGGCCACCTGTGCCGGCGGCGATTTCTTCGGCAAGGTGGACGGCCACGGTGCTGACGCTGGTTGGATTGCGTCCAATCGCCGTCTCCGAGCGGGCGCGGCGGCCCGCACGTATGGCCGTCCGGAACACGACAGGAAGAACAGGGCCGGCAGATCCGTGCCGCACCGCCGACTCGACCGCGTTACCAACCTGACCAAGTATCTCCGATTCACCTACCACCATCGACTCGAGACCAGCTGAGACGCGGCAAAGGTGGATTGCGGCCGCTTCACCGGCGAACCTTCTCAGTGCCGGCTCAAGAATGCATGCATCCACGCTACGCGACTCTGAGAAGAAAGCTGCGAGGGACGACTGTAGCGATGCCCCCGGAACGTCGTTCTCCGGAAGAGCAGCGTAGAGCTCCACACGGTTGCACGTCGAGAGAATCGCCAGCTCGCTGAAAGGCAGTTGTGCGTCGAATTGTCCGGTAGCGAAACGGCTCAGAACCGCGTCGCGCTCCGCTGTTGAGAACGCGCACTGTTCCCTGAGCGATACAGAAGCCGTCTTATGACTGAGGCTGACACAAATGATTGTCATTTGTCGGCAGTATGCTCGCGTGTGGGCTCGACCGAGTCAAGGGCCTTGCCTGCACGCGGCGCCGCGACGGCGCCGCCCGGGATTCCTGCGTAGCGAAACGTTACGCACCCAGCGTTCGGACCGGGGCAGTAATAACTCATTACCTGAATTTTGACGTACCTCGCTGGACGCTCTCGCGACCGCACCACGTACACGTTGCCGGCGCTCTCGAGCAGGTGTGTAAGCATTCCGTAACGATACCACCGGCGGATCGCCACGTTGGCAGTGTCCTGAGCCATCTCCGTGGAATGATAGCCAGACTCGGGCGCCCATATGACGCGTTCGAAAGTCACTCGGCCGACGTCCGCGATTTCGCCGGAAGAGATGATGTTGTAGCGTCGGATGGCGAGATCCCAACCGGATGTGTCAGGAGGAAAGACCACCGACGCACGCTTGAAGTCGAAGTACCGCCACGCTCTGGCGTCGCTTGCGTCCACCGTTACCGTATCGGCTGCCCGATCATTGGCCAATCTCGAAACAACCCGCGGAACGGGCGAGACTGTGAACGACGCTACGGACTTCCGGCTCACCGACGATGCGATGAGATAGCTCATTGCGCCGAGGAACACAGCAAACGTCCCCCACAAGAGGACTGGTGAACGCCTGGCGCGGGACGGCTCGGGCATGCGCCGATGATCATGTTCGGCGCATCGCCTGTCAAACGGCTCGGGAGTCGGCCGTCGGGAGTCGGTAGTCCGGAAATTGAACTAGTTCTTCGACTCCCGACTCCCGACTCCCGACTCCCGAGCCCTTTGATTCCCGACTCCCGACACTTGCGGACTCCCTATTCCCATGCGAATAGTACGAGCCTGATTCCTTCCCACGCCGAGGACGAAGCATTTTCATGCGAGAACAGAAGTTTCGTCAGGCAGCGTTCGTCTACCTTCACGTCGCCATTCTCTACGAAACGGCCGCCTACGTCATGTGGAGACGCGGCGTGCTGCCTTCAACATCCTGGGGACCCGCGTGGCTCTGGCTGATAGCCGGCGGACTGGTGGGGGTTCTGATCTTCGTCGGCCTTTACCGGTGGCAGAACGTATGGCTCGCGAGAATAGTATGGGCGATTCATGGTCTGAGGCTGCCGGCTCTGGTGAACGGAGCGTTCTTCGCCGGCAGCGAGCCTCGAATTGCACCACCGTCGTTCTACATCATGGCTCTGGTGGTGGTCCTTATCAACCTGTGGATGCTCGCCCGGGCAGGTTGGGATCTTTGAGCTTCCGCACGTACACCGAGGTGGGCGGCAGCGATAGATCAGAGCTGCTCGAGCAGGTGATCTCGCAACGGCAGCGCGTCAGGGATCGGCTGCGCACTATCGGCCGCGTTGTAGCAGTCATGAGCGGCAAGGGCGGCGTCGGCAAGAGCGCCGTCGCGGCGACTCTCGCCGTGATTGCCGCGCGCCGCCACTCGGTTGGCCTGCTCGACGCCGACCTCAAGGGACCCACCGCTGCGCAAATGCTTGGCGCTCAGCCTCCACTCGTTGCTACCGAACACGGCATCGAGCCGGCATCGGGATATGCGGGCGTCAAAGTGTTCTCGACCGATCTGCTACTCGAAGAAGGCAGGCCTCTGGCTTGGAACGAACCGGCGTCGGAGAAGTTCATCTGGAGGAGCGCACTCGAGACCGGAGCACTCAGAGAGTTTCTATCCGATGTGGTCTGGGGTGAGCTGGATTTGTTGTTGGTGGATCTGCCGCCGGGGTCGGAGCGAGTTTGCGACCTGGCGGAATTGGTTCCCGATCTCGCAGGCGCAATTGTCGTCACTATTCCCAGCAATGAATCCCGACGTTCGGTTGAGCGTGCGATGCGGGCCGCGAAGGATGCCGGTGTGCGAATGATTGGCATCGTGGAAAACATGAGTGGTTACGCCTGCGCAGGTTGCTTGACAACCCAACCCCTGTTCGAGGGCGACGCAGGCGCGCTACTCGCCGCTGAATTCGCGGTGCCGTTGCTGTGCAGCGTTCCCTTCATTCCCGGCATGACTGTGTTTCCCCCAGGGCCGCTGATCGAGGAGAGGCTCGCCGGCACCATTGCCGCGATTCTTGAATGAAGTTTCTCTGCATCGACTGCGATCAGCAGATGGAGTTCGAGGAGCGCCAGGTTCCCGGAGACGGCACCTTCGCCGCGGCTTTCACCTGCCCTACCTGCCGGCGCAAGATCGCCATGCTCGCGAATCCCATGGAGACGCAGCTCGTGGGCTCCCTGGGAGTGAAGATCGGCGGCCGAACGCTGGACGAACAACCGATGGAGCTCGTCCGAAGCTCACTAGTGGGTCGGGATGATGCGTTCACGGACTCCGACTCGGCCGCCGTCGCATCCAGGCGACCGGGCTGGAGCCCGGAGGCCAATGAGCGTCTGGCTCGCGTTCCAGGCTTCGTGCGCGGAATGGTGAAGAAGATCTACAGCGAGTACGCCTCCGAGCACGGCATTACCGAGATTACGCCAGCAGTTATGGACCGCGCGCGCACTGAGCTGGGGCTCGAGGGAATGTAGCGTGGCCGAGTTCGAGGAACGGAGCGTGAGCGGTTTGCGAGTCCGAATAGACCGTACGTTGTGCGTGGGTTTCGGAGACTGCGTTACGGCAGCTCCGGAAGCCTTCGCTCTGGATGCTGAGACCATCGCAGTCTTCGTCGCACCCGAGGGTATCGAACGCATTCGCCTGCTCGAGGCATGCGATGCGTGCCCAGTGGATGCCATCACCGTATGGGACGAAAGCGGACGCCAGGTTGTCCCTTGACACTTTGCTCGCCGGGTCTAATATCACGCCGCGGTAACTCATGCGGCTGAGCGCGACATTTCACCCTTGCACCAGGACGGAGCAATGTACAGGGAAATATTCGTTCCCGTAGACAACTCCCAACACTCCGACTGGGCAATCGATCGCGCGATCGAGATTTGCAAAGTTACTAACGGACGCATAACCGGCAATCACGTCTACGCAGCACGACTGCACGACGTTCGCTTCCGGCAACTCGAGACCGGCTTACCCGCGCAGTTCCAGACACCCGACGAAATCAAAAAGCAGCGCAAGATCCACGACAAGCTCATCGAGAAAGGTCTGCAGCTCATCGCCGACAGCTTTCTCGACCAGATGGCCAAGCGCTGCGAAAAAGCCGAGGTCGCGCTCACCCGCCAGCTCCTCGAGGGCATCAACTACGAAGAGATCGTCAACGAAGTAAATCACGGCGAGGGGCGCCTGCCTGGGCTCATTGGCTTCGATCCCAACCGTGCAGCGAGTTACGACGGCGGCGATCGGTCGCGCAGCGACGTCAAGCTGGGCGACGACGGCCGCATTGTCGCGGAAGAAGAAGACTCAGCCGCCCGACTCGCCGGAAATTCGGGCCGGCAATACGATCTGGTCGCCATCGGCGCCCACGGCCTCGGCCGCCAGCACTATAGTCAGCTCGGAGGCGTTGTGGCTCGGGCCCTCCGCGGCATCGAAAGAGACGTCCTGATCGTTCGCGACGAAACGCCTCTCGACGGCGGCCGTTTGATGGTGTGCGTCGACGGCTCGTCCTACAGCTACCGGTGCATGCGCGTCGCTCTGGATCTGGCCCAGGAGTTCGGAGCGTCGCTCTACATCTGCAGCGCATTCGACGTCGAATACCATCATGTGGTATTCAACAACATCAAGGACGTGCTGTCTGCACAAGCGTCCAAGGTGTTCAAGTTCGAGGAGCAGGAGGAGCTTCACAACAACATCATCGACAAGGGGCTTCTGAAACTCTGCCAGGCCAATCTGAAGCGCGCGGAAATCATGGCTCAGGAGTTTCCAGACGTTCCCATAAAGACGCAGATACTCGTGGGCAAACCTTTCCAGGTCATTATGCAGTGGGCCGAAGAGGTGAAGCCCGCGCTCCTGGTCCTGGCCCGCCACGGTGGCCACCGAATCGAGGGAACGCAGCTCGGCTCCCAGGCAGAGAATCTGGTGCGCCTCGCGCCGTGCAGCGTACTGCTTACCGGCACGGTTGGCATAAAACCGGAAGACATCCCGTGGATCGAGGAAGACGGTGTTGCTTCGCTGCCGTGGTCGCCTGATGCCGAAGTTCGCATTCTACGGGTGCCCCCCTTCGCTCAGGGAATCGCGAGAAAAGCGGTCGAGGAGTTCGTGCTTGAGGGCGGTGGTGACATCGTCACCAACAAGTGGCTCGACGAGGCGATACGAAAGCTTCTGCCGACGCACATGCAGCTCATCATGGGAATCGGCACCGCGGAGGAGGTTGCGCTCGCCGAGGTGAAAGCAGGCGAGCAGATGAAGCACACCAAAGTGGAAGGTTACGACGATGACCCGGAGCCGGTTGAAGCACTCACTGAAGTGAAGTGTCCGGTAACAGGGCGGACCAGCACTAGGCCTCGCGTCGCCACCGACCCAATCGTGTGGACTCACGAGTCATGGTCGCGCCTTCGGGCGGTGCCGCTCATTGCAAGGCCTCTGGCTCGCAACACGGTCGAGCGCTTCGCCCGAGCTCACGACATCTGGCGGATCACAACGCGCGTGATGGACGAGAACAAGCAGGCCATGATCGAAGCCGATGAATTCGACATGGACACAATGATGGTGATGTTCACGGAGCTCCGCGCCAAGCAAATTCGCGCCGAGGCAGAGGGGGGAGATGCTTTATCGCCTGAAATGCGGCGCTTTATTGAAGAGGCGAAGGCATCCGGCATCACTCGATGTCCGATACGCGACATCGAGGAGAAGATGACCAAGTGCCCGGTGGACTTCAAAACCGTGACACCTGAGAATGCCCGCGCGGCTGTCGAACAGCTGCTCGAGTCCCAGGCCGGTGATGACTAGCGAAGGCCACCTCCTCGAGGAACCGCACACGGGCGAGTTAGCGAGCGGCGGCTACGTTCCTCACGTGGTCGCCTGGAACCTCACTCGCCGTTGCAATCTCGAGTGTGCGCACTGCTATATATCCGCCGGGCCGTCCGAGACGGCGGACGGCGAGCTCACCACGCAGGAATGCCTGCGGATCGCCGAGGAGATCATGGCGATGAACCCGGCGCCCATGTTCATCCTCTCCGGAGGCGAGCCTCTGCTGCGCAGCGATCTCTGTGAGATCGCTTCCTTCGCCTCCAGCCGCGGAGCAACGGTAGTCGTCGGCACCAACGGGACGATGCTGACTGACGAGCGCATCGCCGCGCTCAAGGACGCCGGTGTGAGTGGTGTTGCGGTTAGCGTGGACTCCCTCGATCACAGGCATCACGACAACTTCCGGCACGGCAAAGGCTCGCTCGCTGCGACTACTGAGGCGCTGACAAGGCTGCGCGCCCATCGGCTCGACTTCATTATTCAGACAACGGTGACGAAGGGCAATCGCGGCGAGCTGGAGCAGCTCGTAGCCTGGTCCGCCGACCGGGGAGCCGTCTCGTTCAACCTCTACTTTCTGGTCGCGACGGGCCGAGGCGCGCGACTTTCTGACCTGGGTCCCGACGATTACGAGGCTGTCCTGGCTGAACTCGTGCGGTTCAACCGGCAGTATCTGGGTAGAATGATGGTGCGAGCCAAGTGCGCGCCACATTTCATGCGACACCTCTACCAGACTGCGCCGGACTCTCCCGTCCTGAACTACGAGACGCGATGCCCCTGTGGCACGCAGTACTGCCGCATTACGCCCGATGGCAAGCTCACGCCGTGCCCGTATCTCCCGGCACAGGCGGGTGACCTGCGTCAAGAGTCGTTCGCTTCCGTATGGCACGAGTCTCAACTCTTTCGCGATCTTCGGGCTGGACAGCTTGGCGGCAAGTGCGGCATCTGCGAATACAGGAAAATCTGCGGTGGCTGCAGGGCCCGCGCTTTCGCGCTCGAGCACGACTACATGGCTGCCGACCCTTCGTGCGCGTACGAGCCGACCGGCGGCGTGCCAGCGATCGAGAGAGCCCGTGAAATCACTTACGGAATGGCCCCAGCACGGGCGATGCGCTGGTCGGCCGAAGCCGAGGCCCGCATGCAGCGCATTCCCTCGTTCGTGCGAGGTGTCGTAGCGAACAGACTGGAAGAGTACGCTCGCGGACACGGCCTCGAGGAGGTAACGGCAGAGATGATGAGCGAGGTGCGACGGTCCATGCCGATCGATTTCTCCAAACGGAAACCCTTCTTCCTCAACAGGGATTGAGCCGCGTGATGATCGATCTTCCACTGCTGCTGCAGGCAGCCGCGGACACGAGCGGCGCGTACGGCCACTTCCCAGGCATCGGCGCCCGCGGCGCCGTCTGGATCGCGGCAGAGGTACACCTGATGTTTGCCGCGTTCGTGCTCGGCGTTCCGATGTTCGCAGTCATCACCGAGCTTATAGGCATAATCGGGAAGGACGAGAAGTACGACAAACTGTCGAAGGAGTTCACGCGCCTCCTGGTCTTCGCCTACAGCGCAACGGCTTTATGGGGCGGGCTTCTTCTGTTTTTCCTCACCACGCTGTATCCGCGTTTCTGGGGACACATGGCGAGAGTTTTCAGCCTGTCGATGTGGCTCTACGCGGGACTCTTCTTCATCGAGTCGTTCACACTGTACCTCTATTACTACGGTTGGGACCGGTGGAAGATCGGCACGGCAAAATGGGGACATTGGGGTCTGGGTCTGTTGCTCAACGTTTGGGGCACTGTCGTGATGCTGATAGCCAACAGCTGGCTCACGTACATGATGTCCCCGCCGAGCGGACTGAGCGCGGAGACGCTGCCGGAAGAGGTGGGGCTCTGGAACGCGATCGCCAACGCGACATGGATGCCGATCAACATCCACCGCCTCATCGCCAACGCAGTGTTTGGCGGCGCTATCGTTGCCGCTTACGCGGCCTATCGGTTCCTATCGGCCAAGACCCAGGAGGAAAAGGCTCACTACGACTGGATGGGTTACGTCGGCAACTTCATAGCCATCTCGACATTCATAGTACTCCCGTTCGCCGGCTACTGGCTCGGACGTGAGATCTACGAGTACAACCAGCAGATGGGCATCACGATGATGGGCGGCTTCATGAGCTGGCTGTGGATCGTCCAGGCCGTCCTCATTGGCGTTCTGTTCCTCGCCGCCAATTACTACCTCTGGACCGGCATGGAACGAATACCCGGCGCGGAGCGATTCCAGCCTTACACAAAGTGGATGCTGCTCGTACTCGTCGTTTGCTGGATCGTCTGGGCGACGCCGCACACCATCATCGCGAGCCGCGAGGAGCTGGCGGCAATGGGCGGATCACACCACCCCTTCCTCAACGTGCTGGGAGTGATGAGCGCCAAGAACACCGCGGTCAATCTCATGATCCTCACGACGTTCCTTTCGTTTCTGATCTACAGACGGGCAAATACGCGGCCAACAGTGTCGTGGGCGAAGACGGGTACCATCGTGCAGGCCGCAATGTTCGCGATCGCGGCCGCGGTAGTGTTGTTCTACGGAGTGTATGGGTATTTCGTGGAAGCCATCGTTCGCATCGGTTTCAGCGTCTACCAGGTCGCCGCCGTTCTGCTCTGCATTTTCACCGTCACAGCTATCGATATCGCTCTCGGGCGTGGCGCCGAGTCGCGCGGCGAGATTCGCTGGGGCGAGATGCCCGATAGATCCCAGTATGCCTTGTTCGTTCTCGCTGTCACGTTCACGTGGCTCATGGGACTCATGGGCTTCGCACGGAGTGGCATTCGCCAGCATTGGCACATCTGGGAGGTTATGCGCGACACCAGCAGCGGAGCCGCGACACCGGCGCTCGGTTACGCGGCTAACATGATCAGCGCCTGTGTGGTGATCTTTCTGAGCCTCGTGGCGTTCATCTTCTGGCTTGGCGGGCTCGCCGAGAGCGCAGCCCACAAGAAGGGAGCCTGAACCGCCATGTGGCGAACGAATCTCAAGGTGTTGGCGACGGCGATAGTCGTCATCGGCTTCTACACGATGATCGCGCACATCATTCCGCAGCTGGAGTCGGAGGTGCCTCAGTCGCTGGATCTGTCCGCCGACGTGACGCCTGAAGTGCTCGTTGCCGCCGGCGAGCGCGTCTACAGCAGCGCCGGCGGCTGCACCGCGTGCCACGGACTCGGCACACGTGCGCCTAACCTACTCACCGATCACGCGGGCCAGGGGCCCATCGGCAGTCGCTGCGGGTCACGCGTGCAGGGACAGGACTGCAAGGCTTACCTCTACGCTTCGATGACCACTCCGAACACGTTCGTGGTTCCCGGCTTCGAGCCCATCATGCCCGACATGAGACGCCAGATCGACGAAGGGCAGATCTGGGCGATCATCGCGTACCTCCAGTCCCTTGGTGGTGAGGTTACGGTGACTGGCGCCGATATTCCAAAGGCTGCACCTAATGCTGGCGGCGCAACGGGTGGCGTGGGTCCGGCGGGTGCCGGCGGCACAGCCATGACCGCCACCATGGATCCCGAAGATCTGTACAAGGAGAAGGGCTGCATCGGCTGTCACCAGCTTGGCGGCACCGGCGGCGCGGTGGGGCCTTCCTTCGACGGTATTGGCCGGCGCCTAAGTGCCGAAGCTATCCGGCGTGGAATTCTCTTCCCCCACGCTGACACCGCGAAAGGATATGAACAGTTCGGCGGGATGATGCCCGCGGTGTTCGGACAGCAGCTATCCGCCGCTCAGCTCGAGGCTCTGGTCCAGTTCCTGTCGAGTCGCAAATGACGACACTTCGCAACGCAGTACGCCATCCATTCTGGCAGGCGCTTCTACTTCTCGTGCTTGCATATCTGTTGTTCAAGTTCGGCATCCGCTTCATTCCGCCGCTACTGGGTGCGTCGAGCGCAGCAGTGCCGCGGAGCGTGATCGTACAGTACATGTTCATCGCGCTCATAGGGATTCTCATCCACGTGAGCAGCAGCGAAGAGCGGTGGCGCGATTTCAGGCAACCCATTAACGCCACCTTGGTGGACAAAGACAAGCGCTGGCTTCGCACGGCGCTCCTCGTGCTGTTGCCGCTGCTCGTGGGTTACGTGGCGTTCGAGCAAACGCGGCCCAGGGTGGAGGCGCCCATCCAACTCCGCTCCGTACATCCCGCGCCGCCCAGCCAGATCACTTTCCGCGGGAAACCCATCGAGCTGGCAACTCTCGAGAACCCGTTGCGGAAGCGTGGTTCCATGGCCGAGCATCTCGCAACGGGCAAGGCGATCTACTACAAGAATTGCCTCGCATGTCACGGCGATCGTCTCGACGGGTTGGGCCACTACGGACATGGCTTCAGCCCGACCCCGCTCTCCTTCGTCGACCCCGGCACTATCGCCCAGCTCACGGAGAGCTTCGTCTTCTGGCGCGTTGCCAAAGGTGGCCCGGGACTGCCCAAGGAGGGTACGCCGTGGAACTCCGCGATGCCCGTATGGGAAGACTACCTCACGGAAGACGAGATATGGGCGGTGATCATCTTTATTTACGAGCAATCCGGGTCGCGTCCACGCCGCTCTGAGGCGGAGCACGCGGGAGCCGAGAGGCGCGAAACGGGAGCCGCGCATGACTAGATCCTGGTGGCGCGCTGCTTCTGGCGTCATCGCGCTGACGCAGGTCGCGGCGCTGGCTGCCCAGCAGGCACCCGGTGGCAAGGCAGTCTACGACAAATGGTGCGCGGAATGCCATGGGAACACCGGCGCGGGCGATGGATCAGCCGCGGCATACATGCTACCCCGGCCACGCGATTTCACCAAAGGCGTCTACCAGATTCGCACGACTGCCAGCGGAGAGATACCGACCGACGCCGACATACTCCGCATCGTGGACGAAGGTATGCCCGGCACTGCGATGCCCGAGTGGAAGTCCCGATTGACCGACTCCGAACGCGCCGACGTTGTGGCCTACATCAAAAGCTTCTCGCGATTCTTCACCAATACCACCGCAAAGACTGTCGAGGTGGGCAAAGCGCCCAGTACGTCGGATGAGTCAATCGCCGAGGGCCGCACGACGTACGATAAGCTCGAGTGCTTCAAGTGTCACGGACAGAACGGCCTCGGCGACGGTCCTTCAGCCCCTACGCTCACTGACGACTGGGATTTCCCGGTCCGCGCGGCGGATCTCAGCGCCAGCTGGAACTTCACCGGTGGCAATTCGGTAGAGGAGATTTACACCCGGCTGCGCACGGGACTGGACGGCACGCCGATGCCATCGTTCAGCGACGCAATCGACGCCAAGCTGATCACGGACGAGCAGCTCTGGCGCACGGCCCAGTACGTTCGGAGCTTATCGCCGGAAAAAGCGCCTCCTGTGCGCGAGGTCATTCGCGCAGCGCTGGTGGAGGGAGAGGCTGCACTCCCGTCATCGCCTGCTGACAGCGCCTGGAACAGGGCGGAACGGCATTTCATTCCGCTGGTTGGGCAGATCGTAATAAAGCCGCGGTGGTTTGCGCCGATGGTCAGCGAGGTCTGGGTGCAGGCGATGCACGACGGCAAGCGGCTCGCCGTGAAACTCACGTGGCACGACCCGTCAAAGAGTCCCGACGCCGCCTGGGATGAATGGCTCGGTCGAGTCTCCAAGACGATGACAGACACCGATGGCCCGCTTGCCACGCAGCAAGGGCCGGACAGATTTTCGGTTCAGTTCCCTATGCAACTGCATGCTGACGCCGAGCCACCATTCTTCCTTGGAGGCAGCACTCGCCGGCCGGCTTACATGTGGCGCTGGACCGGTGGGGGCGAGGCGCCCGACGCTGTGGAAGAAGGCCGCTCAACCGGCCTTGGACAGTTTACCTCGAACCCGGGTGCGCGTGGTATCTCGCACGCGGCGAGGTACAGCAACGGGGAGTGGCAGCTGCAGATCACGCGCGCGCTGATGCCGGCCGACACAGCGGCAGCACCAGCTTTCGCTTCCGGCCAGGCTATCCCTGTAGCATTCTTCGCCTCGGACGGATCGAACGGTGAGAGTGAAGTGCGCGGTTCGGCTAGTGCCTGGTACTCGATTTATCTTGACGTCCCGACGCCGTCCACCGTGTACATTATTCCCGTGGTCGCGGTGTTGCTTACCGCTGGAGTCGGTCTCATGTTAGTGATGCAGGCCCAGCGCCGAGAAGGCGCAGACTAACCTTACTTGGAGAAGCGGATGATGAGACGCGCGATTTTCTGCATGGCTTTCCTGGCGGCAGCCTGTGGTGGCGATAAAACTGCGAGCGACGATGCGGCACCAGGGGCCGGAGGACCGGCGGAAGGCCAGACCGGCGCGATGGGCAACGCGTCCATCGCGGGAAAGGTCGCCTTTAGCGGTACCGCTCCAGCCAACCCGGCCATAGACATGAGCGAAGAGGCAGCGTGCAAGGCCAAGCACCCACAGGGAGTGACCGATCCTCAGATAGTCGTCAACGACGGCATGCTCGGCAACGTGTTCGTCTACGTGAAGAGTGGTATTGCAGCCGGGCAGTCGTACAGCGCTCCCTCGTCGCCGGCCGTCATCGACCAGGATGGCTGCATTTACAAGCCGCGGGTGTTCGGAGTGATGGTAGGCCAAAACCTTGAGATCAAGAACAGCGATCCTCTCCTTCACAACATCAAGGCAGTTCCCACCGAGAACCGCGGTTTCAACATCAGCCAGCCGACTCAGGGAATGACCACCACCCGAACGTTCAATACTCGAGAGGTGATGGTGCCCCTCGAGTGCAACGTCCATGGATGGATGAACGCCTATGTCGGAGTGCTCGATCATCCATTCTTCGCCACATCGGACGCCGGCGGCTCGTTCAAGATCTCTGGTCTTCCGGCCGGAACCTACGAGATCGAGGCATGGCACGAAAAGCTCGGGACACAGACGATGAGCGTCACCGTTGGCGCTGACGAGGCAAAGAGCGCGGACTTCACGTTCGGTCCCAAGGCTTCCTGAGCCAACCGGAAGGAGAGCCAATATGAGCTGGATTCTGCCGCACGGCGCCTCGACGTTCGCGGGCGAGATCGACTGGCTCTACTATCTCATCCTGATCATCACGGGCGTCGCGTTCGTGATCGTTCAGCTGGCGCTACTGTGGTTCCTGTTCAAGTACCGCGCGCGCCCCGGCCGCAAGGCGCACTACACTCACGGCAACAATACGGCGGAGATCGTCTGGACCAGCGTCACGACCGTTGTCGTGGTCATTATTGGGCTCCTGAGCGCCGGCACATGGAATGAGATCAAGGGAAGAAAGAGTGTGCCGGCGGACGCGGAAGAGATTGGCATCCACGCCAAGCAGTTCGAGTGGCACTTTACGTATCCGGGTGCCGATGCAAGGCTCGGGAATCCCGATGACTTCTCCGTGCGCGGGCAACTGCATCTGCGGGTCAACAAACCGGTAGTCCTCACTCTGACTTCCGAAGACGCTATTCACTCTTTCTTCGTTCCGGCATTCAGGATCAAGCAGGACGCCGTGCCTGGAATGAGCATCCGGGTTTGGTTCCAGCCGACCGAGGAGGGTCAGTACGAGATGGCTTGCGCGGAGCTCTGTGGTCTTGGTCATTACCGGATGAAGGCGATGGTCACTGTACACAATGAAGCGGATTACGACCGTTGGATGGCTGAACGTTCCCGAGTAGCAACGCAACGATAACGAGGACGCGACATGGCGACGATTGCAGCAACGCCTGGCCACATGGTTCACGAAGGTGCGCATATTGATGACCGCACCTTCCTTCGCAAATACATCTTTTCCACCGACCACAAGATCATAGGCATTCAGTTTCTGCTCATGAGCCTCCTGTTTCTGCTCATAGGCGGACTGCTGGCGATGGCGATGCGGTGGCAGTTGGGCTTTCCGGGAAAGCCGATGCCCGGCGGCGGCATTCTTCCCGAGACGATGGCGCCAGATGGGATAATTCTTCCCGAGTTCTACAACTCGCTGGTCACCATGCACGGCACCTTCATGGTGTTTTTCGCCATCATGCCGCTTCTGGTTGGAGTGTTCGGGAATTACCTGATTCCGCTCAAGATCGGCGCACCGGACATGGCGTTCCCGCGCATCAACATGGCGTCGTTCTGGATCGCGGTGCCCGCCGGCTTTCTCATGCTGGCTGGGTTTTTCGTGGAAGGCGGTCACTCGGCGGCGGGATGGACCAGCTATGCACCGCTGAGCGCCAACCCTGAGTGGTCCGGGGTGAGCACGGGCCAGGTCCTCTGGTGTGTCAGCCTGATCATCCTCGGACTGTCGTCGATTCTGGGATCATTCAACTACATCACGACCATTATCAACATGCGCGCGCCGGGCATGAACTGGTTCCGGCTGCCGCTCAGCATCTGGTCCCTGTTCATAACGGCAATTCTGGTTCTGCTCGCCATGCCCGTGCTGTCCGGCGCGATAATAATGCTGCTGTTCGACCAGACCATCGGGACGACGTTCTTCTTTCCTCCCAAGAACGGGCAGCCGCTTCTCTGGCAGCATCTTTTCTGGTTCTTCGGGCATCCGGAGGTCTACATCCTCATTCTGCCCGCCATGGGAATGGCGTCCGACATAATCGCCAACGGATCGCGCAAGCCGATTTTCGGCTATGCGTCCATGGTCATCGCAATCATGAGCATCGGCGTGATCGGTTGGGGCGTTTGGGGCCACCATATGTTCATGAGTGGGATGAATCCGACGCTCGGTACCGGGTTCATGATCTCCACCATGCTTATCGCTGTGCCATCAGCCATAAAAGTGTTCAACTGGCTTGGCACCATGTGGCGCGGCAACATTCGCTTTCATGTCCCCATGCTGCACGCCATTGCATTCGTGTCGATGTTCGTCATTGGCGGACTGAGCGGAATATTCATGGCATCCACGCCAGTGGACATATACATCCATGACACGTACTTCATCGTGGCTCACCTTCACTACGTGCTGTTCGGCGGGAGTCTGTTCGCGATCTTCGGCGCCATCACGTTCTGGTATCCCAAGATGTTTGGGCGCTTGATGAGCGAGTTCTGGGGCAAGGTGCACTTCTGGACGACGATGATCTTCTACAACGTCGTCTTTTTCCCGATGCACGGTCTGGGCGCTCAGGGCCACATGCGCCGGATATACGACCCCAACCAGTACGAGTTCCTCCAGCCGCTACAGGGCATCAACACCATGATCTCGGTGGCAGCGTTCCTGCTCTTTGCCGCCCAGCTCATCTTCGCCGCGAACTTCATAATGAGCTGGTTCAAGGGCGAAAAGGCGCCGGACAATCCATGGGACGACAACGGGCTGGAATGGACGACCCCATCGCCACCTCCGCATGGAAACTTCCCCGTCACACCAACGGTGTACCGCGGTCCGTACGAGTACAGCTCGCCGCTCGTCGAGGAAGATTTCCTGCCGCAGAACCGCAAACTGGAGTCCGCGCACGAGCCTGCTCACGGGCACCCCCCCCACCCACCAGTCGTTCATTAGAGGGAGTCGCCGATGACGCACGCAGCAGCCGCAGTGATGCAGCCTCCGGCGCACCGGGAAGAGGGCGCCGGCGTCTACAACGAAAAACTGGGCATGTGGGTGTTCCTGGGCTCGGAGGTGATGTTCTTCACTGCGCTCATAGGCTCCTACATCATCCTTCGTGTTGCGCATCCGGCTTCGTGGAAGCCGCCTGGAGAGGTCCTGAACATCCCGGTTACGGCTGTCAACACGTTCCTTCTCATCTGCAGCAGCGTGACGATGGTCAAAGCGTTCGCGGGCGCGCAGGACGGCAATCAGAGCGCGCTGCGGCGTTGGCTGGTCGCCACCGTCCTGATCGGCGCCACCTTCGTAGGGGTGCAAATCTTCGAGTACAACCAGCTCATTGGCCACGGCTTCGTTCCCAGCGAGGGCCTCTACGGATCCACGTTCTACACCATGACCGGCTTCCACGGTTTTCACGTGACGGTCGGCGTGATCTGCATGATCTTCGTGACGATACGGGCATTTCAGGGCAGGTACACGGCCACCGACCACCGTGGCGTGGAAGTCATAGGGCTATACTGGCACTTCGTCGATCTGGTCTGGATCATCCTGTTCACCATCGTCTACCTGATATGACATCGACTGACGAAACGGCGGAAGCCAAACACAAGAGCCATCCGAACTACATCGGAGTATTCATTGCTCTTGCGGTGCTTACCGCCATCGAGCTGGGCGTCGCGTTTCTTCCTTGGCCCAAGACCGTGCTGATCCTGCTGCTCATATTTCTTGCTGTCTGGAAAGCCGTCATGGTTGCGTTGTACTACATGCACCTGCGTTTCGAGCCCAACCGGCTGCGCATACTGGCCATCGCACCGCTGCCGCTGGCGGTTATTCTGGTGACGGCCGTCATCACGGAGTACCGGTGGTAGCTATCGCCGTGCCGAGGGCAGCGCCGGCCGACCTGCTGGAGCTCACCAAACCGCGAATCGTTCTCATGGTTCTGATCACGGTCGCCGTGGGTTTCTACATGGCCGACCCGCAGACTGCCCTGTCGCCTGCGCTCAGAATTCTGCTCCTCGCTCACACGCTGATAGGTACGACCCTCGTGGCTGCCGGGACGAACGCGCTCAATCAGATACTGGAGCGCGACGCGGACGCCCTCATGCGCAGGACGGCCAACAGGCCACTCCCCGCGGGCCGCCTCACCGCGGTCGAGGCGAGTGTATTCGCATGGAGCTCTGCGTTGCTGGGGATCGCCTATCTGGCTGCGTTCGTAAACGCCGCGACGACGATCCTGGCGGCCGCAACGCTGGCATCGTACGTCTTCGTCTATACACCGCTAAAGCGCCGCACGACGCTGGCAACACTCATTGGTGCGGTTCCGGGAGCGCTTCCCATTGTTGGAGGTTGGACAGCAGCGGGTGCCGCGATAGATGTGCGCGCCCTCTCGTTATTCTGGATTCTCTTTCTCTGGCAGATTCCACACTTTCTCGCTCTGGCCTGGCTCTACCGCGAGGACTACGCTCGTGCGGGAATGAAGATGCTGAGCGTAGTGGATGAGCGGGGAAAGATGACTTTTCGGCAGGCAGCCTTGAACGCGTGTGCTCTTGTTCCGATCAGCTTGGTACCTGCTGTACTTGGCATGACAGGGGCGCCCTACTTTTTCGGCGCGATGCTCCTCTCAAGCTGGTTCCTCTGGGTCAGCATCTCGGCGGCGCGGCACCACTCACTGCAAGGCGCCAGGCGGCTCTTCCTCGCATCTCTGGTATACCTGCCTGTTCTGCTCACGCTGATGGTTGCGGACAGGATCATATGATCATCTTTCACAGGTTCCTGATAGGCACCGCCATTCTTTTCTGCGGCTTTTTTGCTTTCTGGGCTTTCGTCGACTTCAGGGAGGCAGGGGGAACGGGGACTCTTGTGCTGTCCGTAGCGTTCGCGCTGGCGACAATTCTTCTATCGTATTACCTCAAGAATCTGAACCGCTTTCTGGGACGGTGATGAACGACGACGCGATGTCGCTCAGCATGTTCTGGGCGGGCGCTCTTATGGTGTTCACACCAGTGATCTTCGCCGCGATCGTGATCGGCGTTTGGTGGATTCAGAAAAAACGGGCCGCACGCACACGCCAGTCGTCTGACACCTAACTCCCCGACTCCCGACTCCCGACTCCCGACTCCCGAGAACTTAGTCGTCTTCGTCTTCCGTACCGTCCAGAGCATGCGCGAACTCGGCTCGCAGCTCGGGATGGGCTTTCCACAGATAGAGTCCCATGCCAGTGGCTGCGATCAGGTTTCCTGCCATCACCTGATACCACGCCAAAGACCCCAGTATCGTCGTCTCCTGCAACAGGGCGACGAGGCCGTGGAAGCCGATCTCGAACACAACGAACAGAATCAGCAGGCCGGCTAGAATAGCAGGCTGGTCCTGCGCCGCAGCCACTATCACGGCCAGGAGCGTTCCAACCGCTACGAAGGCCGTGATGTGGAAGATAGTGTAGCCGGCAATATGGACGATCGGGTTCTCGCCGGGCGGCACGGGACCGAATACAGAGAAGAGCGCCTTACCCAGAATCATCGGTGTGAAGAGAGGGCGCCCATTGATCATGTCGACAATGAGAAACCATATCGCTACGCTTATGGCACCGATGAAGCCGGCGAGTAACCCTTCCCTGATCACGCGCCGGGCCTTTTCGTAGGCCTCTGGATGCGCTTGATGAGGCGCGGAGGGTCGTCTGAACCACGCCACGAGCCCCAGCAGAATGCCAAGCATGAACGGGATTGCCGCGCCGCCAGGGTTGCCCAGCGTGAGCTGAGCATACGTGGCGCCCACCATCAGGAGCGCGAGCACCGTCGCGGCAAATACAGCAGTGCCCGGTATCAGCAGGCACAGCGCGCCGACGGTCTCCGCCAGGCCGACCAACACCCGAAGCCACGACGGATAGCCCATCATTGCAAAGGCGTCCACCCAATGACTCTCGCCACCGATGAGCTTGGGAATTCCAACGATGAGAAACACGGCCGACAGCATCGCGCTTACCACCCAAATCGCTACCAGCTTGGCCGCGTTTCTCCTCTCCATCGTCACTCCTCCGTCAATCGGCTAGAGAGAGCTATTTCCGACGCACGCTATAAGGGTGTCTTTTCGGGCGCGACTGTCAAGCCCTGACTGCACTGCGCCCTAATCACTAGCACAAAGATCTCCGCCCTCACGGCGAGTACTGCGTGCGCAGCCCCGTGTGCTGCACGCGCAGTACGCAATCACTGCGCAGTGCGAAGCTGGTACTCGATACGCAGTGGGGTCAGCTGTTCCCCGCCTTAATGGTATGAAAAGCCTCCGAGCGCGGAGCTAGCATCCCCCTTCCTGCGGCATAGTCCTGCCATGTAACCGCCGGCGCGCCGTTCTCCACGCGGCGCATCTCTATGCAACCCTGTACCGGGCAGACTTCGGCGCAGAGGTTGCACCCTACGCACGCCTCATCGATAATCTCGACCACGGGGCCGCCACTCTCCCGCGGCAAGCGAAGGATTGCCTGATGCGCGCCGTCCTCGCACGCCGCCCAGCACAACTCGCACTTGATGCACTTTTCCTGATTTATCTCCGCGATTATGTGGTAGTTAAGATCCAGCTGCTCCCATTTCACGACCTTGGGAAGCGCCCGGCCCATCAAGCCATGGAGGTTGCGATGTCCCCTATCATCCATCCAGCTGCTGAGGCCGTCGATGAGGTCGTCAACGATGCGGAAGCCGTAGTGCATCACCGCTGTGCATACTTGCACCGTGCCCGCACCAAGCGCAATGAACTCAGCCGCATCTTTCCACGTAGCAACGCCACCAATTCCGGATACCGGGACGTTCACTTCCGGATCGCCAGCCACAGCGGCGACCATGTTGAGCGCTATAGGCTTAACCGCCGGGCCGCAGTAACCCCCATGGCTCGACTTGCCGCCAACGTTGGGAAGCGGAGTAAGTGAATCCAGGTCCACGCCAACAATCGAGTTGATGGTGTTGATTAGCGATACCGCATCCGCTCCCCCTCGGACCGCCGCGCGCGCGATGTAGGCGATGTCAGTGACGTTGGGCGTCAGCTTCACGATCACCGGGATATGCGACACCTCCTTGACCCATTGCACTATCTGACACGTGTAGTCCGGCACCTGGCCGACCGCGCTACCCATCCCGCGCTCGCTCATGCCGTGTGGGCATCCGAAGTTGAGCTCGATGCCGTCGGCCCCGGTATCTTCCGTCCGTTTCACGATATCGTGCCAGGCCTCTCGCTTGCTCTCCACCATTAGCGATACCACCACAGCGCGCGTGGGGTAGGTGCGCTTCAATTCGGCGATTTCCTGAAGATTGTCCTCGATGGGGCGATCGGAAATCAGCTCGATGTTGTTGAATCCCATCATCCGGTTCAGCCCGAGATCCACTGACCCGTAACGCGAGAAGACATTAATGATCGGCTCGCCTACCGTTTTCCATACGGCGCCTCCCCATCCGGCGTCGAAGGCTCGGGCTACCTGGCCGTATGTGTTGGTCGGCGGGCCGGACGCCAACCAAAAAGGATTGGGGCACTCGATGCCGGCGAAGTTGACGCTCAAGTCAGCCATGGGGTTCGTACCGTGTGAAAGAATGTCTCAGGGTCAGGGGTCTAGGGTGTCGGGTGTCGGGTGTCCGGTGTCGCGTCTGTTCCCTGTCACCTGTGACCTGTCAACTGTTCCCTGTCATCTGTTTTAGAGCCATTCCCAGCGGAACTGGCAACTTTTCCCCCGTCAGGAACTCGTGAATCTGCAAGGCGGCCCACTTCCCCTCGGCTGCCGCGTTCACGATTTCCGCACCGCCGTTCCCACAATCTCCACCGACAAATACGTTGGGCTTGTCGCTCGTCATGCGGCTTCCTTCGATTCTCAGCCCTGCTGCGCGGGCCAACTCATTCAGCGGTTGCTGGCCAAGTGCCTTGAGTATCGTGTCACATTCTAAAACGTGCGCGCTACCCGGGAGCTCGACAGCGGTGCACCGACCGTCGGGGCTCGGCGGGCCAGGCTGTGCGCGCAAGCATTCCACGCCACTGACGAAAGATGATCCAAGAATCCGTTGGGGAACGGTGAAGAATCGGAACTCGCAGCCGTCGCTTTTGGCCAGCTCATACTCGTAGTCGTAGGCGGGCATTTCCAACTCGCCGCGTCGATAGATGATCGTCACGCGTTCTGCTCCCAGGCGCTTGGCCTGGGTGGCGGCATCGATTGCGGTATTCCCAGCGCCGATGACGATCACCCGTCGTCCTATGGGCGTGGCAGAATAGGGATGCGTTTTGAGGTGCTCGATGAAGGCGAGCGCATCCTGCACACCTGCCAGATCTTCCCCTGGAATGCCCAGACTGCGACTTTGACCGAGACCGACCCCCACGAACACCGCGTCATGATCTTGCTCCAGTCTCTCGAACGCAACGTCGCGTCCCACCGTTACACCGGCCTTGAGCTCGACCCCTAGATCCAGAACCATCGCGACCTCGGAAAGTGCCGTGGGTGGACGCAGCTTGTACTCGGCAATGCCGTAGGTGTTGAGACCACCAGGTTGATATCGCGCCTCGAATATAGTCACCGCATGGCCCAATCTCCTCAGGTCCTGGGCGCATGAGAGTCCTGCCGGTCCGGCGCCGATTATCGCGACATGCTTTCCCGTCGGCGAGCCTGGAGCGAAGAGTTTCAGCGCCTTGTCGAGTGCGTGGTCGGTAGCGAAGCGCTGCAGCAGTGCAATCTTGATCGGCTGCTCGTCCCGGTCATTCAGCACGCACGCACCTTCGCATAAGACCTCAACGGGGCAGGCCCGCGCGCATGAATGTCCCATTGGGTTGGCACCCAGGATCACTCGGGCCGAACCGGTGAGATTACCTGTTTCTATTTTCTTGATGAAGGCCGGCACGTCTATATGGGTGGGACAAGCGCGGGTGCAGGGAGCGTCGTAGCAAAAGAGACACTTGTGCGCCTCCAGCAGCGCTGCGTCAAACGTGAGCGGTGGGGCGATGTCGGCAAAATTCTCCGCGAGCTGAACCGCGCTCAGTCGCGGTGCCGCGGCGTTGGGAGGGAGGGG